>JBGCCY010000098.1:0-6327 GCA_045104975.1 Saprospiraceae bacterium
TTCAAGAGCCAGAAGAAAAAAGATTCTAAAATTAGCGAAAGGTTACTTTGGTGCAAGATCTAAAGTTTATACAGTAGCGAAAAATGCTGTAGAAAAAGGACTTGTATATGCGTACCGAGATCGTAAAAATAAAAAACGTGCATTCCGTAGATTATGGATCGCTCGTATCAATGCAGGTGCAAGACAACATGGAACGTCTTACTCTAGATTGATGCACGGATTATCACAAAATGGAGTAGGTTTGAATCGTAAAGTTTTAGCTGACTTAGCGATGAATCATCCTGACACTTTCAAAGCTGTGCTTGATTCTGCAAAAAAATAAATAGCATTTATGCTAAATAAAAAGGGTTGTTCAATTAATTTTGAACAACCCTTTTTTTGTTAAAGAAATAAGAATTAATTTTCTATAAAAAATTCACTTTCCCTGTTCCTAAATTATAATATGCTGGAACGATATGCAATTCTCCAGCTTTCTTCTCCGTCGCTTTTTTGATAATATCAGAACGATTCACTAAATCATCGCAAGTCATTTTTGCATTTTTCTTTACAACTGAATTCACATCTTTTTTACGAGAAGCTGCAATCGCTGGAGAAATATGCGCCAACAGATGATTCAAATTATATCCATTATCTCCACCTCCAATTGCGGCAGTTACTGCTCCACAACTTTCATGGCCTAATACTACAATTAATTTCACACCAAGGTGAGCAACTGCATATTCGATACTTGCAGTCGTACTAGTGTTCGCTACATTTCCAGCCACTCTAATTACGAATATTTCTCCAAGTCCCGAATCAAAAGCCAATTCTGGAACGACTCGACTATCTGCACAACTTAGAATAATTGCATAAGGATTCTGTCCACCAGTTAAAGATTTTCTTCTTGCAGCATCTTGAAGGTTTCCTTCTAATTTGTCTGCCACAAAATTTTTGTTTCCTGCTTTTAATTTCTCAAGTGCTTTTTCAGCTGAAAGATTTTTTACTTTACTCATAATGCTTCTAAAGTTTTTTTTAATAAAAATGACATAAATATTTTCTATTTTTCAGTTGTCTAAAATAGAAAATCGCAATCAAATTTAACATCTATTTTTATTTTATCAAAACAATTGATTGTTGATATTGTTTAAACGTATTTCTTGAAGTTCGATATTTTACCACACAATTATAAACACCTTGGCTGGCATTTTTTCCTGACTTGAAATTTATTCCGCCCCACCCTTGTTTTGGATTATAGGTTTGAAAAATAACTTCTCCCCAACGATTGTAAATCAGCATTTCGAAAAATCGAATATTTTCCAAAATTCCTTTTCCAAAAAAAATATCATTCACTCCATCTCCATTGGGAGAAAATGCATTTGGCAAAAAATACGTAGCTGCAGGAATCACATCAAGTAGCAATGTCAAACTATCCTTACAATTATATTCATCAAAAACGGTGAGTGTAACTTCCTGATAACCAGTATCTTGAAAAATAAAAACAGGATTCTCTTCCTCAGAAAAAACCTGTTGATTCGTACTCCATTCCCATGCAATAACTTCTTGAGAAGATAAATTTTGGAAATTCACCTCGGGTTGCAAATTAGAAATCACCTCTTCTTGCCACCCAAAATTTGCTTGAGGTGTAGGAGTTATATTTATCAAATCATAAAAAGTAGTATCTATCTCACAACCAATCGGTGAAGTAATCTTAACCGAAATATTGTAAACATCTTCAGTCAAATAAACATACGAAGGGCTGATGTCCATACTCGTATTTCCATTTCCAAAATCCCACAATACCTCATAAGTACTATCTACAGGAGAAGATAAATTTTCAAAAAAAACATCTAATGGCGAACAGCCTGCAAACGCACTCGGTGCTACAACAATAATTGGAGGAGCAGGCAGCCATTCAAAGTTTTTAACCAAAGTATCTTGACAGCCATTTTCATCGGTAATAATTAGTGTAGTCTCTTGAGTTCCTGGCTGCAAATATTGATGTTGCGGAGAAGGCAACTCGCTCGTTGAACTATCTCCAAAATCCCAAAACCAATCCTCGATAGTAATTCCTTGAGCAATAGATTGGTCGGTAAATTCAACTACACCTCCTAAACAAGTATCATAATCTATCACAAAGTCAGCTTGTAATGATTCACTCACATGAACCATAATATAGGCAGTATCTCCACATTCTTCGCCTGGGTTGAGTAGGAGTTGACCAGTAAATGTTCCGCTATGTGGAAATGTAATAGTTGGATTCCATTCGTAAAAAGTATCAATTTGGTTATCTATATCAAATGTCCAAAAGAGAGTGTTGATGTAGTTGGTATCGGTGCTTTGGTTTTGGATGGTGAGTTGAGTTTCTTCACAAAGATTGAAAATGTAATCATCATTAATAAATTCATCAGAATTAGAAATATCGGCAAAAACATCAGGAGTACAATCTTCAACATTAAGAGTAATATCATGAATAGATCTACTTAACAATTGACCATTGTGATACTCTGATATACAAAAAGTAACTGCGAATTTCCCTACGCTATCAGTAAATCCTGACATTATTCCTGTGTTGGCATCAATGGAAAAAGGAGTATTTTGACCTAAAGGATACAAATAGGAATAATCGGGAACGTGAAATTGGATAAGTGGAAAAGGAGGCAAGGGAAAGGCATCTACTCCTCCTCCCTCTCTCCCTATTGGATTACATAAGGTATAAACTAATTGATGATCTTCATCATCAACCTCTGCCATTGGAAACTCAAATGGATACTCATTGCATAATATTGTCGGAGGAAAAGATTGAATAGTTGGAGAACTATTTTGAAGTATTTGGGCTAGATGAGTTATTTCGGTAGAATACATACTATACCCAGAAGATGTATTTGTCAACCAAACATTACGACAACAAAATTCTGAAACAAAAAGATAACTATCATTACTTATTGGTAAATCAATAATAGTAGAATAAGTAAACTTTTTTAAACAGGCATAGGAAGGAATAGACCTACATTCAAATACTGGATTTGGAACAGTAATTACAGAATCAAAAGACAATTCTAAAGTTGAAAAAAAAGTATCCGCATTAATTAATCTAAACTCTAACGAATTAAAACCAGCGTTGGCAAAATCACAAAGAATATAAGTGTTAAAATGCAACTTATATTTATTAGTACCTGATATATCTCCATCTCCAAGACATTCATAATATACATTGCCACCTTCAGTCAAACTGAGAGATTTAGCATTGAATGAAATAATGAGGAATAAAACGAAAATAAGAAATCGTAAATGAGCAAAAATAAAAAACAAGGAGCCAAATTGAAATTGACTCCTTGTAATATTATATTTTATATAGTTTATCATTTTTTCGATTTTTTCCTTTCACGAATGGAATTCAATAGTAGTATTGTAATTGGAATAATCTGAATGAATAAAAATAGTTTAAAACTATAATTAGATTTAAGGAAACATGTTACCCAATTTTTCCCAAATCTAATATGGTTAATCTTTTCATAAACACTTACTAAAACGATTATTGAAGGATAAAAAAGAGTATAAAATAAACATAGATTAACTATAATTGACTCTAATTTATTTCCAGTTTTTTTATCTTCTATCCTGTAGTAAACAAAACCCACTATTAGTAACACGAAGCACATTATTCCAGTATAGAGTGTCATTGGAAACATTACATCTACAGAATTAAAATCCCAATAGATGCTAAGTGCCAAAATGAAAGGAATAAACCACCAAACTATATATTTTTTTTTCATCTTATATCATTAAAGGCCTAGTGCTGATTCAACATTGATCCACCCATATCCTAGAGTTGAGTGCTTGTTAGTATCATCATTACTCGCATGGAGTAAAAGTTTTCCTTTTATAGTACCAGCGGATGTGTTCACTCCTTCATTAGCCCATATTAAAGCAGCAATTCCAGCCATTGTTGCAGTTGCTGCTGAAGACCCCGTAGTATAAACAGGCACATCATTAGTACAATTAATCCCGACAGCATTCCTATTACCTAGACCATTTCTTCTTGTCATTATTACTGAAAAATCAACCTCAGAACCATGATGACAAACATCACAACGTATATCTGTACCATCTAATGGTGTATAAAAGTTTAATTGTTCATTCATTCCTGTAATAGCTAAAGTAGTAATAAGATTCGCAGGAAAAACAACATCATTTCCTCCCAACCAAGTTGGAGATGTTCCAGCAGCACAAAAAATTAGTTTTTCACCCTCATTATTAATCATTTGAATGGCCATTTCTATATCAGTATCTGTTGCCCCCAAAGCCATTCCAAGAGCCATGCTAATTACTTGAATTCCATCATTTACTCTTGCTTCCTCAAGAGCACTACATACAGCTATTTTTTCAGTAAACAAATCAAGTATTGGATTATGAGCTACTCGCATAGAATATAAGTCAGCGCCATAAGCAACACCTACTGCACTTCCATTTTCTCCTCTTGGTGCGGTTGCTATTCCTGCCATTCTAGTACCATGTCCACAATAATCATGAGTATGTGCCGGGTTAGGAGCCAAAACCTCATCAATAGTCCCTTCCATACTTTGTACTTGTTCGTCATCAGGACTAGGATTTATAGTTGGTAAAAAATTATATCTAAAATGAAGTCTTTCATACGGCCAAGTATAACCAAATTTGTATGCGTAAAGATTTTCTTGATAATCTGACACACCAGTATCAAGGATTGCTATACCAATTCCTGATCCAGTTGATACATTCCAAGAATCATCTGTAATACCTTGATGTGCAAAATGCCAAGATCTTTCAAAGTCGGGAGTTATCGCTGGAAAGTCTGCAGGAATAACAGGTGATGCCCCACAGCCACAAGTAACACTCTCAAAAACATCCTCTTCATAGGGTAAGCCATTGTTACTTCCATCCTCTCTCAAGTTTACTGTTGAATAACCTGGTGCAAAAATAGTAGTTGTTTTAGGCTCAACATACATAACCTCATCCATGGCTATTAATTTTTCAATCGTGGATAGAGAGAGACCTTGCACTACAAAACTAGGTAATGGGTCAAAATGATGAATAAGAACTTCATTCTTTTTCTTTCCTTCATTCTTTAAAAGTTCATTCATAACTTTATTTTCTACATTTTTCCATTCATCAGAATGTATATCAATTAAGTGAATAATCTCCATTAAATTGGTAATATTCTTTGGTTTATAACCAATGGAATATATAGGGTCAGTATGCATCCCCACACTATAAATAAATTTAGCATCCTTCTCAGTCTTCCAATCCAAAGGCTTCTTTTGATTAAAAAGAGTTCTAATTTCCTCTACAGTATATATATCATTGTTGGTCTCAGAGATTTCAGCAGTAGTATCCTTAATATCTACCGAATCTTTTTTACAACTAAATAAGGAAATAGTTAATATCATAAAAACAAATAATGCTTTGGGAAACCAGCTGGGCTTCAAATAATTACAACTTTTCATAGTTAATAAGTTTTGATTTAATAAAAAAATATCAAACCAAAGTTATATGCTATTCACCTTTTTGCGATGGGAGAAAAAAGGAAAAAGAGGGTAAGAATCAGAAACAATAGGAATAATTAGGACATCTCCTTTCACTACAAAACAGAAATGGAAAACAGGTTTCTCCATTTTCCATTTCTTCAAAAAAAAAGCTATTCTTTGTATTTTGCTAAAAACTTAGCTACAAAAATTCCATCTTCCACCTTTCCCCATAATCCTTCTTTTCCATATTGAGGCCAATGATATAAACTACAGACAACTTCCATTTCTATAGAATAATATACATGCCCAAATTCTCTAATCTGTTCTACATTCCTAAATCGTATGTAGCTATCATCTTGGTTTCCAAATCTTGTAGATATTGGAAAATACACTCCGGCATTCTCTTTAACTAAATCTATCATTCGAAGTTCTACCTCAAATCGATCAGGTTCTTCTAATTCTGACTTAACCTGGTGATATTCGATAGCAAAAATAGAATCCAAGTATTCGACAGTATCTCTTTCAAATGCAAAGTCAGGAAACCCAATATGTATGAAATCTTCTGCCTGTACAAACGGTTCATTTAACATACTTAAAGTTGCCGATTTTACTGGATAAGAAGGATTAGCAGTACTAGTACTAGGTGAAACCGTTGTATATTTTGAAGTAATACTAAAATAAAGATTTTTTCCATCAATTCCATCATAATAACAAGTCTCTTGTCCGTTAATTTTAGCCTTAAAATAAAATTCACTTGAATCAGTTGGACAATCTAGAATCATTCCATCTAAAAAACTTTGATAAGTCTCTAGTAAATATTGATCTTGAAAAGGTTCTTCTATTTTCT
>JBGCCY010000099.1:0-30917 GCA_045104975.1 Saprospiraceae bacterium
GCACGTTTTTTATTTTTACGATCTCGGTACGCATATACAAGTCCTTTTTCTACAGCATTTTTCGCTACTGTATAAACTTTAGATCTTGCACCAAAGTAACCTTTCGCTAATTTTAGAATCTTTTTTCTTCTGGCTCTTGAAGCTACAGAATTTACTGATCTAGGCATTTTAAAATTTTTTAGTTGTGAAGCAGGATTGGAAATCCATTTTTCTTTGCTCCACCGTCGTTAAAAAAAGTTAGTGATTTTCAGAAACCACTATTTCATACAAAGTAATTTTTTGATTCGATTCTCATCTCCTTTTTTAAGGATGCTACCGTGTCTCAATCGTAACTTTGCTTTTTTACTTTTGTTTCTCATCATGTGAGAAGTAAAAGCACCAAATTTCTTGATTTTCCCAGAGCCAGTTACTTTGAATCTCTTCTTAGCACTAGAGTGGGTCTTCATTTTAGGCATAATTAAATAATTTTGTTGGTGAAAATATTAGAAATCTCCACCTGATATTTCAAAAGAGGTGCAAAGATAAGGAAATAAGTAAAAATGACAAAGATAATTTAATATCTATTTCAATAATCTTTTCTATTGTTGTATTAAAAATGTTTATCAAAATCAAAGATTCAATTGTATTGAGTTATTATTCTTTTGATCTTGAATAAAAAAGGCCACATCTCAAAGAGATACAGCCTTTTTTTTATTTCAGAATGAAGTTTGAAGATCTATTCCTCTTCTTCATTTAATTTCTTTTGTAATTCAGCTTCAGCTGCGATGGCTGCAGCTTTATCTGCTTCATCTTTTCTTCTTTCGTGCTTATTCTTTTTCTTGACTGGTTTTTTCAAAGCACTTTTCTTAGGAGCAATTACCACTATCATTCTTCGGCCTTCCATTTTAGGCATTGCTTCAGGCGAACCATATTCAGCTAATTCTTTAATGAATCGGAGTAAAACTAGTTCTCCACGATCTCTAAAAACGATGGTTCGTCCACGGAAATGAACATAAGATTTAACTTTAGAACCTTCTTTTAAGAAATTGATAGCATGCTTTAATTTAAAATCAAAATCATGCTCGCTGATATTTGGACCGAAACGAATTTCTTTTACAACTGTTTTTACAGCATTAGATTTGATTTCCTTTTCCTTCTTCTTCCTCATATAGAGGAATTTTTTATAGTCAATGATTTGACACACAGGAGGTTTAGCTTTCGGAGATATTTCGACAAGGTCGAGTTCCATTCTATCTGCCCATTCTAAAACTCTACGAGTTGGATAAATACCAGCTTCAATGTTTTGTCCAATAGTTTCGCTTAATTCTTTGAGATTGTCACCCACCAAACGAATGTCTGGAATTCGGATTTGATCATTCACTCTAAATCTGAGTGTATTTTTTCTAACGGGTTGCTTTTTTTGTCTTTTAGCCAAATGAATTTAGAAATAATAAAAAAATAGTTTTAAAAATTACAATATGATAATTTCTCTGTAAAAATAACAGGATATTTTGTATTCTGTTTAATTATTGGGAAAAAAGTCCATAAAATAAACGATTTAGGTCTTATTTAATTAACAATGAATTCCTACGTGGGAATTTTGGTAATAGTTCCCTCTCTTGTTTAATAGTATTTTAATTTTTGAGTTAAAAATTGAAATGCATCAGTAATATTTTGAAAGTAACTATCTGCAAGAAATCGGTTGGTTTGAAACCTCATTGCTCCTAGATAATTTTTCATGTGAGTTTCTTGTCTGAAATAGAACAATAAAAAAACACCTGCCGAACATATTCGACAGGTGCATTATTTTTAAATGGAGAAATGAATGATGCCATTCAAAATCCCATTTTATCTGAAATTTATTTCTTAGATTCCGACTTCGCTTCTTTTTCCAAGTCAATATCCAATCCTTCTCCATCTTTTCTCATTACCGCTTTGAATGCGCTACCCTCTGGTGGATTTTGCCCTAAAATAAATTCAGCTAATGGATCTTCGATATATTTTTGAATAGCTCGGTGCAATGGTCTTGCTCCAAATTGTGGATCATAACCTTTTTCAGCAACGAATTTTTTCGCACCATCAGTCAATCTGAGTTTGTAACCCATACCTTCTAATCGTTTGTACAAATCTTTCAAAGTAATATCAATGATTTTGAAGATATCATTTTGGTCTAAGCTATTGAAGATCACAACATCATCAATTCTGTTCAAAAATTCAGGAGAGAAAGTTCGCTTTAAGGCAGTTTGAATAACTGCTTTGCTATTTTCTTCTGATGCCTCTTGTCTAGCTTTAGTATTGAAACCTACACCTGAACCAAAGTCCTTCAATTGGCGAACTCCAATATTAGAAGTCATGATGATTAAGGTATTTTTGAAATCTACTTTTCTACCTAATCCATCCGTCAATTGTCCATCATCTAAAACTTGTAATAAGATATTGTACACATCTGGATGTGCTTTTTCAATCTCATCCAAAAGAATAACCGAGTATGGTTTTCTTCTAACTCGCTCTGTCAATTGTCCACCTTCTTCGTAACCAACGTACCCTGGAGGCGCTCCAATTAATCGACTCACGCTGAATTTCTCCATGTACTCAGACATATCAATTCTAATTAACGCATCTTCCGAATCGAAAATATATCGAGCTAAAGCTTTCGCTAATTCAGTTTTACCAACTCCAGTAGGTCCTAAGAAAATAAATGATCCAATCGGTTTTGAAGGATCTTTCAATCCTACTCTATTACGTTGAATCGCTTTAGTAATCTTAACGATCGCCTCATCTTGTCCGATGATTGCTGCTTGAATATCAGAACTCATTTTTACGAGTTTCTTACTTTCATTTTGAGCAACACGTTGAACAGGAATACCTGTCATCATAGATACTACTTCTGCAATATCTTCTTCGTTAACGGGGTAACGTTTCGTTTTTGACTCTTCTTCCCATTCTACTTTGGCAAAATCTAATTGACGAACTAATTTAGATTCATTATCTCTTAAGTCAGCTGCTTTTTCATACTGCTGATTTTTAACTGCAGAATTTTTTTGTTCTTTAAGTTCTTCAATTTTCTTTTCCAAATCTTCAATATGCTTAGGCACATGAATATTTTTTAAGTGAACTCTTGCACCTACCTCATCCATGACGTCAATCGCTTTGTCCGGAAGGAATCGATCACTTACGTATCGATCACTAAATTTCACACAAGCTTTGATTGCATCATCAGAGTAAGTTACATTGTGGAACTCCTCATATTTCTCTTTGATGTTCTGTAAAATATGAACAGCTTCTTCCGGTGAAGGTGGATCAACCACTACTTTTTGGAATCGACGATCCAATGCACCATCTTTTTCAATGTGCTGACGGTATTCATCTAATGTTGATGCTCCGATACATTGCAACTCACCTCTTGCCAAAGCTGGTTTGAAAATATTCGATGCATCCAATGATCCAGTTGCACCACCTGCTCCAACAATTGTATGAATCTCATCAATAAATAAAATCACGTCTCGTGATTTTTCCAATTCAGTCATGATCGCTTTCATTCTCTCTTCGAATTGTCCACGATATTTAGTTCCAGCAACTAAAGCTGCTAAATCTAACATCACAATTCTTTTCCCAAACAAAGTTCGAGAAACTTTCTTCTGCTGAATTCTTAAAGCAAGACCTTCAACGATGGCAGTTTTACCCACACCAGGCTCCCCAATCAAAATTGGGTTATTCTTTTTACGACGACTCAAAATTTGAGACACTCGTTCGATTTCAGTTTCACGACCGATGATTGGATCTAATTTCCCTTCATCTGCCAATTTGGTAATATCTCTACCAAAATTATCCAACACAGGAGTACGTGACTTTGAAGCACCTTTGCCTCCACCTCGTTGTTGGTATCGACCTGCTCCGCCAGCTCCTTCATCTTCGAATGGCTCATCTCCTTCGTCATCAGGACCATTAAAAATATCAGGACGACCAACATCACCCATGTCAGTTTCTTGATTAACGTAATCTAATTCAGCCTTGAAGACTTCATAGTTTACATCAAATTCATTTAAAATTCGAGAAGCCAAATTTTCTTCATGCTTCAAAATTGAAAGCATTAAGTGTTCTGTGCTTATCTCATCGTTTTTCAAAATCTTAGCTTCAAGGAAGGTAACTTTCAATACCTTTTCAGCATGCTTGTTCAATGGAATACTTCCCACTTCCAAAGATGCTTTTGGGCTGCTACTCTTCCGAACAGATCTTTCAATGGTTTTGGCAAGTTCTTTTACATTCACTTCCAATGAGTCCAACACTCTTATTGCAAGTCCATTTCGCTCTTGCATGATACCCAGCAACAAGTGCTCAGTACCGATAAAGTCTTGTCCCAATCGAATTGCTTCGTCGCGACTTCTTGAGATAACTTTTTTGACTTTTGGAGAAAATCTCTTGTTCATGATATATTTTTTTCTTCGGTGATTCTTTGAGAGAATTTTTTTGAGTGATGAGTTATGAGAGATAAAGTGATGAGCATCCTGATTTTAAAACTAAATAGTGGGACTCACCATTCATCACTTATCGTTCATCATTTATTCTTCCTCCCTTAATTTTGGAATGTTGATTTGGGTTGTTTTGCTTAGCAATGATAAGGTTAATATTTTGAGATTACAACTAATAAATATTGAAAATTTGTATAAAAATTAGCTACTCATAATATTACACCATTTCTTTGGGCTCCCCCCATTTTATTTTTTAACAAAATCCAAAATATCGAAATAATGATTTGTATATTATTAGAAAAAATAATGCCATAGGCTTTTTAATGGAACGTTTGTCAGGTCTATTTTATGATAATACAAATTGTCGGCAAGTTTTAATATTGAGTTAAACCTTTTTTTAATACTTAAATCAACAATTTTTTTCAAAAAAAATCCAAATCACGCTATTATTTTTAAGAAAATAATAGCGTTTTCAGAACAACTAATAAAGCCCTTTTAAAAGCGGAAAAAGCAAATTATTAAATTCTATAATGTTATTTATGGATAGTATTAGAAACGTACAAATTTAAAAAAAGTTGAATTTGAATCTCTAAAATATCCAATAATGTATTGAAATCATTGATTCTAAGTAGTTTTCCAAAATGGAAGAAAAACTTTGTTCTTAAAATCAATTAATAATTTCCTTATTATTTAATACATTTGTGGGATTTAATTTTTTTAAAAACAATTTGAATATACTTATGAAGTACTCGGTAGACAAACAGGAAAAATATGCGATTTTTTCTTTAGAAGATGAAAATCTCAATTCCTTAATTGCTCCAGAATTAAAGTCCGAATTTTTGATGATGAGGAATAGTGGAGTGAATAATATGATTCTTGATTTAGGGGCTGTCAAATTTGTAGATTCTTCTGGTCTTAGCGCCATATTGACAGGAAATAGACTGTGGTCAGCTGATGGTACTTTTATTCTCACAGGTGTCAATAGCGAAAATATTAAAAAATTAATTACCATTTCGAAATTGGACAGCATCTTAAATATCATTCCTACAGTTGCAGAATCTGTAGATTATGTCTTCATGGAAGATATCGAAAGAGAGTTGGATGGTGAGGCTGACTCAGATGCTTAAAAAAGATGATTGAATGATTAATTAGTTGATTTAGCAACTAATTAATCATTCCCTCTAAACACCCTACACAAAAATGAAGTTTGAATTGACTATCCTTGGTTGCAATTCAGCAATCCCCGCTAATAATCGTTTCCCAACAGCTCAAGTTTTAAATGTGCGTGGTCATCTTTATCTCATAGATTGTGGTGAAGGAACTCAAATCCGATTACGTGATAATCGAATTAAGCGATCAAAAATTAACCAGATTTTTATTAGTCATTTGCATGGAGATCATATTTTTGGCTTGATTGGAGTTTTATCTTCGTATGGATTGAATGGTCGAAAAGATCCACTACATATTTACTGTCCTCCTCACTTGGATGAAATTATTAATATTCAATTAAAATATACTGGTCATCCGCTTCCATATCCTATTGAATTTCACATTACTGACCCTGAAGAAAATAAATTAATTTTTGAGGATAAAGTGGTAGAAGTTTACACGATTCCTTTAACGCATAGAATTCCAACCCAAGGTTTTTTGTTTAGAGAAAAACAACAGCCTAATTCGATGATTCCTGAAAAAATCAAAAAGTATGATATTCCTTTTGAAGATATTCAAAATATCAAAGATGGAAATAATTGGATTAATGGCAATGGTGAAATTATTACCCATGCTGAATTGACTACTCCTGCACCTGCTCCCAGGTCATATGCTTATTGTTCAGATACTATGTATGATGAATCGATTATTCCAATTATTGAAGGAGTTGATATACTTTATCACGAATCTACTTTTTTGCATTCCGAACTTGAATTTGCAAAAAGAACTAAACATTCCACTTCTATTCAAGCTGCAACTATTGCTCAAAAAGCAAAGGTTGAAAAATTAATTTTAGGACATTATTCTTCTCGTTACGTTGAATTGGATGAATTGCAAGATGAAGCAAAGAGTATTTTTTCAAATACAGAATTAGGTTTGGAAGGAAAAAGATTTGAGGTAAGAATGAAGAAGAAAAAGAAGAGCATCGAGAGCTAAATTATTGGATAGTGGAAAACTCCAATAATCAATTCCCATCGTCCAATTTCCTTTTTCTAAATAATAACTTTTCTAAATCTAGCGTTTTCTCGACGTATTATCATTTATTCCCATCTTTCAACAGCATTCACGAAACTTGATTTTATTTTATCGGTAAAATAAAAAAGCAGTTCAAACCAAAGTCTGAACTGCAATTGTCTCGTTGAATATTTTATTTGAACCCTATTTACTAACCTATTTTCAACGAGTGAGTTTTATCTTATATCGTATTTGAAATACGGAATCAAAATCTGAATATTATGAACCAAAACGCTTCTAAATTAATAATGTTGTTGTTGCCATTTCTTTTTTTTATAGCATCCTGCTCATCGTCAAGTCGAACTTATAGTGATTCATCAAGATCAAATACTTCTCGAAAAAGTGCAGATAGGGGATCAAGAAAAGAACTCCGGAAGGATATTGCAAATCATTCAAGAAAATATAAAGGCATTAAGTATAAGTATGCTGGGAAATCTCCAAAAACAGGTTTTGATTGTTCTGGATTCACGAGTTATGTGATGAAAGAATTTAATATCGAAATATCTTCCGTTTCAAAAACTCAAGCAAAAACAGGAAGAGAGATTCCGTTAAAAAGAGCCAAACCAGGAGATTTAATATTTTTTGGAAAAGGGAGAAAAGTCACCCATGTGGCACTTGTCACTAAAAATACTAGAGATGGAATTTTTGTGATTCATAGTACTTCTTCCAAAGGAATCATGGAGCAAAATGTAAGCAAATCGAGTTATTGGAAACCTAAGATTTTGTTTGTCAGAGATGTGATTACGAGATAGTTTTTCAACTTAAACTTGCATACATAACGAAATAAATGAAACCGATTAAAAATCCAATCGATACCAATATAACTAAGCAACCTTTAGATCTTTCTTTTTCAATGTCGTCATAGGCGAGCTCTGCAGCCGCTGCTTCTTCTGGAGTAAATAAGTAGTATTTTTTAAGTAATTCTGGTTCTATTTTATTCATAGCAACCATTACCCGATGAGGATCAATTCTTACCTGAGTACCATCTTTTTTGACAATGATTGGAAGTTTATATTTTCCATTTTTAGTACCTTTTACTAAAAAAAAAACGCCTTCGACATCTTTATCTAAAACCGTTTTGTGGTTAAGGAAACTCCCTATAGATAATGAATTTTCATCAACTCTAAAACGATAAAAAAGTACATTGAAGATGGTAGCAATCCCCATCCCTAGAAAAAGTATGGCAATAAATATGATGATTGTAAAAGCACTAATATCATTCTTTGAAACTTGATCTTGGAAAATATTAATCAAAGTATATGAGGAGGCTGTTGCCATTGCTAATCCAAATAATGACCAAAAAAATTGATAACTTTTGCTCGGACGAAAGACAATTGTTTCGCTATCGACTTCATCTATGATCTTAGAATCATTCACATTGAGTGTTCCAAAACGGCTCGTAAAATACTCGCCATCCAAGGCAGGGTTTTTATCAATGAAAACACGATTTCCTTTTTGTATTCCAAATGGAAAAATAGTTTCAACCTCTAAATCTACTTTTTTGCGAGGATCTCTAAACGCAATCATTCGAAGCCAATTTTTAAGGAATCCGTTTTCAATATGCAAAACCCAACCACCATTAGCTAAGGAGAAATATCCATCTTGAATTCTATCATTATTATTGAAACCAATATCACCAATGATGGGACGAAGAGAGGAAGATTTTGAGCGAAAAGTAATAATTGAATTATCTGCAGTTTTTACTTTGGTAAAATATTTATACTTGGACCAATCAATATCAGAAGGCAAGTCTGAAATATTGAAACTTTCTTCTGTTTGAAAAAGTCCATAATCTAATATTTCATCAAAGTGAGATTTAGACATCTACTTCTATCTATTTTTTATAAAAAAATTATAAATGAAGTTTTATTCAAATGCTCGGTGGTTTCCAAAAGTGGGTAAAATTGCATCCTTCTCCGAAAGTAGTAATTTTTCCAAATCAATTTTCCAATCAATTTTTAATTTTGGGTCATTGTACAAAAGTCCACCTTCACTTTCCTTAGAATAAAAATTATCACATTTATAAAAGAACTCCGCCGTTTCACTTAACACTAAAAATCCATGAGCGAAACCACGTGGAATAAATAATTGCTTTTTGTTTTCTGCACTTAAAACAATGCTAAACCACTCACCATAAGTTTTGGAATCGGGACGAATATCAACTGCTACATCCAAAACTTCTCCTTCAATGACTCGAACTAATTTCGCTTGTGCAAATGGTGGAATTTGATAATGTAAACCTCTTAAAACGCCAAAAGTAGATCTCGATTGATTGTCTTGAACAAAGGTATTATTAATTCCTCCATCCTTAAAAGACTTAGAATTATAACTCTCAAAAAAGTATCCACGGTCATCCCCAAATACTTTTGGTTCAAATATTTTTAATCCTTCAATGGGAGTATCTACAATTGGCATTTTTTTATGTTTTATATTTTACGTTAGACGTTTTACGTTAAATGGTTACAATTTGATTCGTAAAATATTCAACGTAAATAGTCTAACCATCAAATTATTTTTCTCTAAAAAATACACTAATCGGGACTCCAGTAAAATTAAAATTCTTCCTTAGCTGATTTTCTAAAAAATTTTTATAACTCGGTTTGATATACTTTGGATTATTGCAAAAGAAAGCAAAAGCAGGATAGTACGTCGGTAACTGAGTAATATATTTAATTTTGACAAAGGCACCTCGATGTGATGGCGGTGGATTTCTAGCAATCGCATCTTGCATGACATCATTAAGTTTAGAAGTCGTAATTCTTCGATTCCGATTTTCATAAACTTGAAGTGCTGCATCCAACGCTTGCGAAATTCTTTGTTTTTCCAAAACAGAAATAAAGACAACTGGCACATCATTAAAAGGAGCCATTTTTTTCTTTAACTCTAATTCAAAATCTCGGGCAGTATTTGTTTCTTTTTCTAACAAATCCCACTTGTTGACTAAGACGACAACTCCTTTATTTCGTTTCATGGCAAGTGTGAAAATTGACATATCCTGCGCTTCCATTCCAGTCTGTGCATCAATCAAAAGTAAAGTTACATCAGCTTCTTCCATTGCTCTCAAAGCACGCATAACTGAGTAGAATTCTAGATTTTCATGCACCGTAGCTTTTCGTCTAATCCCAGCAGTATCGATGAGTAAAAATTCTTTTCCAAACTTATTGTACATCGTATGAATAGAATCACGAGTTGTTCCTGCAATGTCGGTGACGATATTTCTATCTTCTCCTAACAAAGCATTTACAAAAGAAGATTTCCCCACATTCGGTTGACCGATGATGGCAAATTTTGGAAACTCAGATACGAGTGGTTCGCCCTCATCTAATTGTTCCGCAATGGCATCCAACAATTCTCCTGTTCCACTTCCTGAGAGGGAGGACAAGAAATAAGTATTTTCAAAACCAAGACTCCAAAATTCATTGGCTTCCAATAGACGACCTTGATTATCTACTTTGTTGACGACTAAGAAAACAGGCTTTTTTGTTCGCCGCAAAAGGTTAGCAACATCTTCATCGAGATCGGTAATTCCAGTCGCTACATCAACCATGAAAACGAGTGCAGTTGCTTCCTCTATGGCAATTTTTACTTGCGAGCGAATCGCGGCTTCAAATACATCATCTGACCCTTGGACAAATCCTCCCGTATCAATGACGGTAAAACTTTTTCCATTCCAATCACTCATCCCATATTTACGATCACGAGTAACCCCGCTGGTATCGTCGATAATGGCTTTACGTCCACCAATCAAGCGGTTATATAAAGTGGATTTTCCAACATTTGGTCGGCCTACAATGGCTATTATATTTCCCATAATTTATTTTAAAACTTTTAATCACTTCATTGTGATTGTAAGCTTTGTAATTTTTTTGCAAAAGTAAGAAAATAATGGGTTCGAGGTGGGAAAATTGAAGGAGATATATTTATAGGTGTTTTGACTTTATTTTGAATTATTGAAAACCTCAGTACAATTTCCTTAAGAAAAAGTCCTTCCAGATTTATAAAATCTGGAAGGACTAAGGTTGGACTAGCTCAATTTAAATTAGCTTAAACAAATTCCCCTTCATCATTTTTAAAAACAATATCTACAAAATCCAATGCATCTTCGTACTCCTCCATAATTTCCCGAGCAGGAATTTGTTCGTATAAAAAATAAACGAGTAAATAATCACCATCACCTTCCACGAACATATTTTTTTTATCCAAAATAAAGTTAAGCGATTGCAAATTTAATTCAGCTTCCAAGCGATCAGGATCTTCCGTTACAATTTCATAAGAAGCATGAAATTCTGTCGCATCCGGAAAAGTTTTGTCCTTACTTAAAACGAATTCGCTCATCTTATTCAAAAGACCTTTTGTTCTAATTTCAAATTTTGGAAAATCAAATTCTGCACATTTAATTTCAAAGATAGTTGTCTTTCTTTTTTTGAAATCTCCAAAATACCAATAATCATATACTCGAGTATCAGCATTAAATGCTAACTCTTCTTTCATCATTATCCCTTTCAATCGCTTATCTTTTTTTCCTTTAAAAATGGTAAACGATTTTAGTAAATAGTCTTGATTAGCAAATTTTTCTCGATCCTTAAACCTAAATTTATTGGCACGAGCGATTTGTCGCATCTCTTCGACACGTCCATTTTTTTTAAAACTATCAATTAAATCGTCAAAAAATCCTTCCATTTTTTTTAGTTAAAAAAAGTTTATAAGTTAATCTGTCGATCAACGAATTTCAAAAGCTGTCATCAACTTTCCTAAATATTGCGAAGAAGTTTCCTTCATGTGAACACCGAATGAAATTACCGTTTTGTCCAAAAAATTAAGTCCAAAAAAAGAAAAATCAAATTGATGATTTCGCCCATCAGTCAGCCCAGATCGTTTTTGAATAAGCATTACAGATTCAGCTTCAGAAATATTATTGGAACCTCCTGCATTGATATATTTTTTAATTCTTCGTTCTGTATCTTCCAACGCATTTTTTAAAATATCTAAGTCACTTGAAGCATCTGCTAAGATTCTTCGTTGCAAATTAATACCATCAACCGCCATAGATTTTTCGGATTTGATAGCATGATCTGTTTTCTCGATGGAAAAATAATTTTTATCAATGTCTTGATTGAATTGCTTGATTGTTGTCAAATGCAACTTTGCCAATTCTCGCATTGGAGCAATAATTCTTTCAAATTTAGTAGATAATAATTCGTGATATTTTTTTTCTCCACCGAGACTTCTTTGGTCAAATTTATCATTGGTGACCAGGAAATATTTTAAAATATTTCCTTCCACTTTATGATCGATTGCTTTGGTCTGACTCAATAATTTTGAAAAAGATTCAGCTTGTTGTTGGAAAGTTTTTATGCTCTCGAGAATTTCATCGAGTGGTTCTTTTCCGTTCATATCAAAATGATCATCCTCGAATTCGAGAGGAGTGAATTCAGGTTCAGGAGATTTTTTCTTCTCTCCAGAATCATCGAAAATATCATCATAAGGATTTGGCATAAACGTAAGTTACTTGAAATTCAAAATTAAAGTTAATACCTCAAAAAAAACAATTTACACGATTAATTTTTTTAAACCATCGACGCAACGTTCTACTTCTTCCATCGAATTATAATGACTAAAACTTAATCTTAAAATTCCATCATTTAAATCATCTACTTTCATTGCTTGCATCAATCTGTATGCATAAAAATGCCCTTGTTTTGAAGCGATGTCAATTTTTGCTAAACCATCCATAATTGATTTAGAAGAAACATTATCTGCTTTCATGGAAATATTTGCTTCCCGACCATCCATAGTTTTTTTTCCAAAAATCCGCAAAGGTAGATCTTGAATATTTTCTAATAGATAGGTACAGATTTTATTTTCGTGGGTATTCATTACGTGAGAAATTTTTCTTGTTTTCTCATGCAAGGGTAAATTTTTGTTGGGAAAATGATGATCGTGGGCAGCCTCGAAATAGTCTCCAATTCCCGCCAATGCTGCAATTGACGCATGGTTTGGCCCAGCAGTATCTAAACGTTTGTATAAAATTGATTGATTGAAAAAATGACATTGCGGATCTAGTTCTTCTAAAAAATCAGGACGAACAACCATGACACCTTGATGAGTTCCGTAAGTTTTATAAGTGGAGAAAACGTAAGCATCACATTTTAATTCATCTAAATTGGGAAATTCATGTGGCGCAAAAGAAACACCATCGACGACTAATCGAATTCCCATAGGACGAGTCAAACTAGCAATTTTATTAATTGGATTTATCGTTCCAATAATGTTGGAACTATGAGTGACGCAAAGAATTTTTGTTTGAGGAGTGAGGAGTTTTTCTAAATCCTCCAAAAGCAATTCGCCCGTTTCAGGCTGCACTTTCCAAATCTTTAAAATGGCATTTTGCTGTCGACAAAGTCGGTCCCAACCTCCGATATTCGCTTCATGATCTTGTTCTGTAACAATGACTTCGTTACCTTTTGTAACAATAGAATTACATGCGATGGCAAGTGTGTTTAAATTTTGAGTAGCTGATGCTCCGATGGTCATTTCGTCTTTAGATACATTGAGTAATTTTGCCATGGTGTATTGACCGAGATCCATTGCTTCCCCTGCTTTCATTCCAAGTGCATTCGGGCCGTAGGGTTGGATTTTATAATTTTTATAAAAGTCAATCAAACGATCGACGACTTGCATGGCAGGAAAACTTCCTCCAGCATTGTCAAAGAATCCAATTTGCTGACCAAGTTCAGTTTGGAAAATAGGGAATTGGGAGCGGATAAAATTGAGGTCTAACTGCATTTGTATTTTTTTGTTTGAAGGTATAAAAAATACGTAGTGAATTTTTAGGTAATTAGAATTTATTTTAAACTTTTGAAGTTAGACAAGATGGGTAGTTAGTTTTCATGGTTCTACTTTATTTTTCATCAAGAAAAAAAAAAGTAGAATCATGGGAGATTATACTTTCTAAATAACATTATTTTAATAAAAAGAACCTTTCCATCTTACGATGAAAAGGTTCAATCTATTTAAGGTCTCAATTTATATCTCTTATTTCACTACTACAAAACGTCTCGTCAACAATTCATCCTCTTTTTCAATCACCAACATATACGTTCCACTTTGTAATTGTGAAGTTCTTAATTCGCCTTGATTTTTCCCTTCAGTAACTGCCCATTTCGAAACCGCAACAGTCGATCCTAAGGTATTTAATACTCGAACTTGAACTTCTCCATCCCATTTCGAATGGAATCGAACATTCAATTGATCTTCAACTGGATTAGGGAAAAGCGAAATGTCCGCTACAAATAATTTCTCAGTCGTCTGAGGAGAAAAGTCAACTTCATTATTAGCTTGTCGAGTACCATTGTTGACACAGAAGTTGGTTGCTTCTGATGATCCGAATGATCCTCCAGATGCTAAAGTATTTCCACTTGCATCGCTCACCGTGTAAGAACCATTTCCATAACTACAGCAGATTCCATCACCATAAGCATCAGTAATTGTGAAGGTGTAACATCCATCGTCCAAGCAGTTTGTTTCTGTAAAGGTTGAGCCATCAGCAGCACTTCCATAAGTTCCTCCTGAAGCAACAGTATTTCCACTTGCATCAGTTAACGACCAAGCAGTTTCTTCTGGGTAATTATCGAAAGTAATGGAAACAGTCACATCTGTACAACTAGGTCCTGTGCTTCCAGAAGTTGACAATGAAATATCATCAATCGCCATATCACCTTGCCAAGTCGTTCCTGTTGTTCCAACAAACCTTAATTCCATAGATGCTCCTGCGTAGGAACCTAAATCAACAGCTGCAGTTTGCCAGCTATTTCCTTGATTTCCAGAAACCGACCAAACGTTAGACCAAGCACCTCCATTAGCACGTGCTTCTAAAGTCAAACTTCCCATCGCAGCAGCTCCATAATTATGGTATTGGAAAGAGAAATCAGCTGATGATTCAGCCGTCAAATCAAAACATGGACTATTTAAAAAAGTTGTTTTATTACTATAGTTTGGACTAGAAGATTCTACATAAGCATAGAAATTTCCTTCGATTGCACTTGATGGTCCAGTATTACTTGAAGGTGTTCCATTGGCATCTCGTATCCAATCAAAATCATCTCCACTTCCCTGTGTCCAAGCACCCAATGAACTTTCAAATCCTTCTGAGTAAGGGAAAGAAGTAATTCCCTCTGCACATCCGCCACCACCAGTTGATCCACCACCAGTTAAACTTAAATCATCCACCGCCATATCTCCTTGCCAAGTCGTTCCTGTAGTTCCAACGTATCTTAATTGAACAACATCACCTGCATAGCTTGATAAATCAACTGATGCACTTGCCCAAGCATTTCCTTGGTTACCACTTTCAGACCAAACAGATGCCCAAGAACCAGTTTCCGTTTTTGCTTCCAACACTAAACCACCCATCGCTGCGGCTCCATATAAATGATATTGGAAATCAAAAGTAGCACTTGTTTCACCTGATAAATCAAAACAAGGACTAGTTAAAATGGTCGTATTGTTATTATTGTTTGGACTAGAAGATTCTACATAAGCATAGAAAGATCCTGCTGCCGCACTTGATGGTCCAGTATTGCTAGAAGGAGTTCCTCCTGAATTTCTTGTCCAATCAAAATCATCACTTGTACTTTGTGTCCAAGCACCTAAAGAACTTTCAAACCCTTCAGAATATGGGAAAGAAGAAATCGTAGTAGCACAAGCAACTGGAGGTGTTCCACCACCACATGCAGCACTATTGGCTAAAGAACCTCTTCGTGGACTATTAGCCATAACTGCTTGAATTCTTGCTTTTTGATCAACGGTAAAAATATTCATACAATCATCATCAGTATAATCCATATAGTTTTCCACCATGTCTGTACTTCCACAAGAAGTATTATTTGGACAACCATAATTTGCACCACCAGCTGTAGGAGTATCTCCGCAAAAATCATCTACACTACATCCACCATCTCCCCAGATATGTCGAAGACCAAAAAAGTGACCAACTTCATGAGTTGCAGTTCTACCTTTATTATAAGATCCTCCTGCAGGATTTGGATTATTTGTGCTTCCAATTGAAGTAGCTAATAATACAACTCCATCTGTATTGGCTGCACCACCACTTGTATTTAATCCACCTAATCCTGATGAACTTGGAAATTGTGCATACCCTAAAATACCACAACTGATATCCATTGACCATACATTAAAGTAGTCATTTGGATCCCATTGAGATTGAGGTTTGATGGTATTTTCGATGTAAGCATCACCGAAGTTTCCACCTTGACAAGTTCCATAAGGTGGAGCTGACCAACCAGCTGCATTTCGATTGATTCGATTAATTCCTGGTTCAGCAAGCGTATTACCATTTTCATCTACAGTTGCTAAACAGAATTCTAATTCTGTATCAGCTCCTACTGAATTTGTGTTGTAACCTGATGTACCAATAATTCGGCGGAAGTCATTATTCAATTGATCCACCTGTGCTTGAATTAAAGCTGCACTTACATTGTCACCTGACCCAACAGATTCTCCATTATGTATAATATGGAAAATAACAGGAATCGTAGATACAGCTTCTGGACTTCCTTGAGCTGTCTGTATATTATATTGTTTCACCAAAGGAGCTAACCATTGTTCAAAATCATCTAGTGTTCCTGCGTCAGGATTTTGTTGAATATAATTTTCATGAGCATCAGCTGTATGGCATTTTTTTACGGGATTGCCATCTGATGTCACTTCATAATTTTGTGAAAAAACGGTTAGTGTAGCCATTAGGCAAACGAGTAGTAAATTAATTTTTTTCATAAAAGATTTTAGTTAGATTAATAAATTAAATGATAGTTTATCTAAAATGTGGATATAGAAATCCTGTTCTGCCAATGGCAGTTCAGTTGATTTTTTCAACAAAAAAAAGGAGGAATTTGCTCTTCGATTGAAGAGACATTCTTAAATTTTAAATTAGATTAAGGAAGGTTTCTTTTTTATTATCCGAGGGTAATTATGTAAAATTATTGTTTGGTAAAGGCAAACTTAAATAATATTTTTTGAAAATGTCAGAAACTTGACATTTATTTTTGCGAATATTCGCAAAAAGAATTTTATACTGTTTTTGGTAGAAAATTAAAATTATAAGTAGTTTTTTGGACTAGTGTTTACATTATTCGAATTATAATTTTATGTGGTATCTTAAAGAATAGCCATATAAAAATTTAATAAGAACTTATTTGTCAAAATTTACAACTTGCTACATTGTATTAAAATAAAAAGTAATAAAAGTGAACCTCATTTCCTCTAAATACTATTTTATTTTTTCTCTAAAATCGAAATAAGCTTTCAAAACTTCCTTAGGAGATTCTGTTTGTGGGTAGTGTCCGATTTTTTCTAACAATACAATTACGGGATTTGGAATTAATTCTCGATAACGTTCAGTCATGTGTTTTCCAGAAATAGGATCTGCAGCTCCATCGACCAAAAGAATTGGAATAGGTGAGTTTTGTAAAGCTGCGACCCATCGTTCACGGTGTGTTATCCGATCACTCATGTAGCGGATTAATTTGTGAAAAATCATCCTTCCATTTTTGTGTTCCATCAAGGCATAAAACTCATCGATCTCTTTTTCAGTTGCTTGCGTTTCTTTCCCAAAAATATTATCAAACGATTTTTTTAATTTTTTTCGATTTAAAAAATGTACTAGTAATCCTCCAATCGGACTGATCAATAATTTTTGTATCGGAAGTGCTTGATGCGTTTCAGGAAATAAACCACCGTTGAGTAAAACGACAGATTGAATTTCAAAACCATTTTTTCCTGCATTTTTTCGATCAATAAATCTGGCTAACAGTTCTTGCAAAACAGTATCTCCATAATCATGCGCTAAAATATGTGCTCGGTTGACTTTCTTTTTTTCCAAAAAGTCTTCAATCAAATCTGCCTGATCCATGATGGAATAATTATACTTCTTAGGTTTGTCTGAAAATCCAAAACCGATCAAATCAGGAGCCACCAAATGATATTTTTCCTCCAAGGGATTCCAGATTTTATTCCAATCCCAGGAGGCGGTCGGAAATCCATGAATCAGTAAAAGTGTTTCACCACTTCCCGTTTCTTGATAAAATATTTGATGCTGATTTTTATAAGTGAAAAATTGCCCAGAGTTTTTCCAATTGTTGAAATTCATTTGTTTCGTTTTTCTAAAAATAGAAAAATAGATATTTATATTTGCCTTTCCACTAAATAAAAAACAATGAAATATTTATTCCAATCCATTCCATTTCTGGTGTTGCTATTTTTAGCAAGTTGTCAGAACGATTCACCAAGAATAACTGAAACTGAAGTAATCCAACTCGAATTTCAAAATGATTTAATTCCTGAAGGCATCGCAGTTGATGAAAAAACAGGAAAGATATTTCTCAGTAGCGTTCCGATGAAGAAGATTGTTCAGTGTGATTTGAATGGAAACGATCCTTCTAATTTTATTGAAAGAGATGAATACCATTTTAAATCTGGTTTGGGAATGGAAACTTTTGATGGGAAATTATTTGCCATTGGAAGTAATGACGAAACACTTGACAAAAGTTCTATTCTTTTAGTACTCAATTCCGATGATGGATCGCTCCTCGATACTTTTACATGGGAAGATGCTGATTCTACCAACCATTTTTTCAATGACTTAGCCATCAGTTCCAAAGGCGAAGTGTACATCACTAACTCTCATGGAAATTCTATTTTTAAATTAAATTACCCTGATGGAAAAATCGAAAAATTTATCACTTCCGATGATTTTAATTACGCCAACGGAATTGCGATTTCTCAAAATGAAAAATATTTATATGTCACAACTTGGGAAAAGGGAATTCGAATAATTGACCTAGCAACTAAAAAGATAATTAACTCAACTTCGGAAATCTCAAGTGGAATTGATGGGTTGAAATTTTATAAAAATAATCTAATAGGAGTTTACAATGGAAATGCAGATAAAACAAAGCATGAGATAGTTCGGTTTCTGATGGATAAAAGTGGTTCAAAAATCTTAGGCAAAGAAACCGTTTTTTCAGCCAATGAACATTTTGATATTCCTACAACTTTTGATATTTCAGATAATGTTTTATACTTTATTTCCAATACTCAATTAGATCGTTTTTTGGGAGAAGAAGGAATTAACGATTACGATAATTTGAAACCTTATACCTTAATTAGACATCCACTAAAATAGAGGATAATAGAAAAATACAAATTCATTTTTCATTAAAACGACTGATGCAAAACCTGAAATTTTGGTAGATAAATTTTCCAAATCGTTTCAACCAAGATTTAATGAAATGGTTTTTTTAATAATGATTATGTACTTTAGAGAATCTAATGAAGTGGTGCTGTTAGCGGTCGAAGGATTAACAGCACCTGTTGAATAAAAACGAATGGCAGACTACATCGAAAGAGCGAATCAAATATTAAAATCAACGTATCCATTTTTAACTAATGATGATATAAAAGCATTGTTAGAAATTAGTGAGATTAGGGTATGTCACAACAAAGAAGTCCTAATCAGAAGTGGTCAAAATATCCAAAAATCTTTTTTCATTTTAAAAGGAATGATTCGAGGTTATTATATCAATAAAAAAGGAGATGAGAAAAATATTTTTCTTCGACCTGAGCATACTATTTCAGGTGCACCTGAATGTATTTTTAATAATAAGCCTACCAAATATACATTTGAATCAATCTTGGAAACTGAACTTTTGGTTTTTAGATTTGATGAACTAAAAATGCTTGGTCTTAGCCGCCCTAATCTGATTAAAGTTAATTTCGAAGCTCTTCAAGAAAGTATTTTGACTCTTATTTCTCGAGTAGAATCACTCATTGATTTGACTCCTGAGGAACGGTACGAAGCACTTTTGGAGCGAAGTCCTCAATTTTTTAAAACTGCCTTTAATAAACATATCGCTAATTATTTAGGAATTACAGCGGTCTCCCTTTCTAGAATTATCAAGCGAAGAAGTAAGTCAAATTAAAATAATCACTTTATTTCATCTCCATTGCCTAACTCCAATAATTAACACGTGTAAAGTGCTTTCAAAAATATTTAGGCTAAATTTACCTTGTTATTTTATAATAAAATTAAGCGTAAATGGATCAAACATTATTTGGGGTAGAGAATCTAGATATTTACGTGGTACTTGGAATTATAGTCTTTTTCGTCGTAGCAGAGGTGATAACTGGATATTGGTCAAGTACGAAACGTAATTTTGGAGATTGGATTCAAGAAGCTGGAGGCTTTTTTGTTTTGTCGCTTTTAATTAAACCCGCCATTGTCACTTCCGTATTTTTTCTAGGTAGATTTTTACTTCCAGATTATCAAAATATAATTGGAGAGTGGAGCTTATGGTTGATGTTGCCATTCTATTTATTCATTGATGATGTGATGCAATATTGGTATCATCGTTCAGCGCATGAATATGAATTTCTTTGGAAATTACATCGACCACATCACCAAGCAGAGGAAATGGGATTTTTTATTTCCTACCGAAATGCTGCATTGTATTATGTAATTATGCCTAATCTATGGTGGGTTGGAATTGTGGTATTTCTTGGCGGAGCTAAAGGCGTTGCGCTTGGATTGATCCTTAAACAATTAGTAATTATTGGTTCACACAGTACTTTGTCTTGGGATAAATTCTTTTATAATCGACCTTTTTTAAATCCCGTAATTTCATTGTTAGAAAGAATATTTATTACGCCTGCTTTTCATCATGCACATCATGGGAAATCTATGGCAGACAATGTGAGTGACCCAAATGGTAATTTCGGAAATATGTTTTCGTTGTGGGATCAAATGTTTGGAACGGCAACGTTTACTCGAAAATTTCCAACTGAATATGGTTTAGTCAACGATCCAAAAGATAAATGGACGGCTAGTTATTTATGGCCTTTAGTTGGTTCTGACAAATCAGGAAGTGAAATCGCAAGAGATTATAAAAGAGAAAAGACGACAACTTTAGAGCCTGCAAGAGTTGAATTAGAACCTAATAC
The DNA here is from genome assembly GCA_045104975.1 of Saprospiraceae bacterium. Taxonomy (GTDB): domain Bacteria; phylum Bacteroidota; class Bacteroidia; order Chitinophagales; family Saprospiraceae; genus CAJQQY01. The sequence continues at coordinate 20,688 of JBGCCY010000099.1, forward strand.
AACTTATCTTTTTTGTCAATGTGGTTTTAGTAAAAGCCAACCATTTTGCGATGGATCGCATCATGGGTCAAAATTTAAGCCGCTTCCTTTTGAAGTAAAAAAGAAAATAAATGCAAGGCTTTGTAATTGTAAACATTCAAAGACTAGCCCATTTTGTGATGATTCACATTTAAAGATGAAATAACTAAGATTTCAAATAAACACAGGTTCAAAAGCTGCTATTTTTAACTAAATAGTGGCTTTTGTTATTAAGATGTGTTTGATTATTTTTACCAAAAGAAAATCAAACACTTTATTATAAATTCTGCGAATCTTTGATTTTTAGAAACTCAGCTAGGTATTTTATCACTTTTAAAATTTTGAAAAAATGAAAATCAAAATGGTAAGCGTCATTGTTGATGACCCAATCTCAGCTTTTAAATTTTACACAGAAGTATTAAATTTCAAAGAATACATGTACATGCCCGAAGGCCAATTAGCTATTGTAGTTTCTCCAGAAGATCCAGAAGGAACGACCTTGTTGTTGGAACCAAGAGGGGAGGATTTTGTTAAAAATTTCCAGGAGACTATTTATGGGATGAAATTGCCATGTATTATAATGGGAGTTGAAGATGTAGAAAAAGAATACGAAAGACTTAAACAACTTGATGTTAAGTTTTTGAAAACACCTACTAAAAACGATTGGGGAACAGAAGCTATTTTTGATGATACTTGCGGAAATTATATTCAGATTCATCAGGATCTGTAATCTGAGGTGTCGTAAAAATTAATATATAACAATATATTTACAAAAATGAAAAAATCAATTCTTGGACTGCGGACTTGCATTTATAAAGTGGGTGATTTGCAAAAAGCGAAGGAATGGTATGCTCAGGTTTTTGAAACAGAAGCTTATTTTGATGAACCATTTTATGTTGGGTTTAATATTGGAGGTTACGAATTAGGATTGCTTGCTGAAGAAGATCCTACAACTGAAAAAACACCAACTGTTCTTACTTATTGGGGAGTGGAAGATATCGAAAAAGAATATCAAAGATTCCTTGACTTAGGTGCAACAGAACATGAAAAACCAATTAACGTCGGAGGTGAATTAATGGTTTCAACAGTCAAAGATCCTTGGGGGAATTTGGTTGGATTGATTTATAATCCACATTTTAAATTAGAGGATTAAATTTTATGGTTTAGACTGTTAAACTGTTTTTGCTTCGCTAATTGCTAAACTGTTACCTACAAAAAAATCGATGTTTTTTTTAGTTCAATTAACAGTTTAACAATTAGCGAAGCGAAAACAGTTTAACAACTCATTCCCATTTCAGAATTGAATTCGATATAAAAAATCAGGGAAGAATCCAATCTGATATCTCACGTTCACTTCATTCGTCAAACGATTATAATCTCTGGAAAAAACATTTTCTCGATTAGTTATATTTTGAAAGTCCATATAAATCTGTTGAGATACTTTTCGCTTTCTACTATTTAATTTAAAACCAATTTTCACATCCCAACGGAAGTAGTCATCATATCTTTCAGAATAAGCTAACGCCTCATTTCTGATTTCAAAGCCCACTAATTTTGATGCTTCCAAATCTACAGGAGTATAATATCGTCCACCTGCACTTGTTAATTTGGTATCGATAAGGATAGCATTTTGTTTTGCTTTTCCTACTTTGATTTCTCTTCCTGCCAAAAGATTAATCACATAATTATTATTGAAAGCAGTATTTCTTTCGATGCCATCGCTACCTTCATATTTTGAGTCGAAAAAAGAAGCAGTTAGTAATCCATGAAAACCATTGCTAAAGAATTTTTCTACCGTCAATTCTACTCCCTGATTGAATCCAATTCCTTCATTGGTCAAGTTGACTTTTCCAACTGGGAAACCAAAATCAGCACCTAAATTAAGTAAAGAAAAAGAACTAGGATTACTGTCCACCGCCACCTGGTCGATCGCTTGATAATAGGCTTCCACTTTTGCCCGCCAGTTATTGGCAAAGGCATAATCATAACCAAGTACAAAATGTTGACTTCTAGAAAACTTTAAATCTGTGTTGGTCAAAATCCTATTTCCTTCCGGATCTATACTTTCAGAAAGCATAATCGGTAACGGTACATTTTGACTATGCAATCCATATCCAAAAGTCAATTTTTGTTTTTTGGCAAAATTCCAACTCAAAGAAGTTCGTGGTTCGAGAACAAATTGCTCATTGATTTCTTGATATAATCCATGCACTCCCAAATTCAAAACCCACTTTGGATTGAACTTGTATTGCATCTGTGCAAATGGTTGAATGGTAAAAACACTTTCATCAAATTCATAATCAGTCTTGATATCGTTATATCCATCTCCGTCAACATCAGGTGCTTGTTCCGCATCTCGATTGATTAAATCATAGTTAGTTTGTTCTGCCAAAATACCCACTCGCATTGTTGTTTTGGAATTAAATTTTTTATTGAAAAAAGAAGAAATGGATAATCTGTTTTCTTCATTATTTCCATCAGCATATCTAATTTTTATTTCTTCTGCAGCTCCTAAATTAAAATATCGATCGATAGCATACTCATTTCGAGTCAAGGAACCTGCGATGACTGTTCGAATGTAAGAGTCATTGCCAATGATTTTATTATGCCGAAGACCGACGACTCCAAACTTAGATCGAGGAAATAAATCTTGATCTACTTCCGAGAATAAATCAGTCGAATCAATATCGGCTCCCACAAAATCTATCGAACTTGTTCCGCCGATTCCGAACAAACTAAATTTCCCAAACTTTCCTGTATGTGAATCAATTTTAAAAGTTAGGTCAAAATATTGTGGCGTAGCTGCAGTTTGTGGAGGACTGATCAAGGCAATAAAACTATTTCGAGCAGCTACTAAAAAGGAACCTCCTTTTTTCCCAAGTGGTCCCTCTGCCATTGCTTCTAGTCCTGCAAAAGCACCCATTTGAAAAGTGAATTCATTTTTATCTCGATTCCCACTTCGCATGCCTAAGTCAAAAACGCCAGAAGTGGCATTTCCATATTCTGAGGGAAAAGCACTTGTGAGGAAGTCTGAATTTTTTAAAACATTAGGATTCATTGCGCTCACCGGACCACCAGTACTTCCTAAAGTAGAAAAGTGATTTGGGTTAGGAATCGGAATTCCTTCCAATCTCCAAAGGACACCAGTTGGAGAATTTCCGCGAATCACAATATCATTGCGAGAGTCATCTGCTGTTGCAACTCCTGCAAAATTTCCAGCCAATCGAGCTACATCACTTCGTCCCCCGGCGTAGCGATTAACTTCTTCAAGTGAAAAAGTACGAGCGGAAATGGTTGCCATTTCATTGATGGCTCTATCTTTACCAACCTCAGCGGTCACAACTACTTCATTTAAAATTTCTACTGATTCGACCATCGTTAAATTTAAAACGACTTCTTTACCCGCCGTAACTTCCACATTTGGCAAAGTCAATGGTTCATACCCAAGATAGTTGATTTGAAAAGCTTGTCGACCGACAGGAATATTTTCCAACTTAAAATAACCATCCACATCGGTAATATCGCCTAGAGAATTTTCAGTATTGAGCCATTGGATAGTCGCTCCTATAATTGGAATTTCAGATTGCTTATCAAGGATTTGTCCTTTGACTGTTTGGGTAACATTTTGTGCCTGAAGGGAAATAGAAAGGAGTGTTCCAATCATTGCAAAGAATAAATTTTTCATTTTTATTTCTTTTAAAAGATAAATAATTTAGAGTCATTTTAATTGCAAGATGAGTGGAAAAGAGGAGGAGAAGAATTGGATTCTGTTGAAGTGTCGTTTTTTTAGGATGAATTGTAACGGATGACTTTAGTCGGTTCGGAGAAGGTTGTTTTTTGCAAATAGGCTAAGGTCGATTGCTAGGTATTTACCCAAGCTTTAAATTCACTCGACCGATTTCGGCTTACTACAAATTCCAGTTTGGAATTTCCCAAAACATCTAACTTCAAGCGATGATTAAAATAAGGATGAATTTTTTCAACAGACTCGATACCTACAATTTGACCTCGATTAATTCTAAAAAAATCGGAGCGAGAAATATCTTTTTCAATCGCATCCAAAGTCATTTCAACGATATACCTTTTGTTATTTTTTTTGACTAAAAAAGAAATGCCATCCTCGGAATAAAAATAAGCTACTTCTTCCATCGAAACAAAAACCATGGCTCCTCCATCTTTGACCATAAATCTTTTTCGAGTAGGTTCTACGACTAGATTGGTAATTAATTTTTCTAAAGTTAAAGCGTCAATATTGGAAGACATATTTTGCGTATAGAGTTTTTGATATTTTTCAATCGCCGATTTTAATTCATTTTCTTGAATGGGTTTGAGCAAATAATCTACACTATTTACTTTGAAAGCTTTGATGGAATATTGATCGTAAGCAGTAGTGAAAATGACGGGTACTTCAATATTTATTTGTTGGAAAATTTCGAAACTCAATCCATCCGCTAACTGAATGTCCATTAGGATTAAATTTGGAGGAGTATTGTTATTTAACCATGCGACACTATCTTCCACACTTTCTAAGGTATCCAAAATAGAGAAATGTGGATAATTATTTTTGAGCATGAATTGCAATTGTTGAGCTGCTCTCATTTCGTCTTCGATGATTAGAATTTTCATTTTTTTAGAATTTTAAAGGAGAGGAATAGATACGCTGAAATCGGTTTCTGTGGTTTCGATTTTCACAGCATTATCATTGGAAAGTAATCGATATCGTTCTATGATATTTCCTAAACCAACTTTAGTGGAGTGTAACACTTTTGATTTTTTTTGTAAATTATTAGTTACTCGAATCAATTGATTTTGTTCGTCGATATCAATTATTATTGTTAAATGTTTTTTTGTAGATATAATGTTATGTTTGATCGCGTTTTCAATTAATAATTGCAAACTGAGTGGAATTATTTTCTTGTAAATATATTGTTGAGGTACATCAATGTTGACTTGTAGATTTTCAAGGAACCTTTCTTTCTGAATCGAAACATAGGCATTGACAAAATCTAATTCTTCCTCTAGAATAATAGTTGACTCCTCTCGACTATCCAAAATATAGCGATATACTTTTGATAATTGGTTGATGAAGTTTTTTGCTACCGTCTTGTTTTCATATTCAACAATATGATTTAAGGTATTCAAACTATTGAATAAAAAATGAGGATTGACTTGGTTTCTTAAACCATCCAATTGACTTTGAACATGTGCAACTTTTGCAAGTTCTTGATCATGAATAGCCTTTTTTAGTTGACTATAATACCAGATAGTTTCGTAAATCCCCAGGATGAAAAAAGAAGAAGTTAATGCGGCAATAGGTCCTGCAAATGGTCTAGCATGATGAATGTTTGAAGTATTACAAAGTTCAAGAAAAATAGAGATGATAGGAGTTAACAAGAAACCAATTAATAATACTGCGATGATACACGTAATCGTTACGTAAATTAATCGCTTTTTTACCATGTCAAAATCAGGATATTTTTTTCGATAGAAAATCATAATTGCTCTATCTGTAATCCAACATGAAGCGGTATAGATACAGGCTATCAACCATTCTTTTGGATAAAAATAATTAGGGTCATTTATTTTTAATCCAAAAAATATTATTGGAATTAGAAAACCTAGGATAATAATTCCAAGGACGATAAACCAGAAGTCATTAAAGCCCAAATATTTTATATCGTTTTTAAACATAATTTTTTAAAGTGATAAAAGTGGTATTCCTTGTTTCGCTTGATAAAAAGTAAAGGCAATCCATCCTAAATATAAAAGCGCAAATCCAATGCTGAGTACATTTGTAAGAGTAGTGTTATTTTTCGTTTTTGTAGCAAAATAAAAAGCAGCTAAGGGAATGATTTGGATACCGTGAATCCCAAAGAAATGCGCCACTCTTAAATCACCACCAACGGTACTCCAATTTAAAAATGGTAATCCGACACCTCCATCTGCTACACCAACATTGTGACTCATTTGTCCAATCATTTGACCACCTATGATACTTGCAAAAAGAAAGGTAAACCAGGCAATCCTAAAACTCCATTTCATAGGTTTAGAAAATTTTAATTGAGGCGAAAATGATTTGACAAAAAACCAAAAAACAATTCCCGTAAATAACCCAATCATAATTCCCATCATGGCAAATGCAATTCCATCCAAAAGATTTGATTGATTATAATGTGATGAAACACCACGCCCAGCTTGGACGGTAACAATAATATTTTCAAGAACCATAAGCATGGCAATAAAAACAGCAATAAAGTTTTTGGTCTTTTCTCGAAAAGGGTAAACCAATAAATACCAAGCCATTGTCCATAGAACTATAATCCCTGAAATGATAAATTTGGTTGGCTTGATCCAGACATTTATTCCCATTAGTTGGCGATCATCTACCATCATTCCAATGCAACAAATTAATAATAATAAGAAATGGAAAAAAACGATTCGATGTAAAAAAGGGAATCGTTGGCTGATTTTTGAGATAGTATTTTTTAAAAAGGTAGAATGAGATGATGAATTAAGGTTGATTGATTTTTCCACTTTAATTTATTTTATATTTTCAATATCTAATTTTTGTTATTGAAAAAGATACTAAGAATTTTGAGAAAACCGAAAAGTAGGATGAAGTATCGTTTTTTTTGGTTGAAGTGTTTTTAGAAAAGTGGATAGCAAAAAAAAAACAGCTCGTTAATATTGATAATTAACGAGCTGTTTTTTATTAAAAATAGGAGGCGACTAATAGAAAAATTGTTCTTTGATAATTTTTCCATCTTTCACTTGGTACACACAAATTTCGTCCATTTTTTCTCTCCCAGTTTTTTTAAAAGTTGCATCCATCATCATTGCGCAAGAAAAATGGTTTCCACTTACGATAGGATCTCCGATAGATGCTCCATGGAATTCTTCCATCATTTCATTCCATCGTTTTCCTTTTTCAGCAATAGCCTCCATACCTTGAACAGGTGGAGTAGGGGCACCTTCTGGTTCAATACTCCAACAATCTTTTGAGTACAATTCTTTGTAGCAAGTTTCATAATCTCCTTGGCGACAAAGTTCTACTAGCCGATTGGCAATTTCATGAGTAGTCATAATTTAATAGTTTAGCGTGTAAATAAATAATTTTATAAAGGCTAGCTTGGTTTCGATTAGAATGTAAATATAAAAAAATAGTAGCTTTTCTTTGAATCGTTGTTTTTATTTTTTCGTAATTATTTATGTAGAGAATTCGAAAGAATTCCGTGAGTTATATTCCATGACTCAGAGATCAAAATTCATAGATTATTTTGACAGATAAAAAAATTATAGAATCATTTGTTGTAATCAAAATTCAAAATTCTTCATTCAGAATTAAATCTATTACCTTTGTAGAACCATTTAAATTAAAAACTATTTAACAAAAAAAAAACATGAGCAGAATAGTAACACTTGATGAATTTATCATTAGAAGCGAAAAAGCAAACGTTGATGCGACTGGTGAATTAACTGGACTTTTACGAGACATTGGCGTTGCTGCCAAAATAGTCAATCGAGAAGTTAACAAAGCTGGATTGGTCAATATTTTAGGTGTTGATGGAGCTTCCAATGCAAGTGGCGATGAGGTGCAAAAACTCGATATGTACGCCAATGACAAATTGATTGAATGTCTTCAAAACAGCGGTGAATGTTGTGGAATTGCTTCTGAGGAAAATGAAAGTTTCCTTCCGATCAAAGCACTTTCTTCTAAAAATGCTAAGTACGTGGTGCTTTTTGATCCATTGGATGGCTCTTCAAATATTGATGTAAATGTTTCGGTAGGAACTATCTTTTCTATTTGTCGAAGAAAAAGTAATGTGAAAAAATCGGTAGACTTAAAAGATTTTTTACATAAAGGAGTGGAGCAAGTAGCTGCGGGTTACGTCATTTACGGAACTTCCACAATCATGGTTTATACGACTGGAAATGGAGTAAATGGATTTACGTTGGATCCTTCGATTGGAGAGTTTTGTCTTTCTCATCGAGATATTAAGATTCCAGCACGAGGACAATATTACTCGGTGAATCAAGGATATTATTTGAAATTTGATTTGGAAATGAGAAGGTATATTGACTATTGCTCAGATTTGAATTTGAGGTTGCGATATATCGGTTCGATGGTTTCTGATATTCATAGAATTTTATTTCAAGGTGGAATTTTTCTTTATCCAAATACTCGAAAGTACCCACATGGAAAATTACGATTACTCTATGAATGTAATCCATTGGCATTCGTGGTCGAGCAAGCTGGCGGAAAAGCAATTAACACTAAACTCGAACGAATCATGGAAATGCAACCGGTGGAATTACATCAGCGAACTGCAATTGTGATTGGTTCGCCTGACATGGTGGATGAGATGAAGGAGTTTGTGGAAAGGTATAGTGCGTCGCCAAGTCAGAAATTTTAAGTAATTAATTTTGATAAAAAAAAGACTTGACAATTAATTTAGTCAAGTCTTTTTTTTATCAAAATTAGGAGATAAGTCTAGTTTACACGTTTGATTTTTTATCTCACCAAAGTAATATCTCCCTTAAACTGCTTGACACTTCCATCAATAAATCTGACTTCCGCGAAGTAAACAAAAACAGCAGGATTCAAAGGTTTGCCATTAAGATTTCCATCCCATCCATTTCCAGGATCATTCGGCTGAAAATTTTCTTCCTGATAAACTAGCTCTCCCCAACGATCAAAAATTCTAAAAATCTGAACTTCTTCAATTAGCTCTGCATTTCCAAAAATGGTTATTTTATCATTCTGACTATCTCCATTTGGACTAAAAGCATTTGGAATATAAACTGGAATATTTTCATCTACCTGAACCGTAATTTCATCTTCTGCTGAACATCCATTTCCATCTATAATCATAATCGAATACGTAGTCGTCTGAAATGGGGTAACCGTAAAGTCGATACAATCGCCACTACAATTAATAGAATCAACGGTGGTCCAAATGATCGTATCTAACTCCTCTAGGTCAAGATTGATTTGAGCAAAAATAGAAACACTATCTCCAATGTTGATAAAAAGATCTTCTCCTAAATCAACGATAATTTCATTAATCGAATTTAATGGAATGATGGCAAGTGTCTGACATCCATCTGCATCTTCGATCAAAATAGTATAAGTGTCAGCAGATAAATTGGTGAAAATTGGACTGCTTTGAAAAGGCATATTGTCTAGCGAATACATATAAGGTGGTGTTCCTCCCAAAACAGAATCAATTAAAATAACTCCATCCGATTCACCAAAACAACTAATATCTGAAAAACTAATAAACGGTTCAATCACTTGTTCGTATGCAGTAATTGCCAAAACTAAACTATCGCAACCTAAGGAATTTGTTCCTGAGAAAAGAGTATCAGTTCTCACATCATCAATGAAACAAGTTAAGGTCAAAATGGTATCAATGCTCGCTGACGAAAGAGAAATGGAATTGGTAATAATACTATCACAACCAAATTGGTTTAGCAAGGAGTCAATAAAAATTCCAACTTGAGTCACATCGCAAGTGGTACTTTCTATCAAAATATTTTGAGATGGAAGCAAGGAAGTATAGGTAAAAATTAAACTATCACAACCAAAAATATTTTGGAAGGATGAGGTTAAAACTAAACCTGTATCCAAAGGATTACAACTATTCTCAGCCAAATAAGTAGAATCTGTTGGAGCTAAAGAAATGCTATCTATAATTGTATTTCCTCCATTTATCTGAATGAAAACACCTGTGTCTAAAGGATTACAACTGATTGAATTTAAATAAATAGTGTCGCATCCAAAGGTGGTGGTGGTGATTAAAATAGAATCACACTCTCCATTTATGCCTGGAAGATTCATTGTAGTCATTCCAAGTAAGGATGAATCGCAAGTCGTTGCTGAGATCAAGAAAGTGTCTGCTGCAAGTAATTCATAATTGAAAATTAAGGTGGAGTCACAACCAAATTGACTCATCAAATAAACAGTATCTAATCCTTGTTGCGAAGCAATACAAGTTGTGGTATCAATATTAATTTCATAACTCGGAGCAAGTGAAATGATATTTATCAAAATCGAATCGCATTCCCCATTCACACCAGTAGCATTAGCAAAAGTGGTATCGACTAAGTTTGAATCACAAGTAAAGTTTTGGAAAAAGAAAGAGTCTGCATCGATCAATTGATAATCATAAATCAAATTGGAATCACACCCAAAAACGGAACTCATAAAAA
>JBGCCY010000100.1:0-103256 GCA_045104975.1 Saprospiraceae bacterium
AATGCGAAATTCAGAGGATAAGGTGATGGCGCGGGTTGGTTTCTTCCTTGTCATCGCTCGAAAATCGAATAGAAAATAAGCATGTAGAAAGCTCTCTGTTGCTTTGTCTGGACCCGGGTTCAACTCCCGGCAGCTCCACTACTAAAACCGCAATCATTTGATAATCAAATAGTTGCGGTTTTTTTTTTGAAATATACTTAATACTGATCTCTTACTTTGAATGATAAATCACCTAACCGACTTCCCTACTCCCATTCCAATAATCAATTTTAAAATCGCGACCACAAAAAGTAAAATAAATGGATACGTCCAATTCCCTGTCAAGTCAAAAACACTCCCAAAAATAATAGGTCCTGTTCCTGCTATAAAATATCCAATCGACTGCGCCATTCCAGATAATTCTGTTGCAGATTCTGCATCTTTAGAGCGAAGGACGATAAAGAGTAAAGACAATCCAAAGCTAGCACCCATCACAAAACCGATTAGAGAGACCCAAATAGCAACCCATCCTAACTGTGGAAACAATAATCCGACAAGACCAATGAATTCCACGATAACCAAAATAACTACGATACTACGTTGGTCTTTTTTCTTACCAGCAATAAATGGAATAGTTAACGAACCTAAAATTGCTGTAGCTTGCGAAAGGGAAAGCATCCATCCCGAAAAGGATGCATCATATCCTCTGCTTTGTAAAATAGCAGGAAGCCAAGCTAAAATTACGTAAAAAGTCAAAGACTGAAATCCCATGAATAAAGCTACTTGCCACGCTGTCCTTGAACTACTCAATTTTTTCATTGTTTTCAAATAACTTCGGCTGGAAGTTGATTTTTTTAAACGAAATAATTGCGGTAGCCAAACAAGTAAAGCAATCAATGATAAGATTGCCCATACTCCTAGTGAACCACGCCAACCCAATCGAAAATCATGTGCCAAGGGTACACTAATTCCTGCTGCCAATGCTGCTCCAACTGCCATCATACTAGAATATAGACTAGTGATTAACCCTGAATTAGATTCAAAGTTTCGCTTGGTTAAACTAGGTAACAATACATTTCCAAAAGCAATGGCAATACCAGATAGCAACGTTCCTAAATATAAAGCAGGAACCCATGAAATAGACCGTATACCAATGCCGATCGTCAACAACAACATCGCACCGAGCAATGTACCGCCAATTCCGAATCGTCTTGTAAACAATGGAGTCAAGGTTGAGATGATTCCAAAAGCAATCAATGGTAAGGTTGTCAACAGACCTAAAAATCCATTTGACAATCCCGTGGCTGCACGAATATCTTCAATCAATGGTCCAACGCTAGCAAGCGGGGAACGTAGATTAATTGCAATAAACAGAATCCCAATAATTAGTAAAACATTATTTGATTTTGATTGCTCTAGCGATTCAGATTTTGGCATTATTTATTTAGAAATTTTGTATCAAAAAAAGACGAACATAAGTATAATTAAGAGCATGTTTAAACTTTTAACTAACTGAAAGTCAATGATTTGTGGTTCTTGCTAATAATTTCATTTGAAGTTTAGCGAGCTAAATAAAAATTAAATTGGACGTAAGGTTCATAAAGCGTTGATTTTCAGGACGGTAAAAATTTAAACACGCTCTTAATTATCGTTGTCTTTAAAAATCCTATACTCCTTATTTATTTTATTTTTAATTCGAAAATCTTCTTTTAAAAAACCTTAATTTAGGCGCTGATAAAATTGATACATTTTCTAATCAAATTTCAATCTCAAAACTAAAAAAGAAATTATTCTATGCCTAAGGATCACAAATATTTTATGCAACGTGCTATTGACATTTCAAGAAAAGGAATGGAATCCAATGACGGAGGTCCCTTTGGAGCTGTTGTGGTAAAAGATGGAGAAATAATCGCAGAAGGAAATAATAGAGTCACTTCTTCCAACGATCCAACTGCTCATGCAGAAGTCGTTGCCATTCGAAACGCATGTTCAGCATTAGATACTTTTCAATTGGACGGTTGTATTATTTATACTTCCTGCGAACCCTGTCCGATGTGTTTGGGAGCTATTTATTGGGCACGTCCTGATAAAATGTTTTATGCCTGCACAAAAGAAGATGCTGCTAGAATTGGGTTTGATGATGATTTTATTTACAAAGAAATAAATTTAAAAATCGAAGATCGAACAATACCGACTGTTCAAATGATGAATGCGGAAGGCAATGAAGTTTTTAAATTATGGGAAACAAAAGCCGATAAAACGGAGTATTAAATTTTGTTTTGTTGGACGTTTTACGTTGAACGTTTCTTACCCAGAATTAACTTCTAAAAAGATTAACTCCATTCGAAAAAACGTCCAACGTGAAACGTCTAACGTAAAACGACATTAAAAATGATTCAATTTATTTTAAATGATAAAACCATCCAAACCCAACTTTCAAAAGGAAGTACGGTCTTGGACTTTGTTCGATATGAAAAGCAACTGGTCGGTACTAAGGTTGGATGCCGAGAAGGTGATTGTGGTGCATGTACCATTCTTATTGGAGAATTGAAAAACGGAAAATTGGTTTATCAATCCATGACTTCTTGTATCACACCACTCATTAATATTCATGGAAAACACGTTTTAACCATCGAAGGAATTAATGGCGACAACCTCACTCCTATTCAAGCCTTAATGGTTAATAATAATGGGACACAATGTGGTTTTTGCACCCCTGGTTTTATTGTGTCATTGACTGGGTTTGCTTTGTCGGATAAAATGGTTGATTCAGAAAATGCGATAAAATCTATTGATGGAAATATTTGTAGATGTACTGGTTATAAATCTATCGAGCGAGCTACTGATGATTTTTGCGATCAATTAAAAAACAAACCTACCACCAACAAAATATCTTGGCTTGTAGAAAACAATCACTTGCCTAATTATATGACTGACATAGAATCTAGGTTAGTTGATTTGAATAAAAAACTAACAACCGAAGTTATTTCTAACAATACTTTTACAGAATATTTCCTAGGTGGTGGTACTGACTTATTGGTACAAAAACCTGAAGTGGTAAAAAAGGCTTCTGTTAAAAATAAATTTGATAATCCTGATTTAAAAAGGATTGAAGTCAATAATGGAATTTGTAAAATAGGTGCATCTGCAACCGTTACTGATTTGGAGGAATCGCCAGTTTTTAACAATATATTTCCAAATTTAAAAAAGCATTTAAAATTAGTCTCTTCCACTCCGATTAGAAACATGGCCACCTTAGCTGGAAATTTTGTCAACGCTTCACCGATTGGAGATATGACTATTTTTTTTCTTGCATTGGATAGTTCTATTATTTTAAATACAGGAGAAAAAAAAAGAACACTTCCGTTAAAAGAACTTTATTTAGATTATAAAAAACTGGATAAATCATCTGCTGAATTTATTGAGTCTATTCAATTTTCAGTTCCTAATAAATCCACTCATTTTAATTTTGAAAAAGTAAGTAAACGAACTCACTTAGATATTGCAAGTGTCAATTCTGCTTGTCAGATCAATTTAAATACAGATAATACGATTTCAGAAATTCATCTTTCCGCAGGAGGTGTCGGGCCTATTCCAAAATATTTATTGGAATCTTGTTCTTTTTTAAAAAACAAAAAATTGAACTCTGAAATCTTGAATGATTTTTTCAAAATTGTCACTCAAGAAATATCTCCTATCAGCGATGCGAGAGGAACCGCAGATTACAAAAGACTTTTGCTACGACAATTAATTTTGGCTCATTTTATAGAATTCTTTGGAGCTATCGAACCGATCACTAAAATGCTAAAAGGATGATTGATCCCCTAAAAAAAATTAAGGATAAAAGGCACCTAGCCAACATTGATGCTATCGGTCATGTAACGGGCAAAAGCACTTACGTTGATGATATTCCGACGATGCAAGGCACTTTGTTTATCAAAATTTTTGACTCCCCAATTGCTCATGGAAAAATTAAGTCAATTGATTTTTCTGAAGCAGAACAAATGCCAGGTGTGGTTAAGATTTTTTCTCACAAAGATATTCCAGGAGAAAATCAAATCGGAGGAATCATTCAAGATGAACCTTTATTGGCCGAAGATGAAGTTCATTTTAGAGGTCAAGCGATTTTGTTAGTTGTGGCAGAAACCGAAATTGCGGCAGAAGAGGCGTTGGAAAAAATAAAAATTGACCTAGAAGAATTACCTGCGATCGTTGATCCTAAAAAAGCTTTTCTCAAAGGGCAATTTTTATCCGATTCAAGAACTTTCCAATTAGGCGATAGTAAAAAAGCATTCGAAAAGGCAACTCATATTTTTGAAGGCTCTGCTGATTCTGGCGGGCAAGAACATTTATATTTGGAAACGCAAGGCGCATACGCCTATCCGATGGAACATGGAAGTCTCAAAATCCATAGTTCCACCCAAGGGCCAACTCAAGTACAAAAAGCAGTTGCTCGAGTGCTCGGTGTTGGAATGAATAAAGTGGAAGTTGATGTTACTCGAATCGGTGGAGGTTTTGGTGGCAAGGAAGATCAAGCGAATCCTTTTGCAGCGATGACTGCGTTAGTAGCTGGGGTTTTGAAAAAACCTGCTAAATGTATTTTGCATCGAATGGAAGATATGCGGATGACTGGCAAACGACATCCCTATCGAAGTGACTATAAAATTGGTTTGGATAAAAATCTAAAAATCATTGCCTATGAAGCTTCCTTTTTTCAAAACGGAGGAGCTGCAGCAGACTTGTCTCCTGCTGTTCTAGAGCGAACACTTTTTCATGCTACCAATAGTTACTTTATTCCAAATGTGATTTTGCAAGCACATTGTTGCAAGACTAATCTTCCTCCAAATACTGCCTTCCGAGGATTTGGAGGACCACAGGGAATGTTTGTAATGGAAGCAGCTATTGATCATGCTGCTAGAATTCTAAATATCAATGCTACTGAAATTCAACAAAATAATTTATTACACGATAGCGACGAATTCCCCTATGGACAAATTGTAGAAAATGGAGAGGCTCAAAATAGTTGGGCAGCACTAGACGAAAAATATAATATTGAAAAAATCAGAATATCTATAGAATCTTATAACAATACAAATACATTTTCAAAAAAAGGATTGGCTTTAATGCCTATCTGTTTTGGTATTTCATTTACCAATACGATGATGAATCATGCTCGTGCGTTAATACATATTTATACTGATGGAACGGTTGGCGTAAGTACAGGTGCTATCGAAATGGGACAAGGTGTCAACACTAAAATGGTTCAAGTAGCCGCTAGAGAATTTGGTATCCCTCATGAGTTGATAAAACTGGAAACAACCAATACAACAAGAGTTGCCAACACTTCTCCTTCCGCAGCAAGTGCTACAGCTGATCTCAACGGGAAAGCATTGTTAGACGCTTGTCAACAAATTAAAAATAGATTGATAAAAATGATTCAGAAGGTTTTCCAATTGGAAGAATCTACTCCTATTATTTTTAAAAACGGAGAAGTAACGATTGCTAAAAATGGGGAAGTAATTTCTTGGCAAAAAATTATTACTGATGCTTTTTCTCAAAGAATTAATTTAAGTGCGAAAGGACATTACGCTACTCCAAGAATAAACTTCAACAAAGAAACGGGAAAAGGGCATCCTTTTGCTTACCATGTTTACGGAACCGCTTTGTTTACGACGACGGTAGATTGCCTTAGAGGAATTTATGAAATTGATGATGTGCATGTTGTTCACGATGTTGGAGAAACAATAAATGAACTCGTTGATCTTGGACAAATAGAAGGAGGATTGGTTCAAGGAATTGGTTGGATGACCATGGAAGAAATTATCTATAATCAAAAAGGGAAATTGCAAAGCAATGCGCTTTCTACTTATAAAATTCCAGACATCTATTCTGTCCCAAAAACGATTAATACTTCCTTTTTACCGCTTCGAACAGATAACTTAGCTATCCTCAAATCCAAGGCTGTTGGTGAGCCACCTTTAATGTATGGGATAGGTGCTTATTTTGCGATTCGAAATGCAGTTCGTGCATTTAATCCGACCGCTGATTTTGATTATGTTTCTCCGATTACGCCTGAAAGAGTGCTCTTGGCTTTGTATTCAAAAAGAAAGTTAATCAAGACTGACAAATAAACTCAATAGGTTACTTAATTATCTATGAAACCAACCACCATAAAATTCATCCTCCAAAAATTACAAGCTGACATTCCAACAATGCTTTTACAAGTCGTCTATAGTGAAGGCAGTTCACCTGGAAGGCAAGGTTTCCAAATGGCGATTGCCAATGATGGGCAACTTTTCGGTAGCATCGGTGGTGGAATCATGGAACATAAATTAGTAGAATTTTCAAAAAAGAAATTATCAAAAAAAGAAACTACCGTTGAACTCAAATATCAATATCATGATAAAATTCATTCGACCGAACAATCAGGAATGATTTGTTCTGGACATCAAGTCATTGCCTTTTTTCCTTTTTACAAAAAAGATATTGAGCTATTTCAAAAGATGGATCAATCAGTTGAATCTGGTCAATCAGATTATTTACTTTTTTCACCCAAAGGTCTTTCCATTATTTCAAAAGATGATTTGACAATTCCAATTGGTTTTCATCAAAAAACAACAGTAGATTGGTCTTACCTCGAAAAAGTCAATCAGCAAAAAGTGATTCATATTTTTGGAGGTGGTCATGTTAGCTTGGCATTATCGGAGGTCATGAATTTTTTGGGATTTTATATAAAAATATATGACGACCGTGAAACGATCAATACGCTTGAGCAAAATGTTTTTTGTCATGAAAAACATATCATCTCTTATGACGCTATCAGTTCTCAATTGGAAAACTGTCAAGATGATTATATTGTCATTATGACTTTTGGTTACCGACCTGATAAAATTGTTTTAAAACAATTACTGGGAAAAGATTTTTTCTACATTGGTATGATGGGCAGCAAAGAGAAAATAAAAACGTTGTTGAAGGAATTAGAAATGGAAGGTTTTTCAAAAGAATCTTATGCACCTATCTTTACACCAATTGGGTTGGAAATTTTTAGCAAGACTCCTCAAGAGATCGCAATAAGTGTTGCTGCTGAAATTATTCGAGAAACGAACAGATAACTTTATAAAATAATTTTAGAGATAGCAATCAAATCAAACTTCTCCTTTTTTTTTTGAACACCTTTTTAACTTACTCGTACCTTATAGAAAAAACAATAATGCGCTTACATTTTTCAATGTAAGCGCATTGTTATATATATTCAATTAAAAGAAAATCTGAATTTAATTATATAAATTCCTTCAACTATTTATTTCGTTTTGGTAAACGGATAAGAAACCGAAGAAGACTGAGATTTAATATCAAGATAATATATTCCAGGAACCAAACTACTCGTATTGATCCTATGAGTTTCACCTGCTAAGTTTACTTGCTCCACTATAATTACTTTCCCAGTCATATCTTTAATTTCAAAAGTTATTTTTCCATTATCAATATTTGGCATTTCAATAGTCAATTCATCCAATACTGGATTAGGGTAGATAACTGGAGCGTCCAAAACAAAAGCAAAATTTACTACTCTGACCGCAGAATAATTTTCTGTACCATCATAATCCACTTGACGAAGTCGATAATAATTGTCGCCACGTTGAGGTTTAGTATCGATGTAAGAATAAGATTGAGCAGTACTGGTTGTACCTTCCCCATCTACCCACGCTAATTTTTCCCAAGTCTCTCCATCTGCACTCTTTTGTATTTCAAAACCTTTGTTATTATCTTCAGAAGCAGTTTTCCAATTAATAATAGATTCCTTTCCTTCTTTTCTTACTTGAAAATCAACCAATTCCACGGGAAGGGGAGCAGTCATATCATAAGCTAAAGTAAATGGTTCAGAAATAGACCCGAACCCTCCGAAATTGTTAGCAGCTGTCCCTCCCATATCTTCAAAGGGAGTATCACCAAAAGCACCATAAGTACCATCACCATTATCATGAGTAGGCGAATAAGTTGAAACTGTGATAGTGTTTGTTCCTGGTGAAAATTCCATGATTCGAAGCCAACCATTTCCACCCTCTCCACCTATAGGATCTTGGTTCTGATAATCAGAAAGAAGGGTGTAAATAGTATTGCCATTTGTCCCCACATCATCTCTTTCTCCTTCTGTTGCTATATGACCACCTAGCATTAAAAAAAGATTTGGATGATGTTTTAATGCATCAAAAATTTTTTCTCCTTGAGGGCCAAATTTTCCTGGATAATCATTTCCGTTACCTGCGGGATCTCCTTCATTTCCGCGATCAATCATAAAATGAGAAGTAACAATAGCTCTTCTATTACTATGAGTTGTTAATACTCCATCAGCCCAATTTAATACATCTGTTTGATGCTGTTCATTTAACTCCTGATCATACTCAAGATGAATTATAATAAAATCAAGTCCACTAGCACTAAACAACTGATAACTATTATCATTCTTTGAACCATAATGTCCTCCGTAATAGGCCATGGTATCAAATCGACTTACACCAAAATGTGTATTAAATTCAGCAGTAGCCCCTGTTTCTCTTTTAGGAAATTGATCGCAATTTCCTACAGATATTCCATAAGGAATTCCATCTGGTAATTTTGGTAGTACTATTGAATCACCTTCAATTATTTTATAGGCCTCATCAGCAAGAGCCCATTCATCTGGTTC
The DNA here is from genome assembly GCA_045104975.1 of Saprospiraceae bacterium. Lineage (GTDB taxonomy): Bacteria > Bacteroidota > Bacteroidia > Chitinophagales > Saprospiraceae > CAJQQY01. The sequence continues at coordinate 8,666 of JBGCCY010000100.1, forward strand.
ATCAGCATTTTGAACAACATCTCCCAGACTTGTCACAAAAACAATATTTCTACTCACTCTATTGTCTGCGATCCATTGGGTTTGTGCTCCAAAAATAGCATTCGAAGCAGGTCCATAATCACAATAGTGCTGTGTATCAGGCATCACAATAATGGTAAAATTCTGCGCAGCCATCTGAATGGAAACAAAACAACTAAATAATAAAAATAAAATACGTTTCATGATCTTTTTTTTCGAGGATTAAGCTAAAACCGAATTAATAAACTAATCCATATTATTAAAATATGTAGTCAACAATTTTCGAGTACGATAATTTTTTTTAAAAATTTTCCTTTAAGCTATCACTTTAAGAATTTTCTATTCAGCTAAAAAGGAAATAAATCAGTTGAATTGAATCAATCGGTATGCAGGATATTTATAGAACAACTTTAATATAAAGTTGTTTAAAGTTGATTTTAGACCTACTACATGTAGGCAAAACTCAAAAAAGAGTCTCAATAATGGAGATAAATCTTATTTCAATCTCCAAGAATAAAATTATAAAACTTCTATTAAAAAACCAATACTTTCCAATTTAGTGAATTCCAATGTTTTCAGAACGACAAAATAATTTCTTAATTCGATATCACCTTTTTCCCTCGATGATAAATGAAAGACAACATTCCACTTGCCTGCATATTTAACACAGCAGAAGTAGATACCTGATTAAGACTAATCCTTGGCAAACACTCCAAATAATTTTTATGCTGAGCAAAAACATTTCCTATTCGAGTAGTTGTGGCGGTTTTCAAACCTAGTGATTTGACCATTTCAAATTCTCGAAAAGAAGCCTCCGATACTTTTCCAAAAGGATAAGCAAAATGTTCGACTGGCTGTTGGATATATTTTTCTAATATCTTTTTTGATTGTAAAATCTCAAATTCCAAATCATTAGAATCTAACCTCGTGAGAGGAAAATGATTGACGGTGTGAGCCCCAATTGTCACTAGAGGATCTTGCGAGATTAATTTTATCTCCTCCCAACTCATTGCCATCTTTTTTACGTAGGAGAAATAATCAACTTCTTTTTTTCCAAAAATCACTTCCAACATTTCTTGAAAATTTCCTTTTGAAAAAGATTGATTAATCAATGTTCTAATTTGATCAAAGGCTTTTTCTTTTTCCGAAATTGTTTTAGAAGAAATCAAATATTCTTTGCCTTCCCAATGAAAATTGATACTCGTTTCTTCTTTTAAAAAATCTTCTAAAAGGTACCACCAAAGAATCGCTTTTTGATCAGGGAAATTAGTCGTTACATAAATACAAAATGGAATATTATGTTTTTTTAAGATTGGATAAGCATTAGTGAAATTATCTCGATATCCATCATCAAAAGTGAAAACGACAAATTTTTGTTTTGGTTTTTCTTCTGTCAAAGCGTGATGTAAATCATCAAGTGAAAAGAAAGCGTAATTCTTTTTTTTATAAAAAAGAATAGTTTGCTCCAATTGCTCAGGACTAACTTCAAGACTTTGATGGTTATGAATTCGATCATCCATACTATCTTCTACCACTCGATGAAAAGTCAAAATCTGGCCCATCCCTGAATAAAAAGGTTCAAATAATCGATACAGCTGCAAGCCTGAAATAACCGGTGCAACCTTCGATATGATTTTCTTTTTATTAAAATTACCCATGAGAAATTACTTCATTATATAAATCAACATATTCTTCTGCTACCCTCGAGACCAAATATTTTTCTTCAATCACTTGCTTAGCATTGTTTGAAAAATTGTTCATCTCAGCTTCATTTGCAAAAGCCCATTTTATTTTTTCAGCCAAATCATTGGCATTTTTTGATTCAAAAAACAAGACTTGACCATCTTCTAAAACTGCTGTATTTTGAGGTATATCGCTACAAATCATTGGCGTCCCAACACTTCCTACTTCCAACAACATCATCGACATCGCTTCCAACTCAGAAGGAAATATGAAAAATTTAGACCGAGCAATCAACGCATTCAACACTTTCAAATCAGAAACATATCCTACAAATTTCACTTTTATTCCTTCGGCTGATTTTTTTAATTCTTGGGTGTAACTTGGCAATTGTTCAATATCAGCAGCGATGACTAAAGTGCCTTGATAATTTATTTTTTTCAAAGCTTCAATCAAAGTATGGCAACCTTTAAGTGGAATCAATCGACGAGCTGCAAAAAATAAATACTCCCCTTCCACTTCATTTTCTTTCAAAATTTCATCAGCAAATTCAGGTTGCACTTTTCCAATCGGGTGAATACCATTTGGAATATGGAGGATCTTTCTATTATATTTTTCTTCAAAATATTCTACTTGTGTTTTTGAAACAGAAGTCAATTTTGTGTTGGAACGCATAAATAATTCTTCCATTCTTCGGAAATAAAATTTCGCACCACTCGACCATTTATCATTTAAGTAAGGCAGTCCGTGAGAAGTCGCCACAGTCTTGAATTTCAAATTTAAAAGTGGTAAAAAGAACGCCCCATCCATCTTGTGCAAATGAACGATATCATAGTTTCCTTTCCACATCAAATGAAAAAAACATTTTATATAAAATAAAAACACGCCAACACCTTTTATTGGTGTTTCAGAAAACTGGATCGTTTTTACTCCTTCTATAAAATCTGCTGCTAATTCATTTTTATAACAATAGATTGTGATATCGAAATGGTTTTTCATTTCCCATAACAAGTTTTCGACCACTCGGCTTGTTCCGCCTTTTGATGGAAAATATTTAACTCCAAAAATTACTATCTTTTTCTTTTTCATTAGGAAATATTTGATTCCATTGACTTAACAATACATTTACATTTTCTCTAAAAACGTTTTTATTGATTTTCCATAATGGATATAATTAAATTTTTGCAAACCTAACGCTTGTCCTTTTAGGCCGATCTTTTTTGCCAAATCTGGATTTTCAACTACTTCTCTCATTTTTCCTGCATAAGCATCAACAGTATAGCTATCCGCAATGAAGGCATTTTCTCCATCCTTAAAATAATGTTTCACTTCTCCATAATTCGTCGCTATCATCGGATTTCCGGTAGCCACATATTCTCCAATTTTATGTGGAAACCTTGCCGCATCTTGAATTGTATCTCGCAATGGAATGAGCAAAGCAGCTGCTCCTTTAAAGTGTATCGGAATATCTTCTCGAGGTATATTTCGGAAAATCTTAACTCGGTCTTTCTCTTTTAATTGCTTAATATCTGTTTGGAGTTTTATAAGATCTTCTTCTTCTCCACCTCCCAAAATAAGATACAAGTCCATCCTTGGTTCAGCAGGTAATTGATCATAAGCTTCTAAAATAAAATCAACGACTTCTCTATACACCAATGCACCACAATACAAAAAATAAGGGTGCTCTCTTTTTACTCTTGGAATGTTGAACTCTTCAAAGTCACATAAAATTGGAATCTTAAATTGCGGTTTGGATGGGGCTATCTTTTTGAAGTTATCAATCAATACTTCACTAATTGGAAATGCTCCATCCATCTTTTGTACCAACCAATTATCAAAAAGGTAATCGTTCATTTGCACTTTCCACCCTTTTCGATGTTGCATCGCTGAAGCCCATTCCACATAATTAAGCACAATTGGAAAACCTAAAATCCATCCATAAATTCGATACAACACAGTCTGCCCAAGATGATGACAAGAGATAATTGCTGCTCCAAGATTATTTTCTTTTTTGAGCTTAAAAAAAAAAAAAAACTCTTTGACGATACCTCGTAACTTTTGAATATTTCTAGGAAGAAATAATTTTGGTTTATAAACAGTACCTGAAGTATAAATATATTTAATGCCTTCTACCTCACCTTCCAATGGAAGATCAACAGGTTCGTCAGGATCAAAATACCCCTTTCGGTTGATGACGGTCACCTCTGCACCAGCGCTGATTAACGCTTTGCTAATCATAATTAATTTTTGAATAGCAGCTAACCCATAAGGGAATCCGCTTTCTCCTAAATAAATTACATGAAAAGGTTTTGTATCTTTTTGGCTCATTTTCAAAAGTTATTTATTTCCTATTTCCTAAAGTATCTTTTATAAAAAGTAAGTGCCGGATCGAAATGATCCGTAAGTAATTTTAGGATTCCTTTTTTCTAATAAGACAAAAAAGAAACTAAAATTACTTACTGACAACTTCGATTCGGCACTTAAGTTTTTGTTTATAGATTCGTAGGCTATTGTTAAATTCTTGAAATCTAACAATGCTTTTCCGTTAGAATAAATTCGATTTAATTCTTCTAAGTTTTAAAAATTAGAAGTTTTTTTTGTAAAAATTATTTCACAAGTGGTAACTCCAATTTCATCTTTTGAACAAAACTAGAGGTACCTTCCTTCGTATTCGGTTTGTAGTTTATTGGTTGTTTATTGACCTGGCTTTACCAAATCGTACGCATCCAATTTATATTCGGGATGACCTGGCGCTCTTGTTATCATCCGTAATGTCCCCATAAATAACTCCACAAATCCTGCTCCTGCATTAATCGAAGCTTGCACATCTGAAGGACTATTTTTAAAGGTGTGATGATAAATTCCCCATTTATTATTTCCTCCCCAAGGATAATCTGTTAAGACTGTCTGTTCAATTTTGTCATGATATAATTGTCCATTCAACCATACTTGAGTCAGTCCATCATCTCCTAAACCATATACAATATGAATCACGACATCTAACGATTGACCTGCCAACGGCGTAACCGGGTAAATAATTCGATCATTGACATTAACTACTTGAATCTCTCCTCCTAGCGCTGGAGCTGGATCATTCTGTCCAGCAATCTCTAATTCAAGAATCGGTGATAATCCTCCAATCCCAGGATGATTTTGAAAAATCGTAATTGGTGAAGTTGGATCAATTACATAATCATCAGAAAAATCATATCTCCATCCAATCCATTGTTCTGTGCCAAGTGGATGATTAATTTGCCATGGATCAGTATGAATTTCACTCCTATAATTATGTGGACTTGAACTACCTGCTGGCGGAGTAGGAGTTATTGGATTGAGGTCAAACCTCATGCGATCACCAACAATAGAGACTCCCATCGTATCATAAGCCGTATTGATAAAAAGTCCTGGACCAAATGCCGCGCCATCTGGATAAGAATAAGGAGGTATTGTAATCGTATCCCATGTCCAAGCTGTAACAGAAGATGGATCCATTGAAACTGGTGGTGGCTCAAGAACCAGCGTCCCATCTCCAAGTGGATTATTATTACATCCATTCAAAGCCATTAAGACTAACAATATTTTTAGCGATGTTTTTAAGATCCCGGAATTTGGTAATTTATTCATTTTATAATCTTATTTGGTGATTAAAACATTTTTACCTGTCTTTAATTTTAGATCGCGTTATTATTTTGGGTCTCACTCTAAATTGGATGATTACCACAAATCAAGGTGATCAACTCCATTTACATATTTTGAATTTTTTGTCAATCGAAATGGAAATCCACTACTTACTCTTCCTGCCGCTTGATCATCTTCTACATCATATTTCATTTCCATCACCACATCAGAATCGTTTTTTGCAATACGTAAAAAATAATTTTGATGTGCAGAAATTCGAGTATACCTCAATTGCGTATCCAACGTTACTCGAAATTTTCGATTAGCAGATAAATAATATTTTCGAAAATACCGATTGAGCAAGGTCGGTTCTAAAAATTTGAGAGATTCCTGAATTTCCAAAGGTAAATCCGAATTTGCAAAAACCTTTTTTAGGTCTCCTTTCGATATTCCTTTTTCTAAAAGAATGGGGGTTAACGAAAAATGTCGTTTGGCCCCCGAACAACCTTTCTTTATTTTTATCTCCAATACGGGTTTTTCAATTAGTCCAAATTGTTCGCCGTACCATCGGATTCGAAATTTATGTCGCAATGGCGATCCTACTTGGTTGTCATTATAGTTTCCAAAACTAGGTGTATCAAAATAAATATTATTAATATACCTAGCAGGAAAAGGCCGAAAAAACATCGACGGATGACTTCGCACCACGGTTTCCACCCACCCCAAATCAGTATTGGTTAAAGCGTACTTTCGTTCCTTCCGATAAACCAATGGTTTACTTACTGCTCTTTCCAAACTCGGCTCCATATAATATCTGTTTTACTTTTGAATTATTATGTGCTATAGATTTTCCATCCATAGTCAATTGAGAATTCTTTTCTACTAAAAAATCAATTTCAGATTTCCCCATATCCATTTGTGTTGCTTCGATAAATCCAGGCCCGAATTCTGGTTTCTTTTGGAAAAGTGCCATCCCGATTCTACTATCTTTAACTGTTGAATTAGTGATATAAATCGTTGATTGATCTTTACTCGTGATAGCAATTTCTGCATTATGAATTTCGACATTGGTAACTGTCATGGTACTATTTTCACCTGCACTCAATCCTTTATCTCCAATACCATCCATATAAACATTTTCCACTATGAGTTTCGTTCCTGAGATATCTATCCCATCATTTCCAATGGTTAAAAATTTAGTGTCAGAAACTTTTCCTGTACAAAAATCACAGTCAAATGCATCAGACAAAATATTTTTGAATTGAGAATTTTTCATAGAAAAATCTGCTCGAACGATGTTTAAGAAATCGTCACCAATTTTATTTTGCGAAAAAATACAATCATTAATATCCACGGGTGATTCGTAAAAAGTAACGGCTCCCGAAAGTCTCCATCCCACTTCTTCAGGTCGAGAAAGTTGATCAAATAAAGTGTGCGATAATTTAGACCGTTCTCTTGCTTTCATAATCACGATACCTTCAGATGTCGCATCCGAAGAATTTATAACAATAGGATTACGGGAAGTTCCATTGAAAAAAACTGGCGCATAACTTATAATTTTTGCCTGCTTAACCATATCAATTTTTGCTCCCGCTTCGATTTCAAAATGTGCATTTTTTGGAATTACTAAGTCTGAACTTAAAGTCCATTCTCCCTTAGGAATAAAAATCTTATTTTCTATCTTTTGGATAAAATCAAAGTTGTCATAATTGTGATTACGAACAATTGGATTAGTTATAGCACTACTAGATCCATTTTTAGAAAAAGGAAAAACTAACGCTCGCTTCAATCCTTTTTCCATACCCAAATAATTATAATTGATTTTCAACTCAGGTAGAAGTGAATCTGCCCACTCGACATTTTCCGAAATTTGGAAAGCATAAGTTCCCCATTTTTCCTCTTCTTTTTTCCCTTCCAATACAATTGATTCTTTTGGGTAAAAAAAGATAGAATCTCGCCAACTGATATTTGAAATTTCTATTGGTAAGAATTGTTGATTTGCAATTTCTATTTGTAAACTTTCATTTTCTTTTTTGGAAAAATGTGATGAAAGCCCTGTGACTCCTGAGTGTAAAGTTTTTCTAATATAGTCTTGGTGTTCGTATAATGTATATTTTGGTAGTTCATAAAAAGTCCAATCTTTATAAATCCCACTCATCAACTGTTGTAGATTATCTTCATGCTCTACAAAGAATTCATCTAAAAATGCTTCTTGTGAAATTAATTCTGCTTCAGCAATGTAGGCTTTCTCAAATTCGAGATTACCAAAAATCTTTTGCAAGATTTCATCATTCTTCACTAAGAAATGCCATCTTCCCATTTTCGGTTTTTCCAAAAACAAAGCCATGTCAGAGACATCGCTATCTTTTAAATCTTCAAACTCACGAGCAATCGGTTCTACTAAACCAGAAATTGGGTTAAAATAAAAACGCATATTATCTCGCAACAAAGGATGCCTCGAATTCATCAAATCGGCAATAGCATATAGTTTTGCCATTTTTTCAATATCAAAAAACTGCGTAGCGGGAAGTTTTCCTGTTGCTACATTTTGCCACATTTGTCGGAGTAAAATTACCTGCGAACGAGTGTCAGGTGCTAGCATCAATTTTTCCTCTTGATAAATATTTAAGTCTTCCTCAATCTTAAAAATGATCCCTTCTTTTCGTCCGTTGTTTTCCAAAAGATGTTTATCAAAACGCTCTTCCATATAATAGATTCCAACAGATTTTCCATTGACTGAAACATCTTTAAAATCAGAACGCATCGTAATCAATCCTCTTTTCTCCATCAATTTCAAACCTAGCCAATCAGTCAAATGTCCTCTTGATTTTGGAACTAACATCCCAAAACGTCTCATGCCATCGATCGTCTTACCCCCTTTGACTTTTACTTGAAATGACCAATGATTTGGATTTTGCAAGTGAGGGGTAACCATCTTTCCAGTCAAGCTAATTTTGACATTATATTTTTCACCATTGTAAGTTAACTTAGCTGGGAATGCTTCATCTTTGAGAGAGTCCGCTATGTATTTCCCATCATTCATTACCGCTTGCTCTCGCAAATATTGGATACGCATCATGTGCTTAAACTTGATATCTATATCCATTTTATCCAAAGTCGAAAATTTACCTTTTGTATAATTTTTGACAAAAGAAAAATCACCTTCAGCTGCTCGAACTAAAGCATGTTTATATTGTGACGACTCTCCAATTCGATTAAGATATGCTCCATATCCAAGTACGGCAAAAAATAAAATCGTTGCCATAGCTAATCCCAAAACCCCTAAAAGCAAGGGCTTCGTTCTTTCAAACAAACGAGTTTGAAGAATCGGATGAGAAGTTTTTTCTGTCTCCTTGATATTCATTTTTTCCTTATTAAAAGGAGTCAGGGGTGAGGTGAGGCTAGTCGCTGCGCTCTTGGTCAGGAGTCAAGTGCTTCTTGTTTTCCCCAAAGTTGAAAATATATACATAATCAAATTCTGGGAAAACAAGAAGCACCTGACTCTTGACCGGAAGTGGAGCGACCAGTCTCACACCTGATTCCTATTTTAAATTATTCCTTTGTGATCTAAAAAGTTCATTTGGATAGAATCATCCAATTTTCGTAAGGCATTTCGAGTATTATTCAACTCTCCCATATCATTGAACTCGACTAAAAAAGAAGCTTCCATGAAATTTTTATTTTCATCTAGTCGCTTGAGTTCTAAGCCTTTGCAAAAAGGGTTAATGGTCTCAATAATTTTTTCCAACGAAATGTTTAAATGATTTTCTGAAAGAATCGTGAAGTTTAAATTCTTGTTTTCTTTCGCAGGTTTCATCATGCTTTTCAGCCAAATAACCACAGTAATAAAGGAGAAACCTGTAATTGTAATTAACCATTGGTCTGCACCAAATCCTAATCCAATTGCAATGTTAAGAAAAATGTAAGCCAGCTCCTCAGGTTCTTTTATCGCTGCTCGAAACCGAACAATAGATAATGCTCCAACCAATCCAAGTGATAGTGCCAAGGAAGATTTGACAATCGTAATGATTATCATCGTCGTCAATGCGATCAATTCAAAATTGGAAGCGAAAGACTTTTTATTGGAAAGAGAATTTCCATATTTAGCATAAAGTCTTCCTAAAATAAAGGCAAGTACTCCAGTCAAAACTAAATTGACTAGGAAAATAAATGGAGATATTTCAGGCGCATAGTTAGCCAAAAACTCCTCAAAGTTTAAAGTTTGATTATCCATCAGAATGTTTTTAAAAAAATCACAAGTATTAACTTGAGAGACTTTTAAGGTTTAAAAAAAGGTTGTTAAAAAAAAATTGGTTATTGTATGTAATATAAGGTTTAGATGGATTCATAATTCTCAGCAAATAATAGATATTATTCTATATGAAATTGTATAAAAGAACTGAACTTCCAGATTTTAAAAATCTGGAAGTTCTAAACAGCTCAGAATAATATCTAATAACTTATAGCTTTTCTAAAAAGCGTTCTGTCGAGTTTTTCGGCTGAAGACGGTCAAGAAAATAATTTTTATATCTAACCAAAAACTCCAATTCTCGATATACCATAAGTCGTGTCTAATTCGCTCTTTTTTCTGAATATCAGTTTGTGTTGGCCCTCTCCATCCATTCACTTGTGCCCAACCTGATACTCCCGGTTTTACGTAATGTCGAACCATATAGTCGTTCACTACTTTCCGAAAATCATTTTGAAGATTTGTTCGATGAGGACGAGGTCCTACTACACTCATATCTCCTTTTAAGACATTGATAAACTGAGGTAATTCATCCAAATCATATTTACGTAAGAACTTACCTACTCGAGTGATCCGTGGATCATTCTTCACCGTAGATTTAGTTCCATTCTTCGGATTATCACATTCAGACATGGTTCTAAATTTGAAACATCTAAAACTTTCGTCTGCTTCTCCTTTCCGATAAGGTTTATAAAAAACAGATTTGTTATAACCTTTATCAAACCAGATCATCAATCCAATTATTAAAAATATTGGGGATAGTAATACCAAAACCAACATAGAAAAAACAATATCAAAGGCTCGCTTCAATAATGCATTTTGCAAATACATCAAAGGAGTATGTCGATGTTGAAAAATCGGCAATCCTTCCAGATCATAGGTTTTTAAAAGTTTAGACGGATACATCGGTGTTTCAGGAACGATGTTGACTCTAACACCATGATAGTCAGCATTAGAAATAACTGAACTTATATTTTTAGTTCTTAAGGCAGCAGTTGCAATAAAAATTTCGTCAACACTTTTGGTTTCTAATACTTGAGAAAGATCTTTTAGTTCGCCTAAAACATCAATACGACCATTGCTATTACTTTCACTTAAGTTATCAAATAAATACCCTTCAATTTGATACCCTTTTGATTTTATTCTTTTTCCAAAATCTTCTAATTCAAACTTTCTACTATCTGCTCCTATCATCAAAACATTTGAATTAAAAGGGTTTATATTTTTCCTTTTGTAATATTCAAATAATAAACTAAATAAGAAAAAATTTAAGAATGAAAATATAACAATAGGCAACAAAAAGGTGGTTCTATTAAAAAACTCAATCCTAAATAAAATAGCAATCGAGGAAATAATACCGATAAATAAAAAGATATTGATGGTCAAAAACTTAAACCGTTTTCGACTACTTTGGCTTAAATAGAAATCTTTATCTCCATTAAAAAACACAATCATTGTCCAAACTATATTATAAACCATCACTAATTGAAATGATTCATTTTCCATGAATTTACCTGGAATTAGAAAAGAAATTTCTGGGTTTTTTAAAAGTAAGATAGCACAAACACATAGGTTCAATAAAATGAACTCTAGTATTATATGACTAAAGATGAGATATTGCTTTTTGGGGATCATTTGGTGTTTTATAATTAGTAGTTAGTAAAAAGGGGTTCTCTATTCATTCCATATATGGAATCTAGTAAGATTGATTTTTTTTTAGTCAAAAAATAAATGTTTTAAAAAAATGTGGTTGGCTTCCATAAAAAGCCCAATCAATCATCAAATTGAAAACAAATTAATATTGTCCTTTTTTATATAGTTTTTTGTGAGAATTAGACTTTCTGAAAAATATAAATTCTTCAAAATGCTCTAATAATTTATTCGTGTAGGTATAAGGATAAAAGAAACATTAGACATTATTCCGAATGAACTCTAAATATTATAGTTCATTAATTTCAATAATGTGTAAATGTAAAATTGTGATTAACTGAGTTGAATAAAAGTTTTAAAATTAATCTTTTCGGTAGGGATAAATATTTTATTCATGTCAAATTCATAGAAAGTTAGAGTAAATGAATACCCTAAAGTGACATGATGTATTTTGATGTAAACCCAATTTATTCGAGTATAATTAACTCTATGTAAAATTACTATTATTTTTTTGGAAAAAAAAACTTATCCCGCTTTCTTATTTTATTTTTTTGTATAATTATTTTCAAATTAGGAAGTTATGTCATATCTATAACATTTCGCCTTGAAAAATAAAAGCACAATAGTCTCAGCTAACACTCTACACCACAAACAACTGAATATCAACTACTTACATTTTTTATTTCATTACTCTTGAAAAAATGCAAAACACTCGAAGAGGTATATTTCTTATATGATTTAATTTGCATCGATGCTAATTTAGCTGGCGAAAACTGATTTTTCTTTTCCATCCACAGCCAAACTTTTTCCTTTCCTGATTTTTTTATATGATGTAGCATTGTCAAAATATTTTCATCAAATTTATCTGAGGAAACATCAGATGCTAAGTAGAAATCAAGAAGTAAATCCGCCTTTTCACCAAATTCAATTGTCTCTGAAAAACCTTCTAACTCTGTCTGTCCTTTAACTTCCTTAAGCCAACCTAACCATTGTAATTTTCCATTATTATTGTGGGAAAATAACACATCTCCTTTTGCAAATTTTTCTAATGCAACAATCAATAAATCTCGTCGAGTGAGAAAAGGTTTGTTCTCTTGATATTTCAATAAATCAAGATATTCTTGTTGATTTAAGTGAGTTGATGGTGTAGAAAATACTTCCTCATTTTTTAAATCTATTTCATATAAAAAATGAACCTTCTTTTGCAACAATACATTTCCAAAAGATGAAAATATATTTTGTGGAGTAATATTTTTCACCTTTGAAGGTAGCTCTCCTAAGTTTGTTTTCCATTTTCGCATGGTCGGTACATCCACCTTTGCCATAGCCAACATTTTTTTTCCAGTCGTAGCTATAGATTTTTTCACCTTCGCTTTGAGAAAAGATTTTTTGGAAAAATGAATAGTCGGTCGATACAACGTTTCATAAAAATTGGCAAACCGATCTTTATAAGAATTTGTCCCAGGAGTCATATCTAAAATTTTATATCCAGACTCTTTAAGGTGTTTTGCCAATTCAATAATCAGCAAAGTTCCAGGCGATTGTTTACTCTCCGAAGGATCGTAACTGATCATTCCAAAACAGACTCGTTCTCCATCTTCCACTCCCATATGGCAAGCCAATAATTGATCGTCTAACCACATTGCACTTACATGAAGTTGGTTAGAAAAATTCATCACCTCCGAACAAAAGTCTATCTTATATGGATCTTCCGCAAATGGTCGACTATTGTTCATCGCCTCCCGTCTAAGGTCACATTGATATTGAGCAATCTCTAAAACTTCTCGAATTCGATCAGGCTCTGTGATAATCTCGTAACGATATTCACCTCTCTTTTTGTAGCGATTAAATTTAGATCTATTAGATCTACTTTTAAGTAACTTCGTCAGTTTCTCTTCATTATCTAATTGCCAAATCGGAGAGCCTTCCTCTTCCACGAGGAGAGACATTTCATTACTTGCTGCTGCTTGCAAACTTGCCGCATTAAGTCCAGAAGGCATCCAATTCCATGACCATTTCTCCACTTTCAATTCATCTATGACAAGACGAAACATATCTTTCAAGAATGGAATCGTTGCTTCCTCAGTAGCCAACCATCCATGATATTCTGCATTTCCTGCATGCACTAGATCATTCTTTTTTTTGTTCCATGCTAAGGCAATTAGTCCCACCATTTCGTTTTTTTCATTGTGAGAAAAAATAAGAATAGGTGAAAAAACCGCACTATAATTCGAATACCAAGTGGTCAAAAAATCAGCTTCTTGTAATTGAGTAAATCCCACAGATTGAGCGGCCAATTTTTTCCATTCGCTTTGGAAACTTGGAGTTGTCAATAATGCAACAGCCTCTTTGTCTTTAATTAATTTTGTTTGTAGCATCTTTGTAATAGCAAACTATAATTTAGCTTGCATTTTTTTTTATTTTTACGACCTTCAAAATTCGGTCGAACTGTAATCAATGAAAATAATTATTGCCCTCGATTCACTCGAGATCCCAGCTTGGAAATTCACTCTATTGGAAAAGATTCAATTATCTTCTTCCGCTGAAATTGGGTTGTTTTATATTTTAAAAAAATCAAAACCTACCCTTTCTAAAAATTCACTCTGTCAAAAACATCGAAGATTAGATGCCAAATTATTTAAGCCTTCACCTGATGCTTTTTCTAAAAAAAATATCCAATCGGCTTTTCCGAATATAAAAATTCTTGAAAGCAATTCATCTGATGATTCTATTAATACTGATATCATCATTTGGCTAAGTGAACATATTCCACCGACACATTTATATTCCAAATCTCGCTTGGGAATTTGGTTTTATACTTTTGGTTCACCAGGTTTTGAAACAACTTGTGATGAACTCATCGGACACTCCGCATTTTTTCAAAAACAAGAAACAGCTACTGCTGCCTTGCACATAAAACAAAGCGAAGATGATTCCGCAAAAACAGTATATCAATCTTGGTCGATGCCTCATGCGTATTCCTTAACTCTTTCACAAAATGAACAAGCATGGAAAATTTCCTCTTTTGTTCCTCGTGTGTTGGAGGAGTTATCTCGAATAGGGGAAGTTGATTTTTTCAAAAAAATAAATTCTCAGGGTCGCCATTCGTCCTTTGATTTTTCAAATAAAAACAATACTCCTACATTCTTTCAATGTCTGATAAATTTCTTTTTACATTTCAGTTTCTTAGTTAAAAGAAAATTAGATAACCTTAGATTTACTCGGCAATGGATTTTGTTATTTCGATTAGGAAAAAGTCCATCTCGGGAGTTTTCTGAATTCAAAAAACTCCTTCCACCTAAAGATAAATTTTGGGCAGATCCTTTTCTTTGGAATCACGAAGGTCAACATTTTGTCTTCCTCGAAGAACTTCCTTTCTCTACTGAAAAAGGATATATTTCTGTTTTGAAAATTCTAAAAGATGGTGAAATTACTCCACCTCAAAAAGTGTTAGAATTGCCTTATCACCTCTCCTACCCTTTTCTCTTTGAGTTTGAAAAAAAATTATATATGATTCCCGAATCTTTTTCAGCTCGTAACATTCAACTTTTTGAATGCACTCAGTTCCCTGATCAATGGCAACACAAAATGGACTTAATGACCAACATTGTAGCTGCAGATTCCACCTTACTTTTTCACCAAAACAAGTGGTGGATGTTCACCAATATGGTTGAAAATGAAGGCGGTAGTTTGGATGATGAACTTTATCTTTTTTATGCTGACTCTCCACTCACTTCAGAGTGGACTCCGCATCCGCAAAATCCAATTGTTTCAGATGTTCGTCGAGCACGTCCTGCGGGGAATCTCTTTTTTGAAAATGGCAAATTGATTCGCCCATCGCAAGATTGTTCGAAAGTTTACGGTTTTGGTTTTAACTTTAATGAAATTGAAATCCTTTCTGAAACAGAATATCGAGAAAAACATTTAACCAATGTTCGTCCTGATTGGGATAAAAATTTACATCGAGTTCATTCCTTTAATCATCAAAATGAATTAACGATTATTGATGGAATGATTCGAGGGTAATTTATATTTTAGTTTTACGACTAATAAATTACGCTCAAAATTCTATTCTTGAATTTTAAGAACCGGCTTAAAAATTTCTTTTATTGATATAAAAGGTTGGCATTTTTATAAGGATTTGAAATTCATTTTGGTTTTTAAAAATTCAACTATTTAGTTGCTACTTTTTTCCTAATTATAAAGGAAAAGTGTCTATATATTTTTGTGTTATTTTTGTGTCATCAAATTCTTCTATTCTCTCATATCCTTTTTGAATAAATTCATTACATAAATTCTCATCTTTTAATAACATATTCAATGCCTTGGTCAACAATTCCACTTCTCCTACTGGGTACAAAATTCCATGAGTACCTTTTTCGATTTTATCTTTTAGTATCGAAGTTAAATCCGAAGTTGGGTGAAGAATTTCCCTAGGACCTGAAATACAATCAGATGAAATTACTGGTGTTCCACAAACCATAGACTCAATTATGATGTTAGGCAAACCTTCCGTTTCACTTGACAAAACGTAAATATCTGCCCGCGAAAGATATTGATATGGATTATCTCTGTACCCCAAAAAATGAACAGCAGATTCTACCATATGCTCTTTTGCAATTTCTTTCAAAGGCATTTCTTCCTCTCCATTTCCAATAAAAATTAATTCCACCTTATCATTTTCCAATTGGCTAAGTGCCTGAATCACATCGCCAAATCTTTTTAAACTTACCCATCGGCCAATACAAATTATATATTTTTTCTCAGGAGAAAAAACAAAATCAGTTGGTGTTTCATTCGACATTTTTCTGATCTTCGCAAGATTATGAGGATTGTAAATTCTCATATGGTTGGGATGATTTTTCAACAATAAATATTCATCCTGTTCATTTTTCATTACATCACAAATCGAAATTACTGTATCCATTTGGAATAAAACTTTTCGGTAAACCCATTTGATCAATTTTCTAATAATCCAAGGTTTATCTTCAAAGTTAATACGAGCATGAATGATCGCTTGCGCATGATGTTTTGACCCAATCATTTTTGCAAAGGCATTAATAAAAATGGCTCTTGGTAAATGACTCTGAACAATTTTTATATTATTTTTCTCCACATGTCTTTTCAATTTTGGAGCACAAACAAAAAGGTAAGGGATTTTTAACAAGCCTTTTTCAAGCGTTTCAAATTCAGTTAGATAAGTACTTGAAACTTCTTCTGGCAATTCATAAAAATGTTCCTTTTCAATAATGACTACATCCAAATCCAGTTGTTTTTGCTGGAATTTTTGAAGTAGTGTAAGCACTACTTTTTCTGCCCCGCCAGATGTAAATGAATTTATAAAAATTGAGATCATGTGATAACCGTTTTATTTGAAATTATTAGAATAAATTTGCCAAGATTACTTATTCCAAATTCCTTTTACATTTTCAGATAAAATTTTTCTTACTTGTATCGGTGACAAAATTGCCAGCGGCAACATGCTTACAATTGTTCCCAATACAATTCCGACTGTTCCTAGTTCCATTGTCGTTGCAAAAAATATTGACAAGGGAATATTGATAATGCTTGCAAAAATCCAAGCATACATTTGTAATCTAATTTTTCCAGTTCCATTCATGATGAGGTTAAATAAATTCACCCAATTGGTAATGGAAACTGAGATAGCAACTACAATGGTAATAGCCATTGGAATTTCTACTTTATCAGCCAACCAAAATTTATAAACAAAGGGAGAAACTAATACCATGAACACCGCAATTAAAATTGTTCCTATCCATATTTTTACTACATTCTTGATCGTCTCTCTCATCCAAACCAAATCACCTTTTCGATAAGCTTCGACACTTGCAGACCAAAGTTGATTGGTAAAAATCACAAATATCAAAAGGAAAATAGAGAGATATTTATACGCTACTTCGTAAGTCGTCACTTCTTCAAGGGAGACAAATTTTGCAATGAGTACATTATTCGTTTGGTGAATAATGATCATTGAAATTTTGATGATAAAAAACTGAAAACCAAGGGAAAACATTTTATCAAAATAATCTCGCTTGACATATTTGAACGAAGGTTTAAACTTTTTCAAGTCCTTACTAAAATAAAAATAATATATAGCAATCGCCAAAGGAATAAATGCAAACGTGAAAGTTTTAGCAGCGCCGTAAAGTATCAATGATTCCTCTGTAGTGTACATCAAGATGACTATGAGCAAAAGAAAAGATGCTTTCACAATCAGTCCAAACAAATTCACAATTCCCGTTTGTTGCAGCGCATAAAATATTTGGTGAATCATCGCCCCAATAAAATTGATGGCAAATGCTCCAAACATCATCACTGCTAAAATCATTATTTGTCGATCTAAAGTTGGATCTGCTTCCAACCAATCTGCCCAAGGAATAATAAAACTCAAACCAATCGCAATCAATGCGATTCCAGAAAAAATACTCCCTAAAGCAAAGTATGCCGTACTAATAAAACCCTTGGCCTCTTCCTCGTCATCATCCGCCAATGCTTCACCAAGTCGGTTGCGTAAACCATTTCCAATTCCTATATCAAAATCTGCAAACCAATCTACCATGGAGACCATGACTAGAAAAATTGCAAATTTTTCTTTTCCTAAATAATCTATGGAAATCGGAATATAGGCAAATCCAATCAAGATCCCCAAGGCCTTATAGAACATAGAAAGCAAAATATTCTTCTTTGCTTTGATAGTTCGTTCGTGTCCTCCTCCCATCATTTTTTGCCACAATTCTTTAATCCTCATCCTCATACCACGTGTTTAAGTTGTTGGGAAAATTGTTGAGAGTGCTCGTTTTCAAGAGTTGTTTCCTCTTCCTCTTCCATAGAGTAATATCGAGCACCTAATCCTAGTCCTATAAAGATGGCGAAGAAAATTCCCAAATATTCTGAAAACAAAAGCGTATTCGTAATATTCGCTATGCCATAAACAAAAGCTAAAACAAAGGCGATCGAAAAAATGGGGTTAACCGTTTTTATATACAACCTGGCGAAATAAATAATCGTTGACAACACAAAAAGAGTAAAAGACAAAAATGCAGGAATGCCATAATAGAACATAGCTGATAAATATCCACTATGAATTCCTCCCGCTGCGCCGGTTGCTCTTTCTCGCATTCGAGTGATATGCAACATGCTATAATAATAGACTTCATTATCATGATTACCGTAGCCAAGAATAGGTTTATCTCCTATGTTATCAAAAACCATATCGTAATATCCGAAGCGACTATCTACAGTTTCTGTCACCCTTTCTTTGACTAAGGTGGAGTTCACAATCTCTCTTTGGAAAATCAAAAACACTACTAAAAGTAACGTTATACCTGTCATCCCCGCGAGTAGTAATTTATCCATCTGAGGTTTTGCCAAAAACAAAAAGTAGATCGCCAAAACCAAAAATATTAATAACCAACTCATTCGGTGAAAAGTCAAAAATATTCCTATAAAATATAAAGAGACTAATCCAATTTTCTTGTATCCATCTTCATAATTAGTTAAAACCCAAGCAGTTGCAATGATTAAATAATAGGAACTAAAATATTCCGCATTAAAAATTCCATTGACTCGATAAACACTTCCAAAAGCAATTCGAACATCACCTGTTCGAGCAAATAATGGATCAATTCCAATTTGCACAAAACTGACTAGGCAGGTTGTAATCGCTCCAACCAAAAGGGCTTTTCCAAGTATTTCAATTAATTTCGGTGAGAAAAGTACACGCAAGGAAAGAATGATTACCAAGACATTAACCACGTGTAAAGATTTGATAATAATTTCTGGAAATTCTATGGTATCGGAATGACTTGAAAGAGAAATTATTTTAAACAAAGCATAAAAAGTCAAGATGACGATAAACCAAGGAATGTTCCAAAAGTTTTTAAATTCAAATGATTCTTTTGAAAAATAAAATTGTCTAATCAAAAAGAATGAAAACATAAAAAACAAAAACCTATCTGGCTGAATTTCAAAAAAAGAAATTCCAGGAATCGCAAAGGTGAGCAAGTCATTTAAATTACCTGTCATCAAATAAAAGCACAGCACCAAGATTTCAAACTTGTGCTTCACTTCACCTTTATATACCCAATGAGCACTCAACAAGAGTACAAATAAAAAGTATATATAAACGAATGGCATCCCTACCACCTGACTTTCATCTACTTTTAATGCAGTATACATTAGTTACCTTTTTTCGGTTGCACTAAATCAGGGGCTAGTCTTCTTTGCCAACTAGTGTATATAGAAGATGGTTGCTTAACTTTATCACTCTCTTTTACTGCAGTATAAGAATAACCTTTTTTCTTATTGCTATTTTTTTCATCATTAAAAATCAAGAATGCATTTTCCATTTTTCCTCGATCTCTCAAGTCTTCCAAATCTTCCAAAAACAAAAATTTCGAAACTTTTCTTCTTATCGTAAAGAGATGAATATCTATGTATTTTGAAATCAATAAATAATCTGAGACCAAACCAACTGGTGATGAATCAATAATGACAAAATCAAAATCGTATTTGACTTTTTGAATCAACATCTCCAATTGTACATTACCCAATAATTTATGGGGATTAGACCGCTCTGTGTAGGTTGGAATAATACTTAAATTTGGAATCCCTGAATATCTATGAATTACCTTCTCAGGAGACATGTCTTTTCCTGTCAAAAATTCAGTCAACTCCATTCCTTGGTATTCATCTGTTTTTTCCCAAAGACTTGGATTCCGAAAGTTCAGATCTATGAGTGCTACTTTTTTACCTTCCATCGCCAAACTCATTGCTAAACAAGTAGCACAAAAAGTTTTTCCTTCACCTGAAATCGTTGAAGTAATTCCAATTACATTTTTATTAGCATCAGGAATAAGAAATTGTAAATTAGCTCCCAAGTCTCGAAACGATTCTTTGACTTGCCATTGTCCAGCAAATTTGGTCGCCAAATTGAGTTTTTTATCTGAATGAAAAATACTGGCAGCAACAGGAATATTTGTTATTCCTTCCAAGTGACTGACATCATCAATCGTATTATCTAATGAATTAGAAAAAACCAACCAAGCCAATGGTAACATCGCTCCGACGATTCCTCCCAACAACATAATCAACAGTTTTTGAGGAGCAATAGGTCCAGATCCCATTCTTCGAGGTTGATCTAGAACTTTTACATCTGGCGTATTTTCGGCACGAGCAATATTGTTTTTAGCAAGCTCTTGACTAAGGTAATTGTAAAGGTTCCCATTAAGAGTTGCTTTACGTTCGTAATTCAATAATTTCTTTTCGTTGGCAGGCAACTCATTTAAAGCCAATTCTAATTTTTCTATTCTCTGAGTCTTATCACTAAGGGCAATTTCTGAAAAACGCATTAAATTTCTGACGTTTTCTTTAAGCGCAGCAGATGTATTGTCAATTCGTTTTTGCAGAATTTTCAAATCCATACTTTTAGCTCCCTTCGAATAAGAAAATTTAACTTTTTCCTCATGGAGCCTTTTTAATTCCATTAAATTCTCATTCAAAATTGGATCAATAATTCCAACTGCAGATGGAGAAACCGCTTTTTCGATGCCATCATTTATCGTGATGTAATTTAATAATGAAGTGTAGTATTTTTGATTTAATATGATCTGCCCTTTCTCCGTTTCCAATTTTTGCAATTGATCCAAGCCCAATGCCCCAGACCTGGAAAGGTCAACCGAATTGGTTCCACGTTTGAAGGTTTCCAAGTTTCTTTCTGCCGCATCTAAGGTTGTTTTAATACTATCCAATTGTTTTTGGATAAAACCTTCTTTGGAGGAAGCAATGGCAGAACGTTCTATAAATTTATTTTGGATGAAATTTTGATTTAGTTTTTCTAAAAATTTTATCTCCTTTGAGACTGTTGCACCTTCCGTTTGAACTGTCAAAATACTTGCTTGAATATCCGTTTGTTGAACCGTCATTTTACTGATAAAACTATTCGTCATTCCAGTTAGACTATTCATTCTAAAAAATAAATCCTTTCCTTCGAACTCACCCATCATTACTTCATAGGCTGGTTTGACCAAACTAAATTCAAAATAATCATGTTTCACTAGCTCACCAAAACGATATTTTTTGGAAAATTCAAATTTCGAAGTCATCTCTCGACTCGTTTTTGTCGCTGGATTTGAAACTGAAAATTCTTTGGTATTGATTTTTAAAATATACTCTGCTTCATTAAGAATAATTACTTGAAAAAACGAACCATACATTTGAGGAGCATCTTCAGTTACTTTTATTTCAAATGGAAAATATCCATAGTACTCTTGCTTTTTGTACCAAGTTCCCGTGAAGTACGACACACCAAAATCTAAATCCTTCAATGTCTTATTCACCAAACTATATGATTTGATGATCCCCATTTCATTATATAGATTCTTTTCCATTCCAATTAAACCAACTCCCCCATCGACATATTTACTACTACTACCAAGAAGTCTACTCTTGCCATTAGAATCAATTAATAGTGAAGTTTGAACTAAATAGGTTGGTGTGGTAGTTTTGAGGTAAGCAAAAGCTCCAGCAAGACATAGGAATATACTAACCGCGAATAGCAATTTATTCTTAAAAATTCGACGAAACAACATTTTAAGGTTGACCTCTGAATTGGTGTTTTTATTTGGCAATTTCTGACTATTCATGTGTTGTTTTTTTTATTAATTTTTGTTGTCATGGATTAACATTCTCTTTACCTCCGAACGAAAAAGCTTAAAATTACTGCCCCAGCAGAAATGGCTGAAATTACTACACCTGCAACTCTTGAACTTCGATCTCTTGATTTAAATTTAATAGGTTCAATATAAATGACGTCATAAGGTTGTATGTAATAATATTCTGTACTTATAAATGTTGATTTATTCAAATCTATGTATACTGTCTCAGATCCTGTTTCTGTAGTTCTAATCAGTTTTACTTTTTTTCTATTTCCAAAATCAGTAATATCACCTGCCATGCTAATTGCATCAAGTAAAGTATTTTTCTCATTAAATAAATAATGAACACCCGGTCTATTAACTTCCCCAAAAACGGTAATCCTCATATTGGCCAATTTCACCGATGTCGCCACCAATTTAAGGTGAGGCTCATAAGCTTCATCCAATTGCTCTTTTATTTCTGATATTGTCTTCGAGCTAACGTTAATATCTCCAATTAAAGGAAGTGTAATATGTCCTCCTTCATCAACTGTATAACTATTGAAATAAAGTGAAGCAGGATCATAAGTAATCTCCCGACTAAAAACATTCCCTCCCGAAAATTCTCGATTGAGGTATTCTTCCGTACTCCCATCAAAGGCATTAACCTTAATCATGAGCTGATCAAAAGGTCGAATTTTATATACCTCATAATCATGAAGTTCATTGTAAACAACTGAAGTGTTAACTTCTGATGTATCGCTTTTTACTACTACATCATCTCCATTTAATGAAATCAGCTCTGAGTGCTTGATGCATGAAGTAAAAAAAGTACCACATAGCAAAATGATCAACCCCAACTTTATCCAAGAAATAAATATTCGCATAATTTTTTTTATAAAAAAGTTGTAAAAATCATATCCAACACAAAACACCCTATACAGACATCTTAAATGATGGTTATATTAATTTAGTTTTATCAGTTGATGTTATGTTAGGTGCTAACGTTTTCAGGAGAACGAAATTTTCCCTTGAAAATGAAATGAAAAATACTTTTTTCAACCACATAAATGTTTCGTAATAAAACATAATTTGGTGACGTTCGTATTTTCACACTTCGGTGTAATGATTGGTTAATTAATTTCTTCTTAGGTTTGGAATAGTAAGACTTTAAATAAAAAGTCTTATTAGTTGTAAGTCAATGGAGAATCGACTTTATTTGGGATAGAAATTGGTGTTAGAATCAATTATCAAATTTCTTTTTTAGTTAATTCTATGTGTGATTTAAGCCAAAACGAACATTACCTTGTAATGTAGATTAAATTGTAAGATTAAAGATAAATCATTTTTTTTGAAATCTATGCAAAAAAAGAATTTAATCTACTTAATATTTTTCTTAATAAAAAAATCCCTCTAGTTTTTGTTAAAAGAGACCTAATACTCAATTCGTTTAGTAAATTTTGCCAATGATTTTAACTGCTCCTTCAGTATCCCCAGTTTGACAATTTTAAATTAATAGAAAACGGTTATTCTATTATTTTTTCAGCAAAATAGTTTTGACTGTTTCAATAAAAACTATTCACTTTTAATTTTCGCGCACAAAAATAACAATATAAATAATATTTTAAAAAAAATATGTTTAAAAATACAATATCATATTTTCTCCGTTATTCCTCTAATATTACTTTTCACTTCAACTTCCTCACTTTAGCCTTCAAAGTTAGTTTTTACATTATCCTTATAATAACTATTGACAAGGTGATTCGAAACCAAAATCACCTTGCCAATAGTTTAAAATTAAGTAGTTAGAGAAAAGAAACGGTTGAATTAAACGGGGTTCCTCTCCAACAAATAAAGTTAGGAATTCTTTTTACTTCAAAATCCCTAGGTGCAAAATTCGTCCACCTGTCTGATTAATTGGATTGACACTTTTTCCAATGACCACTCCATCCTCTGGCGCTAAATATTCCTTGACTACATCGCCAAATATATTTCGCAGCGTAGCAATTACTTCTCCTTTTTTCACCAACTGGGTCACTTTAGGATGGACCGTCATTACTCCACCTGTATCGGTATAAATCCAATAAGAACGCTTACATAAAATAACTTTTTCATCAGCCTCATCATACTCACAATCTAGCATACCGAAGTGTCCAAGGATATTATGAATTCCTGTCAATCCTTCTCTAATCATACCTTTTTGAAATAAGTTAGGATTCCCAACTTCCAAGGTAATCGCTTTGATACCCATCTCAGCAGCAGTACCCCGAAGTGTTCCATCACTTGGTGGATTGTGAACTATTATCTGAGCATTTTGCAATAATGCCATTTCATTTACAGCTTTATCATCCATATCAGCTCGGATGTAATAGGAATTAACTCGCCCATTACTTGCCGTATGTAAGTCTATCAGAAAATCAAATTCTTTGACAATTCTTTGAACTAATCGCCAAGCATAAACTTGACTTACTGTTCCGTTGGGCTTCCCTGGCATAATATGGTTAAGGTCAGTTCCATCAATGAATCTTCTAATTTTTCGATGAAGCGATGGCACATTAACTACTGGTATCCCAACGATAGTTCCTCTCAATTCATTAATATCAATTTCCTTAAAAAGTCGTTGGATGACGGGGATTCCATTTAATTCATTTCCATGAACGGCCGCAGTTATTCCCAGTACTTTTCCATCTTGATTCCCTCTTGCAACGATCACCGGAATATGAATTGGCACGCCCATCCCATCCGTCACTAATTTTAACCAGTACCTTGTAATTTGGCCTTTTGGTGCATCAGCTACTTTTAGTTGCTCAATGATTTCTGCTTTTGTATTAGTTTGAAATAGCATTCTTTTCTTTTATTTTTTCTATGATATAATTACAAATTTGATCCGTTGTTGCTTTCACCAATGGTTGGTTTTGCTGCTTTGCCATTTGAGTGACACCTCCAATACTTGTCGTATTTATTTCGGAAAGCACTCTCTTACCATCATCTCCCACCAAAGTGTCTACGCCATACATGACAATCCCTAACTTAGACAAGAGTGGATTGATCCTTTCGACAATCTTTATTTCATCGGCATCCGCATCTGCAGAAACTGAACTTCCTCCCATCGCAACATTACATAACCAAGAATCCTTGGCGGGTAACCGAAGGGAAGCTCCGATGATTTCCCCATTGACGACCACAATTCGCTTGTCTCCTTTTCCTACATTTTTTAAAAATTTGACCGCTAAATATTCAATTGGTGATTTTCTGATTGTATCAAAAAAACTTTTTAGATCAGTCTCTGTCTTGCCTTCCCAAACTTGTTTTCCTTCAATTCTCACGATTCCTTTTCCTCCATATTCTCGAAGTGGTTTGAGCACAACTGGGAACTGATTGGAAAAGTCAAGAATATCATCTACCGATTTACAAAATTTCATCGGCGCACAAATCTCTGGGAAGTTGAGTAAAAATTCTTTGCTCCCAGTTTGATAAATTCCATCAGGATCGTTGACAAAAATCAGTTGAGGAAATTTATGTTTTAAAAAAACCAAAAATGGATGAGCAAGTGGTGGTGGCAAACGCAACCAAACTGCATCGTAAGAATTTAGATTTCCCCGCTCCTCCGTTTTCTGAAATGCTTTTCCTTCAGAAGAAAAAGCAAAATTTTCATCTACTCTGCTCACAAATAATCGCTCCATTTTAAATTCCTTAAAAAAAGAATCATTCAATGGATTAGCTCTGGTAGCAATATCAATATGAGCACAACTTGGATGCTGTCTCAGAGTATGAAGCATCCCATATAGGGAGTTCTCAGCACTATGATTAGCATGATCTGTCAAGACCAATATTTTATTTTTTTGCATTAGTCCAATTTTATTTCATCAATTAATCCCATGTCATCATTTAAACTTTTAAATAATTTCATTCTGAATTTTCCATTTTTATTAACTAGAGCTTTTGCCATTTTATCAATCGCCACCATCGAAAGTACCGTTTGAATAAAAGCTTCAATCAAGTCATCCAAGCCAACTCCTAGTTTATTAAAATCACGTCTATCCATTAAAATCAAACGATTAGTATCACTCCCCCAAGTGCCATCAGGATTCTTGATAGAGAGATTAGTCCCTAACATTTTCCAACTATCCGTTCCACTTTCAATATGATCAACAAGTGGTTTTTCTGCCCGCCGAGCATATGTTACGAGAGGTCGAATTCCATTTTCTGTGGCGCTCACCATCATTCGAATATCAGCAACAAAACTATTATTTTTTTGATCTGGAACAGTTCCGACATGGTAGAGTTTTCCTGCTGCGGTGGTGCTAGTCCAATTATAATTTCCTATCAAACTTTGGACAATAAATAAATCGTAATCAAATTCCATTGCCATAAATTTTTCTAACTCCTCTTCGTTTACGATAGTATATACCCCTTGACCTGCATTACTATATGGAACTTTCACCACAGCATGTCCGCCCATTTTTTTGACCCACAGCGGCACTTCATTTTTACTCACATCCCAAATCGTTTCAGGTGTATTAATCTTTAATCCTGCTTGATTTAATTCTGCATTAAAAATATCGTAAGCTTTTGCTGCGACCATTTTATTACGTCCTCCTGCCAAGCAAGCAATCGTAGGATTTAGGATTCGAGTTTTGGAATGAAGGGGCAACCTGTTCCAAGGCTTCTGAGTGACATAACGAAACGCCGCTCGAATGGGAATAAATTCTCCTCCTTCAATCCGAACATACATAACTCCATCCCGAAATTGAACAGGAGGATCAGTATCATCTTCATAAAATGGGACGTAGTAAACAGGTTCTTGCATCACATCTGCAATAACTTCGGCATAACCCGAAACCTCCATTGGATTCTTATCATACAAAACTGCGAGTCCTCCTTTTATTTTATGTCGAAGGTTTTTGAGGTAAGGTTTAAACGTACGCTCGATCATCAATCGATAACTTCCTTGCTCTTTATTATCATCAATCAAAGGCATTGATTTTTGGCCAGAAGGACAAGAATTATTTTCGATCACCACCATTTGGCGTTTACCACCTGCGGAAGTCACATTGAGTAAATCTGCTCCGCCCCAAGCAAAGTATTTACATTTGTAATTCAGAATTTCTCGAAGTTTATCTGCATTCACCGTAGGGTGCATATGACTGTATCGAGAGATGATTCTTTCTTGTTCTAAATTGAGAAAAAAACTAATCATTGGATGAATCGTCGCATTCAGAGCTTTGGGATACCAATGCTTGTGCGCTTCAAATTCATCAGGCTGAATGACGGTTGCCATTCGTTTTGTTGTGGTAGATGTCATGATTTTCAGATAAGTTTATATTTGAGTAGAATAGACTAAATAATAATTAATTGGTCACTTAATTTTGGGTGTAAATTAATAAAAAATTTAGGCAAAAAAAGGAGGGAATTTTGGATGAAATTAAAAAAATAGAGAGGTGTCGTTTTTTGAAAAATGAAAAAAGAAAAATAGTTTATTCAGCCAATAATCCTCAAAATTAAAAAATACCTTAGGTTAACAGTATTTTACTTTTGCTTGGCTTGAGTTGAGGTCATATTCGAGAAGATATTCAAACTCCCTACTCATCATTCCGCTCCCAAATCAAGCGCATCTAACTTCTCAAACAATTTATTATTTGGAAAATTTTCCTTCGCTTCTTTTAACGTAACACTAAAAAGTCCATCCTGTCGAAGTTGATAATAACATAAGATTCTGTTATAATAAATATCATCTTTACTTCCATAAACATCGGCCGAATACTGAAAATAAGTCAGCGCATCGGTGTAAGCTCCAAGATCATATAAAAAACCTCCTATCTCATAGGCAAAGTCAAACGGTTCGTTAATATTAAAATAGAAGCTCCAAACTTCATGCAAACTTTGAATAATTCTATTTCTTTGATTAGTGGTAATGTTGTTCGTCCCTTTTTTCAGGTAGGGTAAGATTTTTATAAAAAAAGTGGAATCATAATTACTAGAACGTAGCAGCGCAATAAGGTCGGGAACTGTTAAATTAGCCACATTTCTATATGCTATTTTCTTTAAACTATTAAAATCATCTGGCCCAAAATCATTCACACTTCGTTGATATGCCGCATTGGTATATTGATACGAATTGGGTTCTTCGACAAAAAGCAAACAGCCAACTTGGATATGAAAAGTAGAAAAAGTAGGAAACAAAAATTTACCACCTTGCTTGTGACAATAAGCACCAAGTGCATGGTAGTTTACCCAAAATGAAAAACTACCATGGGTGATAATTTCAGGTTCTTTTTGTTGATCCAGATTATGAATTTGATGAAAGCCTTTATCCATGG
Source organism: Saprospiraceae bacterium (assembly GCA_045104975.1). GTDB lineage: Bacteria > Bacteroidota > Bacteroidia > Chitinophagales > Saprospiraceae > CAJQQY01. The sequence continues at coordinate 36,856 of JBGCCY010000100.1, forward strand.
AAAGTACCATCAATCCTTTATCTGAAAAATCATTAAGGTTATCCAAACATTGAATCCCTTTTTTTGGAAAAAATAAATACGTATCTGTTACTAGTTTTTTATACTCTTCTAGAATCTCATTGAATATCGGTTCTGGATAAAAATCTTTTTGTAAAATCGTTTTCTGATACTTCAATTTTAAGTGACTGATTAGCGTTGGAGTATCCATTCCTTTTGGCTCTTCTTTCGAATCCAAAGCAACCGAACAAATCGAGATTTCTTCTTTCTGAATAAAAAATAAATCATTGGGAAGTGAATCAAAAAAGTAATTTGCAATAGCAATTAATGGTTGAGCCAGATCTTTTGCAAGGATAATTTGGTTGGCATATTGCAGATGAATTTCTTTGCCACCGATGGCATCAAAATAGGCAAAGTCTAAAATACCTTGTTCAAAATAAGTTTGAAGTTGTGGATGATTTTTAAAAAAGAGTAAATTATCTTCGACAATATCGCTAAGGATATAGCAGAAAGGAGGGAGTTCAATATCTAAAAGAGTTTGAAGATGTTTGAGATGTTTTAGAATGTGAAATGCCAACCGACCATGACCTGCTCCAAGCTCTAAAATGTAAACCGTTTCCTTGGTTTGTCCTTTGGCAGCCAGGTCTTTCAAAAAACCTAAAATTAATTCGGCGTAAGTTTTTCCCACCATTGAGTTACTGGTTATTTGGTGGGGGACGGTGCCTTTGCTCCATGCTTCTACTCCAGTTTCTTGATAGAAATTTCGGTTGAGTTTCCAAATCAAACTTTCAGAAAAAGGGGTATACGATTCTATTTCAAAGTATTTATTTTCCATAGTTTATTTGCTTGCGTAGAGAATTGATATAAATCACTTTCCAACTTTGCAAGCTTGTCCTATTTCCGGAAAATTAACTTTTTAATCTTATCGCCCGTGAATAGTAAAAACATACGAAAATTCAAATGTTGGTACAAGATACCTTTTATTTAATAGACTTTATTCGATGGACATTGAACGTTAGACATTTTACATTCTCCCATACATCTCCATTTAGAATGAATGCTAATGGTTCAGCATTTAGGTATCAAAACAATCCTAGTTCCATCGATAGAACATTGTCATTTAAAGGATTAAAAAGTGATAGTAACTCAATTTTGCGCAAAGAATGTATCTCTTAATAGTTCTACTTTTTTTGAAGCTGCTTCCCGCAGGCAGAGGTAAATATTTAAGTTTCTCCTAAGTCTTAAAAATTCAGATTTTATTCAGATTTTTTCCTAAAATTGCGCACTTTTTTAATAATTAGATATAAACAAAGTATACTTTTAGGAAATGAAAAACACCTATTTCGATTTAATTGAACAGACCTACTATTTTCCACAAAACGGATTTGATATCAAGGATGGTTACCTATATTTCCATGGTGTTTCGCTACAGTATTTGATTGAAGAATATGGCACACCTTTTAAACTTTCTTACTTGCCGAAAATTGGCGATCAAATCAAAAAGGCTAAAAACCTTTTTAAAAAAGCCATGCGTTCCAATAATTACAAAGGCAATTATTACTATTGCTATTGTACCAAATGTTGCCATTTTCAACATGTTATTTCGGAAGCAGTAAAGCATGATGTTCACCTCGAAACATCTTCTAGTTTCGATATTGATTTGATTCTAAAATTATATGAAGAAGGTAAAATTGATACTTCCATCGTCTTGGTTCACAATGGTTACAAAACGGAAGACTACATTCGTAAGATATTGAAAGTCAACGAATTAGGATTTAAAAATAGTATCGCGGTCTTGGATAGTATGCGAGAATTAAAACGCTTTGCTGACTTAAATGTAAAATTAAAAATAGGAATCAGAATGGCAACAGACTTACAACCAAAGTCTGATTATTATACTTCTCGACTAGGGATCCAACCATCGGAAATTTTAGCTTTTTACAAAAAGCATATTGCAAAAAGTAAAAACCTGGAACTCAAAATGTTGCACTTTTTTGTGGACTCAGGAATAAAAGACAATTTCTATTATTGGGGAGAATTTCAGAAAGGGTTAAAAATGTTTGTCGAATTGAAAAAGCTCTGTCCTGAATTACGTGCCTTAAATTTGGGTGGTGGTTTTCCCATAAAAAATACTTTGGGATTTGATTATGACTATAAATATATCGTCAACGAAATAGTTAGAAATATCAAAGAGACTTGCGAAATTGAAGGAATTGAAGAACCTGATATTTTTACAGAATTTGGAAAATATACCGTCGGTGAAAGTGGTGCTGTTATCTTTGAAGTCCTCGAACATAAAAAGCAAAATGATGCAGAACATTGGTATATCATCAATAATAGTTTGATGAATACAATCCCTGATGCATGGAGTATTTTGGAAAAATTTATTTTACTTCCTATCAATAAATGGAATAAAGAATATCAACGTGTCAACATCGGTGGAATCAGTTGCGACCATTCGGATTATTATAATTCTGACGAATTGAATCAGCAAATCCATCTGCCGAAACATGAGAACAATGACAAAGAACCTTTGTACCTCGGCTTCTTTCACACAGGTGCTTATCAAGATGCCATTAGCGGTTATGGAGGAATCAAACATTGCTTGATTCCTTCGCCTCAATTGATTGTCATTGATCGAGATAAAACGGGAAACTTTGTTTCGCAAGTTTATCGGGAAGAGCAAAAGCCAGAAGATATGTTGAGAATTTTAGGTTATTAAAAAACGGTTGACGATGGACGGTTGATGGCCGTTTCGCTGATGGATAACCGTCCATCGTCAACCAAAAAAAATTAAATAGTGGACATTAATAAAACATTTGCAGGAATTCCAGCAGAATTTGCAAATCCAGAAACAGCAAAAATCACGCTCACATCCATTCCTTATGATGGCACAAGTACTTGGGGAAAAGGTGCTGATAAAGGCTTCGATGCATTCTTAGATGCTGCTGAAAATATGGAAATCTTCGACATTGAAACAGGTAGCGAGGTATTCCGTAAAGGTATTGTTATAGAAAAACCCGTCTTGGAGAAAAGTAGTCCAGAGGCGATGTTCGAGGCAACCTACAATCATGCAAAAGCATTGTTACAAAAAGGAAAGTTCAATACATTTTTCGGAGGAGAACATTCCGTTAGCATTGGACTCATCAAAGCTTACTATGAGCATTTCGAAGATCTGACTGTCCTTCAACTAGATGCACATACCGATTTGCGACCAGAATATGATGGCTCTCCTTACAATCATGCTTGCGCAGTTTTTGACGCTTCGCAAAATACCAACTTGATCCAAGTAGGTATTCGCAGCATGGATAAATCAGAGAGACCATATTTGAAAAAAAGAAAATGTTACTTTGCTCAAAATATTCATGGTAAAAAAAATTGGATGGAAAAAGCGGTGAGTCAAATGACAGAAAATGTGTACATCACTTTGGATCTAGATGTTTTTGATCCTAGTATCATGCCTTCCACGGGAACTCCCGAACCTGGAGGAATGACTTGGTATCCAATGCTTAATTTTTTGAAGCAAGTTTTTCAAGAAAAAAATGTAGTCGGTTTTGACATTGTCGAATTGGCTCCCAATCCAGAAAATAAAGCGCCTGATTTCTTAGCCGCTAAATTATATTATAAAATGTTGAGTTATAAATTTTTAAAATAATGAAAAAACCAATTACTTCTTTTCTAAAAAAACACTATCGGCATTTCAATGCTGCAAGCTTAGTAGATGCTGCCAAAGCCTACGATGACCAACTCAAAAATGGTCATAAAATGATGATCACAATGGCCGGTGCAATGAGTACTGCTGAGTTAGGAATTTCTCTTGCAGAAATGATTCGAAAAGATAAAGTTCATATTATCACTTGCACAGGTGCCAACTTAGAAGAAGATATTTTTAACCTCGTCGCTCACAAACATTACAAACGAATTCCTAATTATCGAGATCTCAATGCTGCAGATGAAAAAGCATTATTGGATCAACATTATAACCGAGTAACCGATACTTGTATTCCTGAAATGGAAGCCATGCGTCGCATCGAAAATCAATTATTAGATGTTTGGTCAAAAGCGAAAAAGGAACGTAAACGATATTTCCCACATGAATATTTATATCAAATTATTCGTAGTGGTTCACTTGATGAGTATATGCAAATCAATCCAAAAGATTCTTGGATGGTAGCAGCTTGTGAAAAAAATATTCCGATTATTGTTCCTGGTTGGGAAGATTCAACGACTGGAAATATGTTTGCATCTCATTGCATGATGAAAAAATATAAACCATCTACCGTTAAATCTGGCATTGAATATATGATGTTTTTAGCAGATTGGTATCGAGAAAATGCAGGGGACAAAGGAGTTGGATTTTTTCAAATTGGAGGAGGAATCGCAGGTGATTTTCCTATCTGTGTCGTGCCGATGTTGCGCCAAGATATGGAATTGGAGAATACACCATTTTGGTCTTACTTCTGCCAAATTTCAGATTCGACGACCAGTTATGGTTCCTACTCAGGTGCCGTTCCAAATGAAAAAATCACTTGGGAAAAAATAGATGTAGATACACCGACTTTTGTAATTGAATCTGATGCAACGATTGTTGCACCATTAATTTTTGGCTACTTGTTGGGTTGGTAAAGAAACAAAACGTTTTTATAAAAATAGAAAAGGATGCCTCTTGGGGCATCCTTTTTTATTAGTATTTTTTTTATAAAATTATTCCTCTTCATCAAAAGCACTCTTATTTTTAGTCAAATATTTTTCATCAAAATCATCATCGTCCTCCTCTTCTAAAATCTCATCAAAATCATCGTCGTCCTCCTCTTCTAACCAGTTATTTTTATGGCGATACTTTTCACTTTTTTCTTTTCGTACTGGTTTTAAAGGAGGATCATTAGATTCATTTTGATTTTTCTTTTGATCTTTTCTAGGATTGCTTAGACGAACCATGACTTTATTTTTTGGTTTTAAAAAAATAATTTAAGACTCTAATTTGCTATGTAAATCTGAATATATTCTGAATATTTTTATGATTAGAAAATTTATTTTCTTGAATCTGTTTTATTCAGAATTTCTTCAAAATCTACATCCATATTTGATTTATTCTTACACCAATTAAAAAAATTCATCAATGCCTGTAATAAAAAGGTTTGGGGTAAATTATCTAGAAGATTTTGAAGAAGTAGATGAGCATGCTCCATTTTCTACTCCAAACTATGTAGAGGAAGAGGAAGGAGAAAAAGAAGAAGAAAAAGCAACACCTACTGTTTCTATTTGGAAAAAATATTGGATCCGTTTAAAATCATTTTTCCTCTAATTCATAAATTCAGATTTCCTTCAGATTTGTCTCCTAAAATTGCGTTAAGAATTAAGAATTTAAAAAAAATAGAACCCAACTTCAAACAATCGTTTTTAGTTCGGTTTATTTCAGTTTGAAAAACCCACCGATGTCGGATGATGTAAAATTCCATCCGACATCTTTTTTTCAAGAAAAAATAATAATTCTTGCTTTTCTTCAAAATTAATTCAGAATTGGAGATGAACTTAAGCCCGTTTCCAAAATCAAAACCATTTTTTAAAAGTAACGAATAAACTATAATGGAAAATAATTCAAATGCCATAAATCGCTATTCAGACGAAGAATTGTTAGAGTTCAAAAATCTCATCGATCAAAAAATAGCAGGCTCTAAAAATCAACTTCGGTCTATGGTAGATAGAATCGAAAACATTTCAGAATCAACTGGCAATGACGGTGACTGGATGGATGATTCTTCCAATTTGCAAGACCTTGATATGTTGAATTCTATGATAGGCCGACAACGTAAACATATTCAAGATTTAGAAAATGCCTTGATTCGAATTCATAATAAGCGTTTTGGTATTTGCATCGTTACAGGACAATTAATTGATAAACGACGATTGATGGCAGTACCAACTACTTCCAAATCGTTGGAAGCAAAAACTACGATTCCTGAAAAAATCGCTCGAGAAGAAGCTGCCAAAAAGAAAAAAATAGTTACCTCTAAAGCACCTGCTTCTTTTTCGAGAGTAATTAAAAGAACTGGTGGAGTCCCAACGGTAAAACCTGCTGTAGAAAGAGATGATTATTTTGATGATGAAGATGAAGACGAGAATGATTTGGATGAGGATTTGGATGAAACCGAAAATTTTGACTTAGATTCTATAGTTGACGAATCTACTTCTATTGATGATTAATAATATAAACTTTTTTAGCTGCTTTAGGGAGATACCATTTTTTTAATTCCTTTCGGTGTTTCTCCAAAGTTGGATAAATGAGTAAGTAAAAAAATAGCTTCCTGAGATTAAAATTTCAAGAAGCTATTTTTTTTTCATTTCTTAGAAAAGAAAAAACAACCTTTTCATTTAGGTAGGTTTTTTAATTATTGCTCCCTAACTTCACAGGAAATTTTAAATTAGTACAATGAAATTACTGATCATCGAGGACGAGCAAGATTTATTGAATTTAATGCTCAGATATTTGAAGCAGGAAGGGTATGTATGTGAGAGTGCAACTACTTTTAATGACGGATTTAAAAAAATCAATAACTATGAATATGATTGTGCCGTTATCGATTTGAATCTTCCTGGAGGAGATGGTTTGAAATTGGTCAATCTACTTCGAGAAGATAATACCCAAGCTGGAATTGTCATTGTTTCTGCAAAAGATACGGTTGATGATAGAATTTCAGGATTAGAAAGTGGAGCAGATGATTACTTGACCAAACCTTTCAATCTCTCCGAATTAAATGCTCGAATAAAAGCAGTCTTAAGAAGAAAAACTAATCAGTTTAGTAAGGAGTTACGATTTGGAAATTTGTTAATTAATATTGACGAACGAAAAGTAATTGCCTCCACAGAAATACTTCAACTCACCAAAAAAGAATACAATATTTTATTATACTTGGTTCGTAATAAAAATCGAGTAGTAACCAAAAATAGTATCGCCGAACATCTCTGGGGAGATTATATGGATGATGCCGTTTCCTATGATTTCATCTATGCTCATGTCAAAAACCTAAGGAAAAAACTAGCTGAAAATGGTTGTGGTGATTTTCTAAAAACCGTGTATGGCATCGGTTATAAATTTCAAGTACATTGAAACGATTAAAATTATTTTACATTATTCCCATAATATTATCAGTTGCGCTCTCCATAGTCTTAGGTACTTGGCTCTTCTCGCCTGACGAATATGGGAAAGTTGCCGTTGTTGTTATTTTCCCAGCATTGGTACTTGCCATTGGTTTTCGAATGGTCACCTATCACAGAATACAATTAATCAAAAATCAGCTTTTTCAAATACTCGAAACGCTTGAAGAGTTTGATGTAGATGAACCTAAAAAAGTTAGTTTTGAGGAATCTCCTTTTTCGATTTTCAATGAATTAAATGTCTACCTAATCGAGCTAATTAATAGAGTTAGAAAAAATTATCAGGCTAATAAACAATTCACTCAAAATGCTTCGCATGAACTACAAACTCCTTTGGCAGTCATCAAAGGTCATGTAGAAATATTATTGCAATCGCCTAGAATTGGCGAAAAAGAAATTGAATCATTAGCTATCGTTTTACAAAACACCACCCGACTATCCAAAATTAACAGCGCTTTAATTTTATTATCAAAAATTGAACATCAAAGATTTTCAGATACCATTAAAGTTAATTTTCAAAAAACAACCGAGGAGATTTTGAAAAACTTTAAAGACTTAATTTCAATTCAAGAAATTCAAATAGAAAAAAATTATTCAGGAAATTTTGAAGTAGAGATGAGTGAAACTTTAGCTGAAATTCTTCTCGCCAATTTAATTCAAAATGCCATTAGACATAATATTGAAAATGGATTTATAAAGGTAGAAATCAAAGACCATGAATTCTCCATCAGCAATTCAGGAGTGCCACCAAAAATGGTAACGGAATCTCTTTTTAAAAGATTTAAAAGAGATTCAGAGGTCGAAGAAAGTTTAGGATTGGGGCTTTCTATTGTCAAACGAATTTGTGAACAATCGACACTAAATATAATTTATAGCTTCCAAAATGGCACCCACCAACTCACTCTAAAAAAACATAATTCTATTTAGAATTGTTATTCCATTTTAAAAAAATATCTTTTTCTATGTTCCAATCAAAATCTTCCTATTTTATTTTCCACAGAAGCATTAACACTCTCCTAACCTACTGATTTACAACACTTTAAGCTATGAAATATTTTTCACCAATTTGCCAAAAATTCAGAATTTACTCAGAATTGGGTAGGTATATTTGATTTATTTTTCGACACCTAAAATCACATTTACCCATGAGAAATTTGTTAAAATTATTTGGAAAAATCAAAACCAATTATCTTAAAAGCAAAAACGAAACTACTGCAATAGAAGATGATTCTGCAATAGAAGAATACCACAATCCTTTCTTAGGATTATATGGTTATCAAGATAAATTTGAAGTTTAATTTTTTTAAAAAAAAGTAAAAAAAAGGAGTGACCAAATTTTTTAATTCAGTCTTTCCTCCGCCCGTAAGGGTTAATAAACATTTTTATTTTTCAATCTTTTAAATCTTAATCGAAATGAACGGTAAATCTAAAGCTCCTGCATCTAAAGCATCAAAAAACACTATTGCAAGAAAAAATGCAGAAGCTCAAAAAGCAAAAAAGAAAGCAGTTAGAATTGCTAAAGGAAATGTAGCTCCTCCTGCTGCTTATGGCAAAAAAGGAAAATCTGCTATTCCTCAAGGCAAGAAAAGAAAATAGTTTCAGTCTCTTTTCAACATAAAAAACGGCTTAGCACTTTTTTTACAAATAGGTAAACGAAAGTGTTAAGCCGTTTTTATTTGGACTTTTTCAAACAAGAATTTATTTAAAAAAATTGGTCGACTTAGAAAAAATCATAAAATGAACATGAATAAAGTTGCAACCATTGAGTTGCGAAACCTTCGGATAGAAGATTATAGAGATCTGAAAATTTCCATGCAGAAAGCGTATACTGATTTGGAAAATTCTCATTGGAAGGAACATCATATTCAAGAATTACTAGAGGTATTTCCAGCGGGACAACTTTGTGTGGTTTATGAAGAGAAAGTGGTGGGTGTAGCGTTGTCTTTAATTATTGATTATAAGAAATTAGGTGACAATCATAATTATGCTCAAATTACTGGCAACTATTCTTTCAACACGCACACCCCCGAAGGAGATATTTTATACGGTATTGATGTATTTATTCATCCTGAGTATCGGGGACTCAGACTGGGGAGAAGATTATATGATGCTCGAAAAGAATTATGTGAAAGCTTAAACTTAAGAGCGATTCTTTTTGGTGGTCGTATTCCTAATTACAACAAATATGCTGACGAATTAAAACCTAAAGAATATATTCAAAAAGTTAAGCAAAAAGAAATTCATGATCCTGTTTTGAGTTTCCAACTTTCCAATGATTTTCATGTTCGAAAAGTATTAACCAACTATTTGGAAGGTGATGAGTCATCATTAGAGTATGCTACTTTGATGGAATGGAACAATATTTATTATCAAGAAAAAGAAATGCTCGTCAATGCTCAAAAGACCACGATTAGACTAGGATTGGTTCAATGGCAGATGCGGCACTTTGCTAATTTTGAAAGTTTTATCGAACAAGCAGAATATTTTATTGATGCGGTAAGTGATTACCAAAGCGATTTTGTTTTGTTTCCAGAGTTATTTAATGCGCCCTTGATGGCACCTTATAACGATCTTTCGACAGCAGATGCTATTCGAAAATTGGCAGAATTTACTCTCCCATTGAGAGAAAAATTTTCAGCATTAGCCATGGCTTATAATGTCAATATTATTACGGGTTCCATGCCTGAAATTCAAGAAGATGGACAACTATTAAATGTGGGATACCTTTGTCGGCGAGATGGTACTTCTGAAAAATATGAAAAAATTCACATCACTCCATCTGAAAAAAGCAGCTGGGGAATGGTTGGTGGTAACTCACTAAAAGTATTTGATACGGATTGTGGAAAGGTTGGAATATTGATTTGCTACGATGTAGAATTTCCAGAACTCTCTCGCCTCTTGGCTGATGAAGGCATGCAGATTTTATTTGTTCCATTTTTGACAGATACCCAAAACGGATACATGCGAGTGCGCAGTTGTGCTCAAGCAAGAGCAATTGAAAATGAATGTTATGTAGCGATTGCTGGCTGTGTTGGTAATTTACCTAAGGTGAATAATATGGATATTCAGTTTGCTCAGGCGGCTGTTTTTACGCCTTGCGACTTTGCATTTCCAACCAATGGAGTCAAAGCGGAAGCTACACCTAATACTGAAATGACTTTGATTGCAGATGTGGATATTAATCCTTTATTAGAACTGCATAATTTTGGAAGTGTCAGAAATTTGAAAGATCGGAGAAAAGATTTTTTCGAATTGAGAATAAAAAACCAAAATAAAAAGTAGGTTGTTTTAAATAAAATTCCTTACAAAAAACGTTATAGATTAAGAGGTCACTTCATAAAAGTGACCTCTTTTTTTTGATGCTAAAACTCTTTTATTTCGATTTTAATAAATTGATACTTACCGTCCCCAATTCTGAATTGGGAAATTTGGTGAAATGTTTTTCAACTGGAAACAGTCCTGCTTCCGATGCCACTTTGTGAAACACTTCAATTTCTACAATATATTGATCCGAAAAACCATGCGTCGCATTGTAAGCAGTTGCTGCTGTTCTTCCCAAATTCTCTGCGGTGATTTTTGGTGAGATAGTATGTAACTCAATCACTAGTAAACCAAACTTTTCAACATAAGAAGACCACTTCTGAAAATGCTCTCGAAGATTATCTTCCACCATTGCATTGGAAATACGACGACCTCGAAAAGCAAAAGCTCCCGTTGAATCACTTTTTCGATTAGATGTATTTTCCGAAGGATCGCTCCAAATTCTATTGTGATCAAGGAAAGTCCGAACATTGAGTAAATCTTTTAAAGCAATCCCATAATTCTCCGCCAAATCATTCGCCAATAAATCAGGTCGTCCAATATCTCCAAAAATTACTTTCGCCCAAATGTCAGCCTGAATAATATTGCCTCTCGTTACTTTCAAAGCAGCTGAATTATAATCGGCTCCCACCAAAAATAATGGGTGCTCTTCCAACATTGTCCCCCGCAATGTTCGTTGTTCAATCACATCAAAAAGATGGATTAGAAATGCTCCATTTCCACATCCCATATCAACAATTCCTTTCGGCTGCATTTCGATGGGTTGATTAAAAAGGTCGATGATAATTTCATCTACTATTTTGAAATAAGAAGAATGCGCACCACCACTTCCCCAAACATTCATCTCTCGATCCACATGAATTTCTTTTGCTCCTTGTGGCAAATTCCAAAAAATAGTTGGATCGCCAAAAATCAATTCATCTACTTTTCGAAAGGCTGGAATGTACGAAACCGTCACGCCATAAGCACTCGCTCGTTTAGCATAAAACATTCCTTTTTCTGTAAACCGATATGTCTCGTTTTTCTTTTCAAACCAATCTAAAAAAACAAAAATATCTAGCAAGCGAGCAAAACTTTCTCCATCTCCATGAAACTCCTCTGGCATAAAAGATGCTTCCATAAAATATTTATGAAACATACCATTCATTCCCAAAGCAACTACCGTCGGACCAACCATAATTCCTTCAATATGTTTTAAAACTTGATTTTGTAATTGTGTTAGCGGCAGCGTTACATCGTCTTCCGAAATTTGAATACCATAATTATTTTGGAACTTTTCAAATATTTTTTCCAATAATAAAAACGGTTCTAGTTCAAATTTCCGATGATGATATTTTTCAGATAACTGGATAAGTTTGACAACATCTTCGTAGAGTGGAATGAGTTGAAAAGCAGTTTCACTTTTTTCGTTGATGCTAATTTGAATATTATTTTCATCAATAATTTCATGTTCTAACCAACCTTGAGAAGCTAAAGTGTGCAAGGCAACATTTAAATAGCCTTCGTTTGCATGGAAGGTTTCTGTTATTTTTTGGAGGGACGTTTTTTTAACTTCTAATAAAAAATCCAATACTCCCTTTTGATGTAAAGCAAAAGCAGTTGGTGCCGTTACGATTCCATCAAGGTGGCAAAAGAGATCAGCACGAAATTGTTTTTTTTGTTCTTTGGTCATTAGGATTTTTTTTTTTTAGAAAAATGAAATATGCTCTAAAATTACTGTTTTGAAAACTAAATTATCATATTACTATTTTTAATAATAAATTACTTTTATGTGAGACGCTGAAAGGACTAGACCTTTGGTGATTTTTTTCGAGTACCTGTCATTATATTGATTCCTTCCACCATCAAAGCGAATGCCATAGAAAAATAAATATATCCTTTTGGAATATGAAAATCTAAACCATCAGCAATCAACGCAATTCCAATCATAATCAAGAAGGCTAAGGCTAAAACTTTAATCGCAGGATGCCTTCCAACAAAATCACCAATCGTATCGGCTGACAAAATCATAATTATCATCGAAACAATCACAGCTGCAATCATCACTCCTATATTATTAGTCATCCCAACTGCCGTAATCACCGAATCAAAAGAAAAAATAATATCCATCAAAACAATCTGAACTACTACTTCCCTAAAACCTGAAACAGCTATATCAATTTTATCTGGAGCTTGCGCATCTTCAAATTTTTCATGAATCTCATTGACACTTTTATAAATCAAAAACAATCCTCCCATAATCAAAATAATATCTCTCCCCGAAACACCTTGCCCTAAAACTGTAAATAAATCATTAGTCAAACCCATGATCCAAGAAATGGAAAACAACAATCCAATTCTCATAATCAAGGCTAAACCTAATCCTATTCGTCGCGCTTTGCCTTGTTGCTCTTTTGGTAATTTGTTGGAAAGAATCGATATAAAAATCAAATTGTCGATACCTAAAACAATCTCCAATGCACAAAGCGTTAAAAATGAAATCCAAATATCAGGGTTAGTCATCCAATCCATTCTAAATTATTTTTTATTGAATTATTATGAAAATTCAATTTATAAAAAAAACGTATAAAGCCGCAAAGTGTTTGCTAAAAAAAAATATAATTTGAATTAGACTTGTTACCCTTAAAAAAAACCTTGCAAGTCAACGACTTACAAGGCTTCTATGCTAAATTCCTAAAACCAAAAAACCAAATGTTTTATTATTATTTTATTTGAGCTAAAGATTTGCCTATTTCTAATGCAGCAACTGGCCCTAATTCAAAAGCCGCATCTTGCGCTTCTGACAAATATTTTTTTGCTTGGTATTTTTTTCTATTCGCTTTATAAATTGTTCCAACCCGAAAAATAGCATTTGGCTCTTCCGTTTGACCAACAACATGTTCGTCGATCATACTAAGTGCTTTTTGGTTTTCACCTTGCAAAAGATAAGCCCATGCTTTTAAACTATAAGAAACAGGATGCGGACGCTCTTCTACTTCAGCTTCAGCCATTTTCATTACTTCAGCTATTTTATCTTTTTGATTCCCATAAATTTCACAGAGATAAGTATTGTACATTTTACCATATGTAGGCTGACTAGCAGCATCAACAAATTGATCGGTGTATTCTTTTGCTAATGCTTCCTCTCCTTCAAATGCCGCGATCTCCGCTAAAAGCAAATCGTAATCAGGCACGGGATGAACCTCTTTTAAGAAATTTAAAATCCGCTTGGCCTCGGTAGTGTTTTTATCATGAGAGTAGGCTATCCAAGCAATTCCTTTTAAAGAATGCAAATCCGCTGGATTATTTTCCAAGGCTTGCAAGAAGGTTTGATAGGATTTTTTAATTTCTCCTTGGTGTCCGTACATGTCTCCAAGGTTGGACAATGACCAATTGATTAAAGTTTTATTTTTTGAATCTTTGGCTAAGACTAAAGCTTCTTCCATGTAGATGATTGCTTGATCCAAATCTCCAGTTTGGTCACTCATCTTCATTTCTCTGATGTAATAATCAAAGTGCCTCTTAGAAGCGATATTTTTTAAGTTTAAAGTCGCTAATTCAAAACTTCCTCTTTCCAGATTAACATCAGTCATCAGCAAAGTGGAAATAAATTTTTTCTCTCCAGTTTCGTAGGCTTTATAAATATATTTTTCTGCCGCTTTGAAGGCATGTTTTGAAATTGAATTAGTGGTCAAAGCATGTAAGTAACTTACATTTGAAGGAAATCGCCTGTGCAATTTTCCGTATAAATTATCAGATTGATGTAAGTATTTTATTTGACCAGTTAGTTTAAATTTAGCAGCAGACAATGCTGCGATTTTTTGTTGATAGACTTGATTGGTTGGCGCAGCAGTTAATTTATTTTCCCAAAATTCAAATTGCTGATCTAGTTTAGTTACTTCTTCATCCAACCATTTTGCAGAAAGATAAGATTCATAGTCAGTAGCATTAATTTCAAATTTTTGACTGAACTGAAAAGCTAAAACACCAATGATAATTGTGCTGAAAAGCAAACCTATTTTGATATAATTCATTTTGACTTTGTTTTTAAAATACTTTGCTTCGGAAAAAAACTCTACCTGCCCGATCCCTTTTCATCAAACAATAAAAAGGAACCGAGACTGGTAGAATTATCACATGCAATTAAAATTGAGATAATTTATCTATCAAATAAGGATTAGTTTTTAGGAAAAAAACTAATTTCTTATTTTTATCACCTTAAAGACTATTTTGAAACTAGTGTGGACTTGCTAAATATGGGAAAGTAGTCAAGAAGGTTTTATCATTTGCATCTACATTATCATCTGTAAGTGTAGGATTAGCAGAACCATCTGGCCCACCGAAAATCAACAATAATTCTACAGAGATCACATCATCAGTCAAATTTCGACCAGTCAAAACATTAGTTCCGTCAAAGAATGTAGTCGTCCCAGAAGTTGCTACGGATAAAACATCAGTTGCTAAAGCACCTGTAAAAGTTGGAGCATCCCAACCTAAAGCATTCGTTGTATATCCTGCGTTAAGTGCTAATAATTGAGTTTCGAATTTGCTAGCGAAAGCTGCTCCTTGTGCTGAAGGAGTCGTCACATTAAAATCATCTTTGTCTGCACTTGTCACAAAAACTGTATTGATAGCAGGTCGTCCCATTTGGTCTTCTTGCATATACATGTCATTGTTCACCATATCGTCCGGATCCATATCATCGTCTTTGTCGCAGCTCAAAAAAGTCATCATTGATAGAAAGGCCATCAAGGCCAAAAAAGATATATTCTTCATTTTATTATTTTATTTTAAATATTAATTAAGTGTTCAATAATGGAGGTGTTGTTTTAAGTCTTGTATCCTCACATTTTTTCCTTGGAAAAAATGAATTAGATTTTTCGTTTAGATTCTACCCATGTATTCAATGTAGCAGCTGTACCCAACATAGATTTTGGCACTTCGATAACAATTGACATTACATTAGTTCCGGCAAAAGTGTCTGATCCTGGATCATTAAATCCTGGTGCAGTTCCACCGATAATTTCACCATATCGAGCAAAGTCCATAAAAAATGGATCATCTCTTGGTCCAGCGAAAATCTTGATCCCACCATTAGAACCGATAGTTGGGCTAGCACCGTAAGCTGTAACATCAACCTTATTAGTTGTTCCACTTGTTTCTACTGCGCTTGTTAATCCTGGTGATCCTGGAGCAACTGGCCCGTAAACGATCAACTCTCCATCTTTAACTAATGCTTGAATCACTAAGTCTTCAACTGCATCGCCTGTATTATCAATGTTGAATTCAACCATTACGTTTTCATCAAAAGAGGCTGATTGAGTAGCCGTTGGATCTAAAAGTCCTTGTAAGTTGGCAACAAAAACCATATTGTCATTATTGTCTGGACTTTGGAAAGCATAGTAATCTGTGATATCAGAACTAGTGGAGGAAACTCCTGGCGCATCAATGTGATCTGCCGCCCAAACTAAGCCTACACATGCCATTAAAAATAATCCTGCTAGGGTTAATAAATTCTTCTTCTTCATTTTCTTATTTTATTTATTAAAAAGATGTAATTAAATATTCTACATCCTTACCTACGGAGCTGGGTCTACAGGTGGATCATTTTTTACTAAAAAAACTTTAATAATTTTTTGAAAGAGAAAATGGAAGGTTTTAAAATGGTCAAAAAAAAACGACTTCATAATAATTTATGAAGTCGTCTAAACGAAAAATCAAAGTTGATTTTGTTTTATCTAGAAGCAATACCTACTTTTTTCAATTTCAATAAATCTTTAATTTTATCCAGCACACTCATGTCTTCTATAGTTGAAGGTGGATTAAAAGATTTTCCATCCGCCAAGTATCGCATAATTTTTCGCAAGATTTTTCCTGAGCGAGTTTTTGGCAAACGTACTGCAACTACCGCTCTTTTAAAAGAAGCAACTGGTCCAATTTTTTCTCTCACCATTTGGATGAGTTCTTTTTCCAAATCATCTTCTAATATTTCTACTCCTGACTTTAAAACTACAAAACCAACTGGCACCTGTCCTTTCAATTCATCTGCAATTCCAACCACCGCACATTCTGCAACTGCTGGATGTGAAGCTAAAACTTCTTCCATCTCTGCCGTCGAAAGTCGATGCCCTGCCACATTGATGATATCATCAATTCTTCCTGTGATAAAAAAATAGCCCTCTTCATCTACATAACCTCCATCACCTGAAAAATAATATCCTTCAAATTGAGATAAATAAGATTGCTTAAATCGTTTAGTATCATTCCATAAATTAGGAAGACAGCCAGGAGGTAATGGCAATTTTATCGCAACGGCTCCTTCCGTATTTGGTGGCAAAGGATTTCCATCAGCATCTAAAATTTGAATATCAAAACCAAAAACGGATTGCGAAGCGGAACCCGGTTTTATTTTTTTCAAATCTACTCCAGCCAAATTTGCCAACATAGGAGAACCTGATTCTGTTTGCCACCAATGATCAATTACTGGAACTTGCAAAAGTTTTGTTAGCCAATCGTAAGTCGCTTCGTCGGTTCTTTCGCCTGCAAGAAAAAGATATTTCAAACTGGAAGTATCATATTTTTGATGAAGTAAACCATTTGGGTCTTCTTTTTTTACCGCTCGAAATGCAGTTGGTGCCGTAAATAAAACTTTTACTTTATACTCATCAATGACTCTCCAAAATGTTCCTGCGTCGGGTGTCTTAATTGGTTTTCCTTCAAACAAAATAGTCGTGCATCCATGAATTAGTGGCGCATAAACAATGTACGAATGTCCGACCACCCAACCCACATCTGAAGCTGCCCAATAGACATCTCCAGGTTGAGTGCCGTATACCCAAGACATTGTATTTTTCATGGCCACCGCATGTCCACCGTTATCTCTTACGATTCCTTTTGGTTGCCCTGTCGTTCCTGATGTGTATAAAATATAAAGTGGATCGGTTGAATCTACTTCTACGTAAGTATGTTGGGATGCATTACTGGCAAGGCTTTCCCAATCATAATCTCTACCTTCTTTTAACTCTGCTTGAAAAATTTCTCTTTGAAAAACGACACACGCATCTACTTGATGATCAGCTTCTTCGATGGCTGCGTTGATAATTGGGAGGTACGGAATTACTTTATTAATTTCTTTTCCACAAGAAGCAGTCAGCAAAACTTTGGGTTGTGCATCATCAATTCTTATCGCTAATTCATGTGCGGCGAACCCTCCAAAAACAACTGAGTGAACTGCTCCTAATCTAGCGCAAGCTAACATCCCAACGACTGTTTCAGGAATCATCGGCATGTAAATGATTACTCGATCTCCTTTTTCGACACCGAGTTTTTTTAGTACGCCAGCGAAGGTCGCAACCTTAGCTAAAAGTTCTTGATAGGTATATTTCCGTTTTGTATTCGTAACAGGTGAGTCATAAATAATTGCGACCTGCTCCCCTCTCCCCTGCTTGACATGATAATCCAAAGTCAAATATGAAGTATTTAACTTTCCATCTTTATACCATTGAGGTAATCCATCTTCGTCATAAGATAAAATGTTTTTTGGAAAATTAAACCACTCAATATTTTCAGCTTGTTGCTTCCAAAATGTTTCAGAATCTTGGAGACTGGTTTTATACAAATTGGAATAACTCATTTTTCCTACTTTTTAACCAATGATCCTTTCATCACTTCTTTCACCACATCTGGATTTAGCAAGGTACTTACATCTCCCAAGTTGGAAGTATCACCCGAAGCAATTTTTCTCAAAATCCTTCTCATAATTTTTCCTGAACGAGTTTTTGGCAAACCAGAAACAATTTGAATTTTATCTGGTTTTGCAATTGGGCCAATTTCTTTGGTTACTACTTTGAGTACTTCTTTTCTAAAAGTATCTTCATTTTTCACCGTTCCATTGACAATTACATAGGCATAAATTCCTTGCCCTTTGATGTCATGCGGATAACCAACTACAGCAGACTCGATGACATTTTCATGTTCATTGATGGCATTCTCCACTTCGGCAGTTCCCATTCGATGACCAGATACATTTATAACATCATCTACACGTCCGATGATTCTGTACATTCCTTTTTTGTCTCGACGTGCGCCATCGCCTGTGAAATACATATTTTCAAAAGCAGAAAAATAAACTTGTCGGCATCTTTCATGATCTCCATAAGTGGTTCGAATCATCGACGGCCAAGGAAACTTGATACAAAGCAACCCCTCTTTATTATTTCCTTTGATTTCTTTTCCTTCTGGATTAACCAAACACATTTGGATTCCCGGCAAAGGATAACCTGCGTAAGTTGGTTTTTGTGGAGATATACCTCCCAAACCAGAGATCATAATTCCGCCAGTTTCTGTTTGCCACCAGGTATCAACGATGGGTAGTTTATCTTTTCCAACTTCTTTTTTGTACCAATTCCAAGCTTCTTCGTTAATTGGTTCGCCGACTGTTCCAAGTACTTTTAACGAACTCAAATCATAGTGACTTGGCCAATGATCTCCCTTTGCCATCAATGCTCGAATTGCAGTTGGTGCGGTATAAAATTGATTGACTTTATGTTTTTCACAAATATGCCAAAACCTTCCTGCATCTGGAAAAGTCGGAACACCTTCAAACATCATCGTCGTCGCTCCTGTCAAAAGCGGGCCATAAATAATATAAGAATGACCAGTAATCCAACCAATATCTGCCGTACACCAATACACATCTCCTACTTGATATTGGAAAACATTACTAAATGAATATGAAGTGTAAACCATGTAACCTCCGCAAGTATGTACGACACCTTTTGGCTTACCTGTCGAACCTGAAGTGTATAAAATAAATAACACATCTTCGGAATCCATTTGAGCTGGTTGGCAAGTTTTTCGTTTGCCTGCGATTGCTTCGTGCCACCATTTGTCACGCCCTTTTTTCATTTTAGTTTTGCCGCCAGTATTTTGATGAACGATGACGGTTTCTATACTTTTACATCCCATTTTCAACGCATCATCGACCACCTGTTTGACTGGAATATTTTTAGTCCCTCGATTATTGTAGTCAGAACAGATCACCATTTTGCAAGACGAATCTTTAATTCGATCAGCTAGAGCGTTCGCTGAAAAACCTGCAAAGACAACCGAATGAATTGCTCCAATTCTTGCACATGCTAAAACTGCAATCGTCAACTCCGCCACCATCGGCATGTAAAAACAAACTCGATCACCTTTTTTGATTCCGTTGGCTTTCAACATATTTGCGCAGCGACAAACTTCCGTATATAATTCTTGGTAAGTATACGTTTTGAAAGGTTGGCTAGGATCATTGGGTTCCCAAATTAATGCAGTTTCATTTCCTCTTTTTTCAAGGTGTCGATCTAAGCAGTTTTCGGTGATATTCATTTTACCATCAATAAACCATTTTACGTCAGGTGTTTTGAAATCAGATTCTAACACCTTCTTCCAAGGCTTCATCCAAGTAAAAGTCTTGGCTTGTTTTGCCCAAAATTTTTCGGGACTTTTTACACTTTCAGTATAAGTTTTTTGATATTCTTTAAATGTCTTGATTTGATGAGTCATCTTAGTTTTGATTTTTTAATTTTAAGAATAGAAAGAAAATAGTTTTTACCGCTTTCTACATTCATATAAAATGAACAAACAATAATAATGAAATGAAATTCAACATCTTAATTTTTACAAAAAAAAATCCCAACTTTTAAATAAAAAAAAGTTGAGATTTCTTTTTCAAATTGTCTCGCTTTAAAATGATGATATAAATTAAAACACCTAAGAATATTTGTTTCAACAATTCATATTACGCACCATGATATAATTCTCGTTTGTTTTTCATTTTTTTCTTGATAAAAAAACGAAACAAAAAAATCAAGGCTGTATTCTTTTTTTAACGGAAAATTGAATTAAAAAAGGCTAAACAGTTTAAACTCGTCCGCCAAGAAAATCTAATCTCTCCTGCGTCGAGAAGATTTTCTAAGTCGGACTCAAACAGTAAACTGTTCTTAACGCCTTTTTAAATCCAATTTTCCTAAAAAGAATAAGGCCTGGAAATAACTCGAAACATTCGGTCTTCCAATTGAAAATAAAAATGGAGAAACTAATAATTATACTCTGATGCGTAACTTCAGTTAATCATAAAATTTAATGATCAACAGCGTCACCTGCGCCACTTGGGATTCTAATATTCTCTACTATGTCTTGAACATATTGTGGCGGCGGTGGTGTCATTCTAGAGACCACCATCGAAATCACAAAATTCACCACCATAGCAACCGTACCAAATCCTTCTGGCGAAGTTCCAAACCACCACTCACTTGCAGGTCGTGGATCCATCACTCCGATCAATCCAGTTTTGTAGCGAATCATATAAAATAACATTAAAGTGATTCCAACGATCATCCCAGCAACTGCTCCTTCTCGATTCATTCGCTTGTCAAAAATGCCTAAAATAATCGCAGGAAAAAATGATGCCGCAGCTAGTCCAAATGCTAGTGCGACAACGGCGGCGACAAAACCAGGTGGATATATTCCAAATATCCCAGCAATGAGAACTGCCACGACAATACTTCCACGAGCTACTCTTAATTCTGATTTTTCAGAAATATTCGGACGCAGTTGCATCTTCACTAAATCTCTAGAAATAGAAGTCGAAATTACTAATAGCAAACCTGCTGCTGTTGATAAAGCTGCAGCCAATCCACCTGCTGCGACCAATGCGATCACCCAGTTTGGAAGATCGGCAATTTCAGGATTTGCTAATACCATGATGTCTCGATCAACATAAAGTTCGTTGGCCGTTTTCATGCTGGCATTTTCGATCATTCTTTGACCATGTGAACCTCGATCATTGGTAAAAATTGGTTTTTTTCCCTCCAAAGCACTTCCTGCTACGTACTGAATTTTTCCATCATTATTCTTATCTGCCCATGCGATAAGTCCTGTATTTTCCCAATTGGTAAACCATTCTGGAATTTCCGAATAAGGTTTTTCACTAACTGTTTCAATTAAATTTGTTCTTGAAAAAACGGCAATGGCTGGTGCTGTCGTATAAAGTATCGCAATAAATAATAAAGCTAAACCTGCCGACTTCCTAGCATCTCTTACTTTTGCTACCGTAAAAAAGCGAACGATTACGTGAGGCAATCCTGCTGTTCCAACCATCAATGCACAAGTGATGGCAAAGACATCCCACTTGCTTTTTGAACCACTCGTGTATTCATGAAAACCAAGTTTGGTGTGCAACTCATCCAAGGTATCAAGCAGGTAATTTCCATTTTCTAAAGTTCCTCCCATGCCTAATTGAGGTACAGGATTCCCAGTCATTTTTATGGAAATAAAAATCGCAGGAACCATAAAGGCAAAAATCAAAACACAATATTGTGCTACTTGCGTGTAGGTAATTCCTTTCATTCCTCCTAAAAAGGCAAAGAACAATACGACACACATTCCAATGACTACTCCCCAATGAATTTGTACTTGCAAAAATTGAGAAAACACAATTCCGACTCCACGCATCTGTCCTGCAACATACGTGAAGGAAACGATCAATGCACAAAAAACGGCAACAGTACGTGCAGTATTAGAATAATATCGATCTCCAATAAAATCAGGAACTGTAAATTTCCCAAACTTTCTTAAGTAAGGCGCTAGTAATAATGCCAGCAAAACATAACCTCCTGTCCATCCCATCAAATATACAGATCCATCATATCCACTAAATGAAATAATTCCTGCCATCGAAATAAAAGAAGCGGCACTCATCCAATCAGCAGCAGTTGCCATTCCATTGGCGAGTGGAGAAACTCCTCCTCCTGCTATATAAAATTCTTTAGTTGAGCCTGCTCTTGCCCAAATTGCTATTCCAAAATATAAGGTAAATGTGATCCCTACTAAAATCCAAGTCCATGTTTGAACACTCATCGTTTTATTTTTTTTGTAAAAAAATCAAGAATCAGGTGTAAGTTTTTATGCGCTGCGCTTATTATCAGGAGTCAGGAGCTTTCTTTCCTCCCATGATTTCAAAAAATTGTAATTAAACCATGAAGAGCAAAAAAACTCCTGACTCCTGACCGAGAGCGTAGTGATCAACCTCATCGCTGACTCCTATTTAGAATCTTCATCAAAGCCATATTCTTTGTCGAGTTTATTCATCCAGTTCACATAGACGAAAATCAAAACTACGAACACGTAAATAGAACCTTGCTGGGCAAACCAGAATCCTAATTTAAATCCTCCAAGATGAATGGTATTTAATTGGTCAACTAAAAGTATTCCGCAGACATAGGAAACTACAAACCAGATGGAAAGAAGAATGGCAAGGTAACGGAGATTTTTACTCCAATACTCTTTTGCTTTTTTGTTTGACATAATAGTTGGTTTTAAAAAAATAGACTATCAATAATCTACATTTAGATTTACTTTTTCACTTAAAACCATTAAGATAATAATTAGCGGTGAAATGGAACGAACTATTTTTGTTTTCTAGTTTGGTAAAATATGTAGAGTATAAACTAATACATTTTATCAAAAATATATTGATTATTATCATCTATCAAAACCAGTAAATAATTTCATTTTTTTATTTGAAAAAAATAAGCTTGATTATCTTTACATTAATATTTCTTTTTTATTAAATCACTTTGACTACCTCACATGAAAAAATATCTTACCTCTTCTACCCTATTTTTGATGCTATTAATTTTTGCTTGCTCTGACGTAGATCAATCTAATTCTGATCTTCCTCCGATCCAACCCAATCCAAATGGCGATAGTGAATTAGCTTTATTGATGCGAGAAATGTTTGATGATGGAATGCGAATGAAAGAGCAAATTGAAAATGGAGATAAATTGGAAGTCCTAGCGAAGTTTGAAAAAATACATACTGCTCAAGCAACTGAACCAGAAAAGGCCGCAAGTAAAAAATATAAATTATATGCCGATGCTTATCTCAACATGTTGGAACAATTAAAAATTAGTTCGGAGGAGGACACAGATGTTCTGTTCCAAGGCTTAGTGGAAAGCTGTATGAATTGTCATCGCGCAATGTGTCCTGGTCCAATGGTTCGAATTAAGAAATTGTATTTAAAGAAATAAAATTTAGCTTTTAGTTTTTCAAAATACCTGCCTGCCTCATTAACTCCAACAGAGTAATAAGTTATACAAGGATGTTAATCCATTAAACTATTCAGTTTATGTTATCATCCTTATTGACAAATAAAAAATACTGAAGAAAGAGTTACACAGGTAATGTATAAACAATAAAACTAAAAAAATGGCGCAAAATCTAATTGGTTGTAAGGTGACTTCAATTAGAAAGTCTGTTTTGTGTGATATATAATATGAAATGTTGGGGGAAGATAATCTGCATTGGGAACTTTAGGCTGACATTTTTTACCATTTTCTGCTTCTCTGTGAAAGCAAGTTGGAAAAAGTAATAAGTGCTCCTCCCATGATAAATGCGCCGGTTGCAATGTACAGAATTAACATAATGAATAAATTTTTGCGTTAAAAAAAAATTGTTTTCTCTCAATTTTCATTTGGTATCGCATGGGTAATGCTAAATTGAGAAAATTAAAATAAATATCCAATCATTTTGACAATTAAAAGTCAAATTAGTCACTTATCAGCTCTTTTATGAACAGATAGTTAGGTAACAATATATTTACGGGAAATAAAATTCGAATTAGTTACTATATTAGTACATCAAAATGAATACCTAATAGAATGAGTTATTAACAATATTAAAAACTTATTCTTTATACGCCCCTAAGTAAACAACTCTACTAAAAAATATACATAGAATATAACCAAAATGAATCCTTCCCAACGAGAGATCGTTCGAGAAAAACACATCACTCCAAAAAGAATAGTCATCACTAACATCAATGGCAAACTAAATGATAAGATTTCAGGTTGGATTACTAAGTCACCAATAAAGGCTGGAATTCCAACTACGGCAAGTGTATTAAATATATTGGAACCTAAAACATTTCCTACAGCGATTCCTGTTTTTCCTTTTTTTGCGGCATTCAGACTAACGATGACTTCTGGTAAAGATGTTCCAAGTGCTACTGCTGATAATGCAATGACTCCTGAACCAATTCCAGCTATATTAGATAATTCTTGAATAGATACAACTGTATATTTTGCCCCCAACCAAACTAATGCCGCTCCAACAAACATCAAAACATAACTTTTTACAGAGGCTTTTGGATGTATTTCTTTTTCCTCATCATCATCTGACTTTAGTGAATAAAACAAAAACACTACAAGTGTCATCAAAAGTAGTCCCGCTTCAAGATAAGATACATGCAAATCTTGAACAATGAACCATAGAAAGAATGCAGTAAACCATAAAAATGTCATATCTATTTTCCAAATATCTGTTTTCAGTTTTACCTCTTTCACATAAATAGCCACTAATCCTAAAACCAAAGCAATATTAGTAATATTGGAACCTATCACATTTCCTAAAACAATCTCTGACTCGCCTGCAAAAACACTTGCCACAGAAGTAGCTAACTCAGGCAATGAAGTTCCAAAAGCAATAATCGTAACGCCGATAATATATGGAGAAATACCAAATGACAAACCTATCTCTTCCGCTGAATCAATAAACCAATCTGATGCTTTCAATAAAACAGCAAGACTTCCAATAAAAAGACCAGCATAGGTTAATATTTCTACATTCATATTTTGATTAGGCTAGAGAAGATTTTTTTTTGCAAACCGCAAAAGTACAATTTTTTCTCATTTGCCCTTTCTTTTTCTACCAATGAAAAGAAAAAATTGATAGAAGGCGGATTAAAGATTCGTTCTATGATGATTTGACATTATTGAATTTTTCTTTTAGCAGTTAAATAATGGAATTCTATTTTCTTGAAAAATAAAATTTAGCTCAATTTTGCAACCCTTTACTACTAAAAAAACGTCAATACTATTGACGTTCATTTACTTTTTTTTCCAAAACATATTACTCTCTCAAGCGTATTACTTAGTAGAATATTGAATGCAATTTTTCGTTATTTTCTTACTACTCTTTTAAATGACCCTAAATTGACATACAAATCTTCCTTGAATAGGTGAAAACTTCCTAAATTGAATAAAATCTCACTTGATATGATAAAGCTATTACGTTTTTCCATTCTTTTTTTAGCTGTTTTATCCGCTAGTTCGGTACAGGCTACTCATAATCGTGCAGGTGAAATTACCTATGTGACAGATACCTCGAACTTTCTTTCGATAACAGCTACTATCACTACTTATACAAAAGCTAGTAGTATTCCTGCTGATCGAGATAGTTTAGAAATTTGTTGGGGATGGGAAAGCAATGACATCCTAGTTTGTGAATGGGTACAAAGAAGTAATGGAAGTGGTCTACTTTTAGGAAATGATATTAAAAAAAATCTATACATTGCTACTCATACTTTTCCTGCAATTGGACATTATGTGATCAGCATGACTGACCCGAATCGAAATGGAGGTATCCTAAATGTTAATCCTCCAAGTTCAGATAATGTTCCCTTTCATCTCGAAACGACAATAACCATTTTTAATCCGCAATTTAATGGTTTTAATAATTCCCCGATTTTATATCAACCTCCTATTGACATTGCATGTATTAATCAGACATTTATTCATAATCCAAATGCCTATGACCAAGATGGAGATAGTCTTTCTTATGAGTTGACAATTCCATTGCAATCTGTAGGAACGTTGGTTCCTAATTATAGTCTTCCAAGTAATTTCCCTAGTCCTAATCCTGGTATTAATGTTATATCAATCAATGAGGTAACGGGGGATTTATTATGGGAAACTCCACAGTTAGCGGGTGAATATAATATTGCCATTTATATTATCGAATGGCGAAATGGAAGACCATTAGATACCATGATCCGAGATATGCAAATAACTGTTTTGGATTGTGATAATGAACCTCCTGTGATTGAGACTATAGATGAGATTTGTGTCATTGCAGGTACGTTAATTGATTTTGAAGTAATTGCTACCGATCCTAATCCTGGACAAAAAGTTAGGCTGACAGCTTTGGGGGGACCATTAGTAATTAGCCCTAGTCCTGCTCAGTTTTCACCTAGTACTAATGCATTTGAAGATCCTCCAGTAGTTCGCAATTTTACTTGGCAAACTACCTGTGAACATATTTCTGATCAATTTTCTTCCGTCATTTTTAAAGCAACGGATAATTATATTTTAGATACCGATTCCGCAGGTTTATCTACTCTTAAGACTGTCCGTATCAAAGTAGTGGGACCTCCGCCTGAAGACCTTCAGGCTGTAGCTGTTGACGAACAAATTAATATTAGTTGGGAAAAACCTTACGACTGTGAAGTGGTGGAAGATGATTATTTTAAAGGATTTTCCGTTTGGCGAAGATTAGGAAGTAATTCCTTTCCGCCTGATACTTGTGATCCAGGTTTAGATGGAAAAGGGTATACTCGAATTGCTAATAAATTATTTGATATGTCTGGCGGTCGATATGTTTTTACAGATTTTGATGTAGAACGAGGACGAAATTATTGCTATCGAATTGTAGGAGATTTCGCTCAAACATCTGCGGGTGGATTTAATTTTAACTTTGTAGAAAGTTTAGCCTCTGACGAAATCTGTGTTCAATTGAGTCGTGATATTCCGCTAATTACTAATGTTGATGTAAATATTACAGATCCATCCAATGGAGAAATATTTGTCCAATGGTCTACTCCTGATCCTGTAGATTTAGATACGATTCAAAACCCTGGCCCCTATACTTATGAAGTTTGGCGAGCGGAAGGAATCACCAATACTGGATTTGTTCCAATTCCCGGTGCATCATTTACTGCTGCTAATTTTTATCAAGCTGTAGATACGAACTACGTAGATACTGGATTAGATACCGAAAATAATGCTTACACTTATCGCATTGCTTTTTATATAAATGGAGAAATAGATCCTCTTGGATTTACAAATGATGCTTCGTCTACTTTCTTAAATATTGGTTCAACTGATGAAACAAATATCCTGACTTGGGACTTGGATGTACCGTGGGATAATTTTTCTTATACCGTTTATCGAGGAAATAATACGGAGCCAATTGCTCAATATGATTCCATCGGATTTTCCAATACAGAAGAATATATTGACAACGAAGGATTAGTCAATGGAGTAGAATATTGTTACTATGTCAGAGGTTACGGTTCTTATAATATTGAAGGAATTTTACCACTCTTGATTAATGATTCACAACGAGAATGCGGTATCCCATTAGATACCATTCCTCCTTGTCCTCCTTCCTTGACCATTACCAATGGTTGTGAAGATGTGGGAGATTCTACGAATGGCGATGATATTATCAATAATCTAGTTTGGGTCAATCCAATGAATCTTTGCGAAGAAACGGATGATGTGGTTTACTATAATGTCTATTATGCCCCCCCGACTGATATGAGTAATTTCCAATTGATTTATACCAACAATAATTCAGCAGATACTACTTTAATGCATAATTCTGAGTTTGGAATTGCAGGTTGTTATGCCGTTACTGCTATTGATACTTTCGACAATGAAAGTGCATATAGTAATATCGTCTGTGTGGATAATTGTCCGATTTATAATTTACCAAATGCATTCACACCAAATGGAGATGGTTCGAATGAATTATTTATTCCCTATCCTTATCGATTTGTGGATCGAGTAGAGTTTAATGTATTTAACATTTGGGGACAACTAGTTTATACCTCTACCAATCCTGATTTGGGATGGGATGGGAAAAATCTAAAAGGAAAAGATGTCGCTCAAGGTGTTTACTATTATACCTGTCGAGTTTTTGAAAATCGAGTTTCGGGCGTAACTGAAAACCCTGAAATATTAAATGGATTTATCGAACTACTTCGTTAATTAATGGTTAACTGTTGATGGTTAATTTTTCTCCCAATGTGAATTCAAAAAAAGAGGAGTGATGGTTTTTTAAAAATCATCACTCCTTTTTTTATTTTTGCAAAAAACTAATTTGAAAACAATGTGTTGTAATTCTTAAATAATCGTCAGTCTGTCCTCTGTCAGTAAGCACAGCGAATGGTCTGTTTTCTGTCCTCTAAAAAATAAAATCAATGTTTACAGGAATCATCGAAGCCGAAGGCAAAGTAGAAAATATCGAAACAGAAGGAAGCAATGTTCATTTCACCGTTTCCTCCCCTATTTCCAATGAATTAAAAATAGATCAAAGTGTTTCACACAATGGCGTTTGTCTGACGGTGACGCATCAAACTGATGCTCAATATAAAGTGACTGCCATCGAAGAAACTATGATTCGGACTAATCTAGGAAAATTCAGAACAGGCGATGCTATCAACCTCGAAAGAGCGATGGTGCAACATGGTCGATTGGATGGACATATTGTACAAGGTCATGTGGATGATACTGCCACTTGTATCGAAGTGAAAGAAGTAGAAGGGAGTTGGTATTTTAGTTTTCGATTTGATAAAAAAAATGCGCACTTGCTTGTGGACAAAGGTTCGGTTTGTGTAAATGGTGTGAGCTTGACTTTAGTAAACCCGACAGAGGATACTTTCTCCGTTGCGATTATTCCTTATACTTTTGAACATACTAATTTTCGGAATTTAACAGCAGGTGATGTAGTGAATTTGGAGTTTGATATTTTAGGGAAATATATTGCTAGGTATGCGGAGTTGTATATGAAGAAGTAGAGTCAACTCTCATACACCTATGGAAAAAAAATTATTTGACGAAGTATTGGATCATGGATTAGTAGTTGATCTTAAATTAAATGCTACTCGAAAATCTGAGCATACAATGCTTCTGACTTTTGGGATAATAGTTGGTTTCTTAATTTCTGGTTGGTTATTTCAGATTGCTTTCGAACCTCCGTATGTAGATTTAAGTTACTTTTCATTTGCGTTAATCCTTGCAATAATTACATTAAAGTATTTATACAATCTCATTAATTTCAAAAGATTATACTTTACTCCTACCAAAGTAATTATACACACAACTCTTTTTGGAAAAAAATATAAAAATAATATTGTTGGTTTTGGATATAGAGAAGGAACTGCTGGTACTGAAAAGAAAGAAGAAGATAAAATTGCAATTCTTTTTTCCAATGGTGAGTATGAATTGATAGGTTCAAGTTCTATTTTTAATTTTCACCAAACAGAACAATTCCTAAGAAAGCATTATAATAATATTGGAGACAAAGCTTTTAAAGGAAAAGATAAATTAACCTTTCAAGGATGCTTAGCTATTTTACTCTTTAGTAGTTTATTCTTTTCAGGTTCCTTTTTATTAAATGGATTGGGACGAGACAATCTTGAAGGGTTTGAAAATAATATCAAATCGTTCGAAATCATTTTGGAAAGTGCACCGAAAAAAAATGATAATTCATATACTTTAAAGTCACAAGAACATCCAAATTTTGTTTTTGATATTAGCGGAATTAGTTTTCAAGCATGTAATAATAATCTCAATAAAAATTTTACCCGAGGAGATATCTTTAACATTGGAATCCAAAAATCCATTTACGATTCTAAAATTTTAAAAAACTCTGAACCTAATTTTTGGACAAAACACTTCAATTG
The DNA here is from genome assembly GCA_045104975.1 of Saprospiraceae bacterium. GTDB lineage: Bacteria > Bacteroidota > Bacteroidia > Chitinophagales > Saprospiraceae > CAJQQY01. The sequence goes on from JBGCCY010000100.1 coordinate 66,879, forward strand.
GGAAAATATTTCAGTTTATCATTTAGCTATAAATGGTGAAAATATTATCGAGAAAAAAGGTGTTCGAGAAAAACTAGAAAACGATACCAATTATTTTTCATTGATTTCTGGCCTTATTCTTTTTGCATTGTTTCTTTTGGGAACCTTAATGTATTTTACTTTACCTTGAATTCTATATTTCACACAAGAGGAAAGGAAAAGTAGAAATCGTTATTGGAATACAATTTCTCACTCATTGCTATTATTAATAAAAAATCACCAAGTTCACATTCCACACCTTACCGCAAACCGAATCAAGTGCGCCAACTTTTTTATCTCCAATTTTTTCATCAAATTAAACCGATGCGTTTCCACCGTTCTTGCACTCAAAAAAAGTTGTTCTGAAATTTCTTTACTCGAAAAACCTTCTGCAAGTAATTTTAATATTTCAATTTCTCGTTCTGAAAGTAAGGCTAATTTTCCTGCTGAATTCTCATTTTTTTGAGGAGAAAAATTTAAGTTGGTTTTACTCAACAAGGCTGTAGTTACCTCGCTTGAAAAATACTGTTTTCCTTTTTCTACTATTTCAATTGCTTGAATCACTTCTTTATAATCTGCATTTTTTAACAAATATCCTGACACTCCCAGCTCCAACATTTTTTGAATAATTGGTTTTTCAAAATGTAAAGACAAGATGATGATTTTTACTTTTGGAAATAATCCTATAGATTTTTGTGCCGCTATAATTCCATTCATTATCGGCATATCAATATCCATCAAAACAATATCTGGCTGAAGAATTTTAATCATCTCCAAAGCTAATTTTCCATTATTGGCACTTCCGATAATTTCGAAATTGGGATGAACCTCCAATAGTAACTTTAGACCATCAATCACAATTTGGTGATCATCAACAAGTAGTAATTTTATCTTTCTATTCAAAATGTAAATGTTTTGTTATAATTCCCTTTATCAAATTCGCAAGGTCAAAATCGTTCCACCTTCCATTCCCTTCTCAAAAATAATTTCGCCTCCTAGCGCCTTCGCTCGGGATTGCATATTCATCAAACCATGTCCAGTTTCCAAATCAGTTTTAGACTTTGATTTCAAACCTTTTCCATTATCCTCCACAGTTAAAATAAGGTGGTTTTTATTTTGGAAAAGTTGTACAGAAACTTCTTTTGCGTCAGCATGTTTCAATACATTATTGACTGCCTCTTGTGCAATTCTAAATACTCCAACTTCTACCGTTTCATCTAATCGTTTTTCTATTCCAAAACTATCGAACTCATATTCGATCGACGTATGAGAAAATGATTTTTCCACCATCGCTTCCACCGCTTTTTCCAAACCAAATTCGCTCAGCGTTTTAGGCATCATTTGATGTGAAATCGTACGAATGTCCAACGTAGCTTCATCCAATATCCCCGTCAACTTTCTAATATTGGCGGCACTTTCTGGAGTATCTACTAAAATCTGATCTGTCATTTGTTGCCATCCCATTTTCAATCCCGTAAGCTGTTGTCCGATGCCATCATGCAAATCGGCAGCGATACGTTTTCGTTCCGCCTCCGTTGCATCTATCGTAGCAGTCAACAATTGTTTTTCGTAGATTTTTTCCTTTTTACGTTGTGCTTCTTTTTGCTGATTATCGTAGAAAAAATAGCCTAATGCCACTACTAAAAAAAGACCTAAAAATCCACCAATGGAAAGTGCCACTATTGCTTTATTCCGAGTATCCGCTTTTTCTATTTCTAGTTGTTGAAGTTCAATCGTTTGTTCCTTTTTTTCGGTTTCATATTGAGTTTGTAATTCGGCAATTTGTTTTGTTTTTTCTATTTCAAAAAGGGTGTCTTTGATCGCCATTAGACTCAATTGTGCTTGGTAAGCTTTTTCAAAATTATTTTGTTTTCCATATATTTTAGCCAAAAAATAATTCGCATTTTTCGCTTCATCCTTGGCACCAATCTCAGTAGCTAGAGCCAATGATAGTTCTGCTTGAATTGCTGCTAAGTCATATTTTTTGACCAAAAAATATGCTTCCGCCAGATGATTCTGAGTAAATGCAATCGCTCTTTTATCACCAAACTCTTGATGTAATTGAAGTGCTTCTTCTAGTTTTAAAATCGCTTCATCGTATTTTTTCAAACCAATTAAAGCTCGCCCCATATTTCCTAATGGATAAGGAAGGTACTGTCGAATATCCAAAGAGTCGTACTTTGCCAAAGCTAGTTTGGAATATGCAATTGCTTGTAAGTATTCATTTTTTTCTAAAAAAGCAGAACCGATATTTCCTTCCGTCACCGCCATTCCAAAACCATGATTAACATTTTTGTAAATACTCAATGCTTTAGAATAATACTCAATCACTTTGTCATAATTCTTTTGTTTTTTGTAAACGATTCCAATATTATTAAATGCTTGGGCAATACTCAATGACTCATTTTTCGCTTCATAAACTTTTAGCGCAGCGAAATAATTTTGTAATGCTTTTTGATAGTCTCCTTGCTCATCATAACAAATTCCCATATTATTTTGCAAATTAGCTACAGCCATTTCATCATTCAATTCTAGGAAAAGAGTAATAGATTTTTTTTGAAAATCTAAAGCTTTAGTGTAATTACTTTGTGCTTGTTCAATGGTACCAAAATATTGTAGAGCAGATGCTTTACCTTTTTTAAAGTTAATTTCTTCTGCTAATTCTAATGCTTGCTGGCAGTTAGTTTTTGCGGAAGATATATCTTGATAAGTAAGTTCCGAACAAAGTTCACAGAGTAGAGTGACTTTCTTTTCGTCATTCGATTTTATAATTTCTTGTTGTAAACTGTCGATGAGTGATGTTTGGGAAAAAAGAAAAGTAGAACAAAAGAGTAAAAAAGCAATTGGAAATATTTTCATAAAAAGATAGAGTTTAATTTGAATACGTAAAACTACGTAAAGGTTTCAGTAATTCTTCGTATAGCTAAAAAAAGAATATGATTATATTTTTGGTAAACAATTTGTGATGAATTCACTCCTGAATTCCCCCAAAAAACCAAATTCGTGTACGCGAATTTTTATTTATTAAAAGTCAATAATCTCATGAAACACACATTTACAATTTTATGGTTGACAATTATATTGTCAACCATTTCTTTTAGTTCCTATGCTCAATACGGATTAGACGATTTTCGAAATATTGGATTAAACATTTCCCAGCCCCGTTTTAAAAATGATTTTAAAGCTGATGGAAATTGGTACGGTGGTCGAGTCCAAGCTTCTTATTTATATTTTGAATATAACTTTGGAAAATTATATAAAGACGGATTTCGAGAAACTCAAGAAATCTCGAATGGATTTATGTGGAGTTTGGGAGCAAGTTATCCACTACTTAAAATCATGAAGTCGCATCAAATGAGTATGACAACTTTACGATTTATTCCTATCCTAGAAGGTGGGTTAACTTATAGTCGGATTGGTATCAGAGGAGAAGATAATATTCCTTCCGCAGCAGGATTAAAAGTATCGCCGGGCTTGATGGTTAAGATGCCATTTGTGAATATTAGTTTCAAAGCAGATAGTTATGTGATGGGGTCTATGATTTGGAAAAATGATGCAGACCATGCTTTTACAGGATTTCGATTTATGCCAACAGTAAGTATTGGCATTGATGGTTTGGCTGATATTTTTACACCGCGGAGTTATCAAAATTCGATTGATTATCAAAAACAAATTACCCGAGAGCGAAAAGTTGGAACTTATTATGATTGGGGAGACCATGATGGTGATGGTAATTTATCCGAAAAAGTAGATGTGTATTCCTCTACCACTACTACTGTCAATCGAACAGAGGAAGTCTCTTTTGACATCATCAAAAATTACTGGCATACAGGGGCGAGACTAACTGCTTATCCTCAGAGAAAAAGTCAAGGACAAACTTTGCTTTATGGACCAATGACAGGATTTCGTTTTGGAATGTTTGCGTTAGATGCTTTTTACCAAAAAGGAGATATGGGGGTACGGTCAATAGCACGTTTTGAGAATTATATTAATGCATCTAATCAAAATCCAAATTTTAACTTTAGTGGCTCATTTCCTGCAACAGTTTCAGGGGGTAGTTTTTCTATGGATATGAAAAAAATGAGTATTAGAAATACGAGTCGAGTAGCTGATGTTTTTTGGAAAGAGACCACCTTTACTCGTTTTTTAATGAAGTATAACTTACAATACATTCAAAAAGATGGTGATTTAAATTATACTTTTGAAGGAGCTGAGGAACTTGCACAAAATGAAAATACATTGTTACGGGTAGAGAACAATCCTGAATTCTTGAAAGATAATTATTTGGTTCATGGAATGGGTCTTGCGGTGGAATTGGGTGCAGCAAGTTTTAATTATGATTTTATTTTTAGTAAAAAGAAAGCACCACTTTTAAATCAACATAGTTTTACTTTTTCGATTGGAGTACCACTAGTACGATTAATGAAAGCTACGGGAAATCATTTGAAAGCAAGAAAACAAGTGCGAAAGGCAAAACGAAGAGCAAAGGATAAAAAGAAGAATTGACCTTTTGAATAGACCTCTATCACGAAAGAAGCAACCCAATAAAAAAGGTCTTGTAACTATATTGTTACAAGACCTTTTTTTATTATGAATTATTATTTTATCCTTTCATGTAATTCGCAAAATGCTTTCCTACAATCGTTTGCAATACACACATCGCCAATGGCTTAGCCTCTTTATATGTGAATCCTTTATTCATAAAATAATCCTCAATCCGAACTTGCGATTGAAAGTAAGAAACCTTTAATGCCGTTACTCTTTGCTCATGAATCGGGTCAGCAGCACTCCAAGATTCCATCTGTGTCCAAAGTGTTTTATGCCAAACAGCAACCGCTTCCGCATCTCCTGTTGTCATTTTTTGTGGTGCAATAAAAAGCTTTGCTCGCTTGCTGGTGTAAGCTGCTAATTTATCTTTATCCGTATCAATCGAAGGATCTAAATCCGATGCAATTGTCTTCAATAATTTAGTTTCTTCCCAACTCATAAAGTCTCCTCCACAAGTCTGCATCCGTAAATTTCCTCCGCTTGAAGCAAATGCATTTGCTGCTTCAAGTGGATGTTGAGAAAAAACCCAACAAGGTACTTCCGCATCTTGTGACACCGAATGAATATAATTTAAGTGCTTTAAAAGTTGCTCCAAATTATCATAAGCATAAGTCGCATTATAATCGAACGGTGGAGCATTTTTTAGTTTCTTTCCTTTGAATGCTTGCTTGATCGCAGCATTCATTAATTGATTCACTTGATCTGTATTTCCTCCATCTTGAAATAAAACATATGCACGATATACTTTTGCTAAAGGCGAACGTTCAGCTTGTAACAATATATTTGCATCTGCTGGTTCACTCAATAAGTTATTGACAATCGTCTGCAATCGACTTGATTTTAAACCCGTATTCGCTCCATCATTCATCATCTCAGACAACAACAAATATTTTCGAATTTGATAATTCTCTGTTTTAATATCCGCATATCCTTTCGCAGTTCCTTTTCCATAATATCCATCCAATCCACTATTGTAAACACCTTGCGCCTTTAATACTTTTTGTAATTCGATAGCAGATGTTCGTTTCACTTTTACTCTAATTTTTGGCAAATCAGCTTTCGCTTCTTTTTTTGCAGGAACCTTAATTCGCTCTGTTCCCCCATCAAAACTATCTGGAATATCGCTAGGAATTGAAGTTCCCCCCTTAGCTGTATTTTTTGATTTTTTAAATAAAAGATTGTAAGATTCTGGTAAGTTTTCAGCTTCTTTTTTCACCTTTGATTCGCCACCTTTAGAAGTTTCGACAACCTCCACGATTGGGGCAGCTACTGCTCCACCGCTTTCGAATGAAGTCAATTTGATTAATTCAACTGTATTCATCGTTTTGACAGAAGCATCTGTAAAACCCATTCTTTTGAGTTGGTTCGCTCGCTTTTGAGCAATCTCTTCTGTTTCATATTGACCACTTAATACGCGCAGATCATTATCATTTTGGGAAATATATATTTTGCCTGCTTGCAAATATTTTCCAAAATCTAAATCTGTCCCTGGCTTTTGCAAAGCAATCTGAACAGTCGCAATTTCTTCTCCTTCGTCCAATGCTCGACGCATCACATAGGCATCAGGATAACCGCTTTCATGTACATCTGGCAAAAGCTGTCGAGCTGTTTTTCGACTTGAATATCCACCTAAAAATACTTGCATCAAATTATCTCTCAATGGAAATGCATACACATAACCAATGTCCCGAATCCCATCAAAATCAGCTAATTGCGCTTTGTCAAATGCGCCAATGTGAATGGTGTAAATATAATTTGGATTAGATTTTTCCTTTGCCTGAGCAGTTGTACAAATAAGAATGGTAAAGGCTAACGCCAGTAGGTTGGTAAAATACTTCATAGTGTTGAATCTGTTTTTTTGAAACCTGTCTATTTTTTTAACAGACAATAAAACGTAAATATACGGATAGATAATGTGTGATTCCAGTATTTTTTAGGGAAAAGTAGCATGGGAAATTTGTAGATTTGGAATAGATTCAACAACTAGGATGCTAATGGGATTCTCCACTTCTACCGAAAAAATAGTAAATCATGATAAAAATAATTGGTTTTTGGAAAGATTATACAACTCTTCAATCAGATGGAGTCTTAGAAGATGAGGAGTATACAATTTATGATGAAGTTGAAAAAGAAAAAATATTATCATACTTAAAAAGTGGTACAATGATAATGGCATCCCCAGGTTTACTGAGTTGTTTGAAGTGCAATTCAAAGGGAATTGCAGGATCTTTCTCAATAATTACAGATGGTGAATGGATATGGCCTGAATATTACATTCATTATATTGACAATCATAATATTCAAATAAATCCTGAATTTATTACAAAAATGGAAAATAATGGTTTCTTGACTAAATCTTTAAGCAAAAAAAAGATTTTTGCAATTATGGATAAATTAAAAAAAAAGCTAGAGAATAAAACTTAAATACATGGATAGATAATGTGTGATTCCATTATTTTTCAGGGAAAAGGGAGAATGGTGAAGTAAGCGGATACTGAAAAAACTATCAATTTTTCTTTATTCAAAAAAAAATAATAAATCCGAAATCCTATCGCTAAATTCTTTATCCTCGTTTTCAAATCTAAAAAAACCTTCCTCTAACTTATAAGAATTTGCTTCAATCCAAGAAGTAAATATCTCAAGCTCTCTTCCTTTTATTTCTTTAAACTCTCTATTCTTATTTTTCAAATCATGATAATGAGATTCAATTAAATCAACGTAATTTTTAAATCCCTGAGTTTCTATATCTAAATTCCAACAATCAAGCATTTCTGATAAATCCTTGATTAACTTACTCAACTCAATTAATATTTCAGTATCAAAATATTCATGATTATTTATATCATATTTCCACCATGCATGAATAAATTTATTAATTATGTTTTTCTCCTCTTGATCCCAATTTAGCCAATCTCCATATTCTAGTTTTCCTAAAACGACAAAAGTATCAACTATTAATTTTCGCTTGGCACTTAATTCAAAAATCCTTGGTAGAAAATATTTAAAGTCTTCTAAGTCTCCAAATGTTGTCATTGCTTTAAATGCATAGTATGATAAATCCTCATCTTCAAGTTCTCTCAATTTCTTTGAATGTAATGATGTTTTATCAGCTTCTTTAACACAACATGGACATCCTTCAATTTTAGATTTGAGTGGATACTTAGAAAATATTTTATATAATTCTTCAATTGCTATTTCAAATTCAGTTATCATTTAATTGACCAATATTTTTGATTCTACTATTTTAAAACTAGTACAGCGCAAGGGAATCGAACCCTCAATTCCAGCGTGACGGGCTGGTGTTTTTCCTTTAAACTAACGCTGTATTCGTGAATGGACAAGATTCGAACTTGCATCTGTAAATATGAGGTTAACGTTTTTCCAGTTAAACTACCATTCACTATCTGGTGGAAAGCGGTGAGAGACTCGAACTCTCAGCTTTTACTTGAGAAGCAACATTTTTCCAATTAAACTAACCGCTAACATGAATCACCAGGTTTCTTATTTATTAATATTATTTTATCAGTATTTCTAACGCAACAATGACATTCTTCAATTTTGGATTTGAACTTATACTTTGAAAATATTTTATACAACTCCTCAATTACTATTTCAAAATTAGCACAGCGTGAGGGAATCGAACCCTCAGTTCCAGCCAGCTAAGCTGATGTTTTTCCTTTAAACTAACGCTGTAGTCGTGAATGGGCAAGACTCGAACTTGCACCCCAAATAAGCCCTATCTATGCTCTTCCAGATTAAGCTACCATTCACTATCTGATGGAAAGCGGTAAGAGACTCGAACTCTTATCTCTTAGTTTGTTGCCAAGCCTTTTCCATTTAAAATAACCGCTAACATAAATCACCAGATTTCTTCTTTATAATTTTTGATCAATTTCCCGACGATCAATTTTTCATTTTCAATGGCTTCAATAATTGGATGCATAATTCTTGCTGCACCATCTACTGAATCCAAGGGAGGAATATATCCTACGTCAAATTGTTTTTTTCTTAAAACTTCTTTCGCTCCCGTCGATACCCAACCTACATCAACTGCACTCATCAAGATATTATAATTTTGATATTCTTTCGCTGAGGTTCGGGTCAACATGTTGAGCGCCGCTTTCGTCATATTGGTATGTGGATGAAAAATCGTTTTATTATCATAACTAAATTGCCCTTCCGACGATGTAACATTGACGATGAATTTATATTTAAAAGTCGATTTTTTCATCAAAGGGCTCAACTCTTTAATCAATAAATAAGGTGAAATCTGATTGATTAAATTTACTTCTAAAATCTCCGTCATCGAAATTTCTTCCAAGGTTGAATTCCAACTATTTTTAGTTCGATCATCAATTGGATTTCCAAATCGATTCAATTCCGTTTTTATTTCCTTGGCATCGGACAACATTTTTTCACTAATGACATCAGTCTTATTCATCGAAAGTGATGGATTACCTTTATACGTTTTTAGCAACTTTTGCTCGCTTTGCAAAATGGGCAAATAATATTGATCAGTATATTTTATGGTTTGTGCAGCATTATTGACTAAGATATCTAAGCATTTATTTTCGCTAGCATATTGATTGATAAAGTCTTTGACTGCTTTCAGATTTCGTAAATCTAATCCATATACTTTTAAATTATCTTTCCATTCGTCGTAGTCTTTTTCCTTTTGCAATTGACTCAAGGCAATCGCAGGAAATCGAGTGGTCAAAGTTAGGTTGGCATTCGCTCTTAAAAATTTAAGTGCTGTCGCATAACCAATCTTAACTCGCCCTCCGGTGAGAATGACATTTCGATTCGTCAAATCAATTTCCTTAAATCGATTTTTATAATTAATTCCTGAGCAAGTTGGACATAGGCGATTATAAAATGAATGCGCCAAGTTATATTTTGAATTACAAGCGTAGCAATTTTTTTCTAATTGCAATTGCGAAAAATTTTGCTTCACCGGTTCATCATCATAATACAAAGTGGTATTTGCCAAAGCATTTTTTGAAATAGTCGAACTTTGGAGTATCGCTAAATCTGCTTCTTTCTTTTGCAAATATTCTTCTCGTTTAGATTCTTTCTTGGCTTGTTTGTGAATCTTCGTAATCAATCCTGAGAACAATTGATTATCTGGATTTTGAAATGGTTGATCTTTGAGTTGCTTTAAAACTCGCAGACAACTCTCCCACTCCATTTCCGAAAAATTATATTGACTTTGAAAATTATTCATGATTTTTTATTTAATTCTTAGCAAAAAATTATTGAAATGGTTCTAAAAAACCGATCAACTCTAAGTTATTTAATTTCCATCTGATGCCTTGCCCAGAGGCTACTCTTATTTCGTAAACTACCTCATGCTTATAATGTGTGAATATATTCCACCAAGTTTTTTCGTCAATTATTTTTCTAACGATTGTTTTGGCAGCTTGTTCTTTTTCTTCTGGTGTTCCTTCTATCTTCCCCCAAAATGTATCAGTTTCATTTCTTGAAATATGTTTTTCTCTGGCTCTGGCAGCTTTACAGATTTGCTCATTATACATTTCAAAACAGCTTTTAAGCAATTGATTTTTAAATGGTGGAATTCCATTTTCGTCAATGATTGTTGCAGGTGTTTTTCGTTGTCCTAAAATAACGAGTAAAGATTCGATAGGTGTTTTTTCAATTAGGCTCGCAATAAATTGAGCATTTTGATTATCGTTTTTTGTTACGATAGATTTTAATTTTTCGAAATACTGATAATGGCTTGGGTAGTCAGCAATTATTTCTTCCTCAAAAACTGGAAGAGGATCATGATTAATTTTATGGTCAAACATATAGGAAAAAATTCTTTTGCCGATCACAATCGAATGCTCCTCATTTAGCAACTTGCTATACTTCTCCTTCCAACCATCAGAGATGAATGGAAGGCTTTTATTGAAAATTGATATAAATATTTCCTCTTGCATTTTAATATTTTGTACTAATTTAAAACAAAGATATAAGGTAAGTACGCAATCTTTTTGCGTAGTAAAAAATATTAATATATTTTTATAATCCTACTTTTTTTAACCTTGATAAAAGGCACAATTTTTATTCCCCTGGAAAGAATAAACCCTGCAAAAGAATGTCACATTTTTTTCATAATAAATATTTATAAAAAATTAATGGTATAATTTTTACATATATAGAAACAATAATAAATATTTTCTAACACTTCGCACCTACCTATATAACTAACTCAATTTATTTTTTTAATAATAGTTACCAAAATCAAAAACACTAATTGATTTTGAGTAAGACACGTCCTTTAACAATAGATCAAGTATTAGGATTTTTTTCTAGGTATGTCTTTTACCTAGCTTAATTCATTCTATTTAAAACTAGGATGTTTTCACCTTTACCTTATACGTTAAATCTAACTCTGTAAAAGATTAAAGGACTATTTTATAATTCTAAAAAATAAAAAAATGAGAAAAAGTATTTACACCCTGTTAATCACATTATCTTTTGCGATCATGTCAATGGCTCAAGCAACTATCACATCTTTATCACCAACTACTGCAATCATCGGTGGAACGGTAGAGATAAACGGCACAGGATTCAATGCCACACCTGCCAATAATATAGTTTACTTCGCAGGTATAAAAGCTACCGTTACCGCTGCTACTACCACTAAATTAACTGTAACTGTTCCTAACTGTCCTTCGGTCGCAGATATTAAGGTACTTACTGGTGGTTTAGTTTCTAGTTCTAGTATTACATTTAAAGCAAAACAAAATTCAGCTGGTTCATTAACATTAGGATGGGGCTCGGATATGTTTAAAAGTGAAACAAGTGTTAATTTAACTGGAGGCGGTGGTACCCATATGGAGGCTGTGGATATTGATAACGATGGAGATTTAGACTTTCTTATTCCTGCTGATGACCATATTGAACTTATGACTAATCCTGGTGCGTCTCCAGGTTCAAGTCCTGCTTTCTCCTTAGGAGATATGACAATATCAACTATTAATTATACCGAATCTAATCGGGCTATTGATATAAAAACTGCGGATCTCGATAATGATGGTGATATTGATATTATAATCGGTCTTAAGGATGTGAATAAAGCTGAAATATTAACCAACAATGGAAGTGGTTCTTATACGAGCGCAGGTGTTCTAACATTTTCTAATCTTGGGAACGATGATACCTTTCTAGCCATTGCAGATGTAAACAATGACGGCTGGTTAGACATTGGCGCAACAACCTTTAATACTTATGCAGGATCAGGAGGAGTCCTATTCGAAATATTCACACAAAGCGATGTAACTCCCCTTAGTTTTTCTTCCTATTATACTTTGTCAGGTGTAAGTAGTAACTCATGGTCCTCAAAAATATCTTTTATAGATTTTGATGATGATGGTTATCAAGATATTATTTATGCAGCAAGAAGTAATGGTACGTATTATGTAAAGGGATCAGCAGCAGGATTTAGTTCAACATTAAATACAATTAATTCTTCTGTTAGTTCTGTAACTTATGGAGATCCATATTCTGTAGATTATAATAATGATGGTAAGTTAGATGTAATCATCTCTTCCCAAAGTGATCAACGTGTCATGCAAGAGTCTGGAGGTGGCTTAACTGAAACAGTCATAAATAAACATTCTCGCTTTGGTCATTTTTTTGATATTGATGATGATGGAGATATGGATATTATTGGTTCTGATTATTTTTATAATTCAGGTTCTGAAAATATTGCAGGAATCTATCAAAACAGTACAAACTTATCAAGTTTTATTGCTTATAGTGGTGAATCCCAATTAATTGATATGAATGAAGACGGATACCTTGACATTGTTTTTGTTGAAAGATATGGTAGTAAAATGTATTATCAAGAATTTAAAGGGGTTGGGGCTCTTCCTGTGGAGTTAACAGAATTTTCGGCAAGACAAAACAATGAAACGGTATCATTAAATTGGCAAACTGCTTCTGAGTTAAATAACAAGCAATTCGAAGTCGAAAGGTCAAAGGATGGAAATAATTGGGAAGTGATTGATATTGTAGAAGGTAGAGGTACAATTACCCACTATCAGAATTATCACTCAATTGATGAAAAACCGATTGCAGGAAAATCGTACTATCGTCTTAAACAAGTTGACTTTGATGGAGCATTTGAATATTCAGATATTAAGTCTGTTGATTTCAGGTCTAACATCCAAAATGATCAATTAAAATTTTTCCCAAATCCAGCTTCCTCTACTATTTATATTTCTAAAAATAAAATAGAATTGGATCAGCTAGTTTTAATCAACATGCAAGGTCAAGTAGTCAACGAAAATATTACTATGGAAAAAACTGGCGAAAATGGAATAAGAATCGATATTAATAATTTAAGCAGAGGAGTTTATTTTATTAGGTATAAGAATGAAGGTAAGCCTGTAATTATTGGATTGTAATGCGATAATTTAGATTTTAAAAAAGCCTCATCAAAATGATTTTGATGAGGCTTTTTGATTTTAAATTTATCTTTTATTTCTTTTCAAAATTCACATTGGCATCCAATATTTTTTCATTTTCAAAACTCTCTTGCTCCTCAATAGTCAATTTTCGATAGGCATATCTCAAAAAGAAAAAATTAATTATCGCAGTTCCTACATCCGCAATTGGGAAAGCATACCAAACGCCATTCAGTCCATAATACCTTGGTAAAATCAAAATCAAAGGAATCAAAAATATTCCTTGTTTCAATAAACTTAGAAATAATGCTGGCAAGGCTTTTCCTATCGATTGGTAATAAGCAGAACCAATCAGTTGCATAACTAAAGTTGGGGTAGCCAAAAAGACAGCAATCAAAGCTGGTGCTGTTTGGTCAATCATTTCTTGCTCATTCGTAAAAATAGCACTTAGTTCTTTCGCAAAAAATAAGATACAGGCAAAGATGATAAATGAAATACCTGTTCCCCAACCGATAGATTTTAAAATAACTTCTCGTACTCGACCAAACTTTTTCGCACCATAATTAAATCCTGCAATTGGTAAAAACCCTTGCACCATTCCCAAGACAGGGAAGTTGGCAAAAAACATTAATCGATTGATGATTCCATAAACCGCCAAACTCATTTCGCCACCATATCCATACAACGTATTATTCAATACTACTGACAAAACACTAATCGTTCCTTGTCTCGCTAAAGTTACTCCCCCAATAGAAAAAATCTCTTTGACAAGATCTGTCCGTAACTTTAAATACTTCCATGAAAATTCCATTTCTGATTTCCCACTAGCAAAAAACCAAATTGTAAATCCTGCACTCGCAACATATCCAATTGTTGTTGCCCAAGCTGCGCCGGCCATTCCCATGTCAAAATAAACAATCAAAAGTGGATCTAAAATCGCATTGGCAATGGCAGGTGCGATCAAAGTGACCATCGCCATTTTGGGTTGTCCCAAGGCGCGCATCACATTATTCGCCATCATCGCCCAAGCTAAAAATGGTACTCCCAATAAAACTATCTGAAAATATATTTTTGCATACGGAAGAATGTCTCCCTTTCCACCGAAGGCTTGTAAAATTTCTTCTTGAAAAAATAATCCGAAAATGACTACTGAAATAGCAATCAATAAAGTAAGCGTAATCTGATTTCCAAAGGTTTGATAGGCTCGCTTGTCATTACCCTCACCTAGTGCTCTTGAGATAACTGACGACCCTCCAATTCCTATTGACATTCCAACTGAGGCAATTAAAAAAGTAATCGGAAGAACTACGGTAATTGCTCCAATCGCCAATGAACCAATCCATCGACCAACAAAAATCGTATCCACAATTCCATAGACTGACATAATGAGAATTCCGATTGAAGCAGGGATCGCTTGCGATCGAAGGAGTTGTCCTATGGGTTTGGTACCTAAGTCTTCGGAGTGTCCTTTTTTACTCATTTAATTTTTTTGATAAAATTGTTGTGCTCTTTTTTTTGTGGGTAGCTGAAGCAACCTACTACTTTAGAAATGTTTTAAAAATATCGCTTCCTGTTCTGTTAGTAATCGAAATCTTCCTCTTGGTAAATCTTTTTTGGTTAATCCATTCAAAAATACTCGATCTATTTTTTCGATAGGAAAATCATTTTCCTCAAATATTTTTTTCACCTCTTCATCCGTTCCACCTTTCAATTCAATTCCGATTTCATTTTCTCCTTTTCCTTTTACGTGACTTAAGGTGTGGATGTTGGGATATTTTTCAATTAAGCTTTTCTCTAGTTCTTGGCGAATCTCAATGGTCATTGGTTTTTCCAAAATCAAATGAAAAATAGAACGAATCGGATGTTCTGGTTTAGAAAATTTCTCCATCAATACTTCATCGTCAGTTAACAATACTAATCCTAAAGATGTTGTAGCTAAATTCCCAATCGGTTTGATTTCCACCTTAATTTTATCTGAAAAAATATTGGCAAAAGATTTTTCGTCTTCCAATTTTTCAAATGTAGGAACATATTTTTTGGGTTTATTTAACAATACGTACACGTATTTTTTATTCAACCTCAAAACCTTTCCTTCGTAGGTTACTACGTCATCTTTTTGTACTCGATAGGCTGCTTCAATTGCCACTTCATCATTCACCTTTACTAATCCTTTTTTGATATAAATTTCACACGCACGACGAGTACCGACTCCGCAATGTGCCATAAATTTATTCAGTCTAAGATTGTCGAGATTTGTATCGGTTGGAAAGGTGGTTGAGTTGGGGGTTTTCTTTTTGGAAAAGAAATCTTTCTTGGATGGCTTTTTCATGTTATTTTTTCGTGTCGGAGATTGACTTATAGTCAGTCTCTGATTTTATTAAAAACTAGAGACTGACTGTTAGCCAGTCTCTAGTTCTTTTTCCTAAAACGGAATATCTTCATCGTTCATTCGAGAAGATCGAGTAATAATATTTTCTTGTGGTAATGCTGGAATATCATTAAAATCAGGATCATCCAAATTCGTAAATTTCGCAAACTTATCTGTAAATCTTAATTTCACCGTATCTAATGCTCCATTTCTGTGTTTGGCAATAATGATTTCACCAGTTCCTTTGAGTGAATTACCTTCTTCATCTTCTAAAATTCCATAGTATTCAGGTCGATAAATAAACGAAACAATATCCGCATCCTGCTCAATCGCACCAGATTCCCGAAGATCCGAAAGCTGTGGTCGCTTGGTTCCTCCACGCGTTTCCACCGCTCGACTTAACTGCGAAAGTGCAATAACAGGAACACTCAATTCCTTCGCTAAAGACTTCAATCCCCTCGAAATCATACTGATCTCCTGCTCTCTATTTCCTTTGTTATCTCCTCCTCCACTCATCAACTGCAAGTAATCAATCACGACCATTTGAATGTCATGTTGCATTTTCAAACGACGACATTTTGCTCGCAATTCGAAAATATTAATCCCTGCCGTATCATCAATAAAAATCGGCACTTCACTCATTTTTTCAATCACACCATTCAGCTGCGTCCACTCATAATCTTCGAGTTGACCGCTTCTCATTTTACTACCTGAGATTTCTGCTTCCATCGAAATCAATCTTTGTACTAATTGTACATTTGACATCTCCAGAGAAAAAAGTGCTACTCCTTTTCCAAAATCCATTGCAGCATTTCGAGCCAAAGCCAAAGTAAAAGATGTTTTTCCCATACCCGGTCTTGCCGCTACAATAATCAAATCCGACTGTTGCCAACCAGAAGTGATTCGATCTAATTCTGTAAATCCAGTAGGTACTCCAGTTAGACCTTCTTCTTTTTGTGAAACCTCTTCAATCTGCTTTAATGCTTTCGAAGCCAAAGTTCCCATAGACTCGTAACCACTATTCATGTGATTCTGAGTGATGTTAAAAAGTCCTTGTTCTGCATCATCCAATAATTGAATAACATCAGTTGTATCTTCATAAGCATCTCGAATAATATTCGTAGATACTTTGATCAATTCTCTTTGAATGTGTTTTTGGGAAATGATTCTCGCATGGTACTCGATATTCGCAGCACTTGCTACTCGATTCGTCAACTCTACCAGATAATATGGTCCACCAATTTTTTCTAACTCAGCAGATTTTCTCAACTCTTCTGTCACCGTCAACAAATCAACTGGATGTGATTTTTCAAACAAACGAAGCATCGCAGTATAAATCGCTTGATGCGATTCTGTATAAAAACTTTCTTTACTTAATATATCAATGATAACTGGAAGGGCATCTTTGTCGAGCATGATTGCTCCGAGTACCGCTTCTTCCAACGCCATGGCTTGAGGCTGAACTTTACCAAATACGAAGGCACCAAGATCTGCTCCTTGATCACTTTTCTTTCCCCTTAGCTGGTATTCTTTTTTTGAATTCTGGTTGGTGTTTGACATAATTATTCTTTCAAAAAAAATTAAAAAAATTTAGGTCTCCGATATTTCAAAATATCAGATGAATAGTGTGATGGTTGATTCTGTTTTTCTCATATAAAATTAGGATGACAAATCTAATGCATAAAACTCATTTTCGATAATTCATCAATTTGTTGAATTGTTAATAACTAGTGGAGAATGTGGATAAAGTTTAAAAACATGATTAAATCCTATTTTCCTTTTTTAATAAAAAATAGAAATAGCTCTCATTAGTTATATTGTATAAAAAAAAATATGTAATCATCACAAAAAACCGCTTATTCTTATTTCTCAATCCTTAGAAAGTAAATTTTTGCCATTTTGTTTCTATTTTCTTAAAAAGAAAAAAAAATCAAATTGGGGAAAAGTTTTTTTTGAAACTAAAATAAAATCATATTCCATTTTCAACTCTTTGTAAAAATACATAAATTCTAAACAAAAAGTTTTAAAAATTTAAATTGATTTAGCAACCTACAAATAATAGTTTTCTACATAGCAAGCTCATTACTTCGCAGTATTCTTAAACATAAAAAGCCACGACCCATTTCTGAATCGTGGCTAATTTCTATATAGATTGTCTTAAATGTTTTTACGATAGGTAATCGCAATGCAAATGTAGAATAAAAATTCTACACATTTAAACAATCTCTATTTTTTTACATTTCTGATAATCTTTCTTTAAGTGCTTGTAAAGCTTTTTGTTGTGATTCGATTATACTAGTTTGCTCTTTTTGAGCACGTTCATTTTCTTCAATATTCTTTTCAGCTTTAGCAATTGCGTCTTTCGCTTTTTCAATGTCTCGATGGTAGTTATTATTTTTCTTTTGAAGTTTAGACATTTCTTTTTCCATCTTTTTCATTTTCTTCTCTTCATCTTCTATTTCAATATTAACTAATTCTTTAGCCACCTCAATAACATAATCTTCTAACATTTTGACAGCAGCAGTATAATCACTAGGAAAAGAACCAGATGAAACATAAAACTCTCCCATTTCTATCCAAACAATTAATTCTGAATCATCTCCTTTCTCCTGAACCCTTGCATAAACATCTACATTTTCAGAATTATTTAAACCTCCAATGATGGCACCACTAGCCAAATATTCTTTTGATTTTTTTACTTTTTTTGCCTTTGCTCCATATCCTTTAATAAAGCTTTTCCAAACATTTAATGCTACTTTATCATCAGCATTTGGTAGCTCCACCACTATAGCATTAAAGGTACCTTTCTTCATTGTTTCTTTTGACTCAGTTATTTCTTCCATTTGAGAAAAACCAATTGTTGTCAAAAACGTCATAAAAATAAATAAAAATAGATTTCGCATAAGTATATTTTTTTAATAATAAAAAGTTATTTAATTAATCGATTATAAAGGAAACAAGTAGTACTCTTTGGTAAAAAAATAACATAAAACCCTGACAATCAATTATTTATCAATATTCCAAATCTTATCCCAGCTTCAAATTACAAATTTTACTGGAATCTTTTCTACAATACCATTCCTTATATAGACCACTATTTAAGCTTTAGGTCACATGTCACAAAAGTTGCATAGTTTTTGTTATACATTTAAAGGTGAGGCATCATATTGATATTATTTTTATATTTCCAATTAAAACATATGTCCTTACGAAATTAAAAAATGTATTCTCCCATGAATTGGTTAAAAGTAATTTTCTTCCTTCAAATTCTTCTTTTTAGTTCGCAATTGGTTGCTCAAAATAAGCAATTGGATAAAGCGAACAAACGCTACCAAATTAAAAAGTATGCCGAAGCTATTCCTCTTTATGAGGAAGGCTTAGAAAAAAATCCAAGTCTAAGTGCAAAAGTTAGATTGGCTTATTGTTATCGGGTCAATAATAATATTGAGCAAGCAGTAAATCTATACACCGAAATAGTTCAACATAAAAGAGCAAAACCAATCACTTGGTATTACTATGGCGAGACTTTGATGAGTCAAGGAAAATATGAGGAGGCTAAAGTTTGGTTGACAAAATATACAGAAAAAAAACCTGGTGATCAAAAAGGTTGGACACTCATCGAGTCAATTGATAAAGTCCAAACTATTGAACCATATTATATCGTAAAAAATATAGAACCTTTTGCTCACAATACTGAAGCAGATGATTCTGCTCCTGTTTTTTTTAGAGATGGAATTGCTTTTTCTTCTGATCGAAAAACTGGCGCTAAGATTATGAAAAAGAAATCTAGCTTTACCGGAAGGGATTTTCTGAGTATTTATTTAAGTAAAGGAAATGATGATGGGACTTTCAAATCACCTAAGCCAATCTCAAAGAGAATCAATGACCTCAATAAAAATACAGGTACTATTGCTCTTTCACCTGATGAAACCTTAGTAGTATTTTCGAGAAATAGTGATGTTTCTAATCGAAGAAATCAATATAACCTAATGCTTTATCAAGCTGATATAACAAAGGATGGGAGATTTAAAAATGTAAAATTAATGGAATTTTGTAATAATAATTCCAATCATATGCATCCTACCTTTTCGCCTGATGGAAAGACTTTATTTTTTACTTCTGACAAAAGTGGCGTTGGTGGAACGGATATTTTTTATTCTACACTAGGAGAGAAAGGATGGAGTCGTGCAAGAAATCTAGATGAGCCAATCAACACTACAGCTAATGAAGGTTTTCCATTTATGAGTTCTGATGGCAAATTATTCTTTTGTTCAAAAGGACATACTTCCTATGGAGGTTTTGATATTTTTGTCAGCCAACAAGATGTAAAAGGAAATTGGAGTCAGCCAACTAACATTGGTTTGCCTATCAATAGTCCTGCTGATGAGGTTTCTATTTATCTTTCCAAAGATTTGTCAAAAGGAATGTTCGCTTCTTCTCGTGAAGGTGGTGATGATGATATTTATTTCTTTGATATTGATGGTTTGTACAATAAGTCTTCCAACAATATGCTTACTGAAAAACCAGTATCAGAAGAAGTTTTTGTTTCTAAATCGGAAGATGAAACGATTGTAGTGGAACCTATTTCTGAAAGTTCAACTAATACTTCTTCTGATGATTTAGAAATTCCAATCGAAAGCTTACAAGAGTCAAATCAGATTTCTGAAAATAATTCTATAGAAAACGTCAATGAAAAGATAGCAACTGTTTCTACTGAAAATGTGGATTCATTGATGAAGTCTTTTGATTCGAAAATTGAAACAGAAAACGACTCTAGTAATATTTCCCAAAAAGAAAACATTACAGAAATAACACATAATACTTCTTCTCCTTCGGAAAAAACGGATTTGCCTTTTGAGCCAATCGAACCTTTTGAATCAGAAAGTGAACCTGAAAATTACGAAGATAAATTTTCTAAAAATGAAAATCTTTCCAATGTAACTGAAGAAAATTCACCGAGCATATTCCAAGAAGGATTAGCAAATATAGATTCGCCTATGACTGATTCTACTCCTTTGGAAATAGAAAATAAAAGCAAGGATGGAGATGTTAATATTGCAGAAATGAGAGAATATTTAACTCTCCAATCTCCACAGGAAGAAATGATTTTTATTTTGGAAAAAGTAAAATTCGAACCTAAAAAATATACTATTACCGACGATATCTCTTCTCGCTTAGAACAGTTAGTCAGATTAATGAATGAATTTCCAGATTTAAAAATCGAAATAAATGCTCATACAACAAGTCTTGGCGATGATCGAGAAAACATGGTTTTTTCTATCAAACGAGCAACGGCTACCGCAGGTTATTTGATTCGAAGAGGAATTGGAACGGATCGAGTAAAAGTGATGGGATATGGTGAAACTAAATTACTTAACCATTGTGGTAATGACGTGGATTGTAGTCCAGAAGATCATGCAATTAATCAAAGAGTGGAATTGAAAATATTAAATCAGTAAGGTGGAAAACGTTGGACGTTCGCTTCGCTTTACGGATAAAAAAAGCTATTTCGAATATTCGAAATAGCTTTTTTTTATCTTAAAATTAACTGTATTCCAACCGTCAAGCGAAGCGACCGTCAACCGTTTTCTCAATATCCCCAAACGAGATAAGTAGCTCCCCAAGTAAATCCTCCACCAAAAGCAGCAAGAATTATTTTATCTCCTTTTTTCAATTGACTTTCATAATCCCACAAACAAAGTGGTAACGTTCCGGCAGTTGTATTTCCATATTTCTGGATATTCATCATTACTTTTTTCATCGGAAAATCTAATTGACTCGCAACTGAAGTGATGATTCGAATATTAGCTTGATGTGGCACTAGCCAAGTAACATCATCATTTTTCAATTTATTTCTTTTCATTACATCTTTGATCGCTCCAGACATTCCTTTGACCGCAGCTTTAAAAACTGGACGACCTTCCTGAAAAACATATTGCTCTCCTGCAGCTAGTGTTTCAGGTGTGTGAGGCTTGAGTGAACCTCCCGCAGCCATATTCAAATACTCTCGTCCCGAACCATCTGACTTCAAAACAGAGTCTTGAACTCCTATTGCTTCTTCCGTTGGTTCAAGCATAACTGCTCCTCCTCCGTCACCAAAAATGATACAAGTCGACCGATCTTTATAATTAATAATAGATGACATCATATCTAATCCTACGATAACAACTTTTTTATGAGATCCCGATTCTACAAATTTAGCCCCTGTAGTTAAAGCATATAAAAACCCTGAACAAGCAGCATTGATATCAAATCCAAAAGAATTTTTGGCACCTACTTTATCAGCAATAGTATTAGCTGTATCTGGAAAAACTCGATCACCAGTAATTGTTGCACAAATCAACATGTCCACTTCTTCTGGTTTGGTATTCGTTTTTTCCAATAAACCTTTGACCATTTCTACCCCCATATCTGAGGCGGCCCAACCTTCTTTTTTTAGAATTCGACGCTCTTTGATTCCAGTTCTACTCTGAATCCATTCGTCGTTGGTGTCGACCATGGTTTCGAGTTCCTTGTTCGTCAAAACATAATCTGGCACATAGCCGTGAACACCTGTGATAGTTGCGAATTTTTTTGACATGGTTTTATCTATGATTGTTTAATAAAAATCGGTCGCAAGGTAACGAAAAAGGAGGAAGTGGGGAAATGGAAGAAGCAGAATGTTTTTTAAAGATTTGGTTTTGGAAATCGTAAATAAAGGAGTATTGAGTATTGGAATTTTGCCTTTCGGCAATTGGGTATTGGGAGTCCCCATTATCGTCATCTCAATACTCAATTGCCGAAAGGCAAAATCCCAATACTCAATACCAAAAATAAATACTACAAATTAAATATTAAAAAAAATCATAAATGGTATGTTGTTTGTATATGTAGTCATGTATTCAATTTTAAACTACTATGAGAAAGTCAGGCGATGAATGAACATCCCCCCGTTCATTCAGCCATGAATTTTAAGTTTAAAAAATAATAACAACATTTCCATTATCTCCCACAACTCATTTCCATAATTGAGATCATCCAAATTAGATGGATGCACTTTTAGATAATTTTGAATGATTTGAAATCTACTTTTTTTTGATTTTTTTTCAACCAAAACACAATTGATTAATTCCTTTTTTTTATAAAAATCTGGAAACCAATCATTTAATAAAAGTACAAACATCAATAATGATATATATTTTTTACACTAAAAAACAAGCATTATGAGGTCACTAACTTTCTTATTGCTGGCAAGTTTGCTTTTAATGTCGGCTAAAAATCCACCATCAGAGGGAATCGAATTTTTTCAAGGTTCTTTCTCTTCTGCTAAAGTAAAAGCATCGGAAGAAGGTAAATTATTCTTCTTAGATTTTACTGCAAGTTGGTGCACACCTTGTCAATGGATGGAAGAAACTACATTTACAGATCCAACTTTAGCAGCCTATGTAAAAGAAAATTACGTGGCGCTCCAAGTAGATATTGATGACTTTGATGGCTTTGCCTTGAAGCAAAAATATAATATTCAAATACTACCATCATTACTCGTTTTTAATTCTTCAGGACTCCTTTTAGGACAATACCAAGAGTCTCTTTCACCTTCTAATATGTTGGCTATTTTGCAACAATATGATCAACCTGTGAATCGAATGGCAGCTCGTCCATCGAGAGCTAGAATTTCACAAGTTACTGATAGAAAACAATTAGCTCCAAAAGTAAGAAAGACTCAACCTCAGGTTTCCATTCCAGTTACTGAAGCAACTGTTGCTCAAGAAAAAGTGGATTTACCTTCTACTTTTATGGTCAGCCAACCAGCTACAACTACGATAGATTATACTTCCAATCGCCCAACAGCCATAGGAAATATTTCAAGAAATAGATTGGTCAAAAAGAAAGATAAACAACTCGTTTCTTTCGAAGAGAACAATCAAAAAATGCAACCAAACTTACGTACTATGCCTACTACGATTCCAACTCAAGAAGATTATTTTGAGGATGAAATCGAGGAAGCGCCAACTCTAACAAAAGAGAAACCTTATGCTCATGTTTCGAACCTAGATCTCAATCTGGATAGTGGTGAGGGATTGTACAGATTTAATGTACTACGCCAACATTCAACAGGATTTAGTGTTCAAGTGGGCGCTTACGCAGAGTATAGCAATGTCTTGCAACAAGCATCTTTGTTTCAACAACAATTTGATGAGCCAGTCATTGTTCATATCTCTAAAAACAGAAACCGGACCTTGTATAAATTGATGCTCGGGGAGTTTGATACTCGAACTGCAGCAATAGATTTTATGAGAACGGTTCAAGCAAAGGGACTGGAAGGTCTGATTAAAGATCTTTCCAACCATTAAAACTAATTTGCTTAGGAAACGAATTAGGGGGAGGAAGCTTAGCTTTCTTCCCTTTTTTTTTGAAAAAACTTGAATATCCAATATCGAACAAGGAATATTGGATATTCAAATTTTCAATTCCTACTTTTGACAAAAAAAAATCATGCTGATAAAAAATATCAAAACATTAGTTGGTGTCGATGAAAATTTCTGCAAAGTGAAAAAAGGAGCAGAGATGAAAAATCTCCCAACTATCGACAATGCTTGGTTATTGATTGAGAAAAATAAAATTGCAGATTTTGGAAAAATGGAAACTTGCCCAGAACGAAATGATGAAGAAATTGATGTAACTGGAAAAATGGTTTTTCCTTCTTGGTGTGATTCTCATACTCATTTAGTTTTTGCTGGAAGTCGAGAAGGAGAATTTCGAGATCGAATCGAAGGACTTTCGTACGAAGAAATTGCTAGGCGTGGTGGAGGTATTTTAAATTCTGCCAAACGACTTAGAGTAACCTCTGAGGAAGATTTATTGGAGCAAGCATGGAATCGATTGGAGGAAGTGAAAAATTTTGGAACTGGAGTAATTGAAATAAAAAGTGGTTATGGACTTAGTGTTGAAAGTGAGCTAAAAATGCTTCGGGTTATTCGAAAATTAAAAGCCATTTCTCCTCTAAAAATTAAAGCTACATTTTTAGGAGCACATGCTCTACCACCAGAGTTTAAAGAAAATAGAAACGGGTATATCAACCTGATTATCAACGATTTACTTCCTCAAATCGCAGACGAAGGCTTGGCAGATTATATTGATGTTTTTTGTGAAAAAGTAGCTTTCTCTCCAGCTGAAACAGAACAGATTATGGAAGCTGGTAAGAAGTATAATTTGAAACCAAAGATTCATACCAACCAATTTAATTGTATGGGAGGAATCGAAGCAAGTGTAAAACATGGAGCTATTTCTGTCGATCATTTAGAAGTAGTTAATGATGCAGAAATTGAGGTTTTAAAAAACTCCAATACGATGGCGACCTTGTTGCCTTCTGCTCCATTTTTCATCAATGACCATTATCCTCCTGCGAGGAAATTAATTGATGCAGGTTTGCCTGTGGCTTTAGCAACTGATTTTAATCCTGGGTCTACACCTTCGGGAAGAATGTCCTTTGTGGTTTCTTTGGCTTGTATCAAAATGAGAATGTTGCCAGAAGAAGCGATCAATGCTGCCACTATCAATGGAGCAGTTGCATTAGAATTACAAAATGAATTTGGAAGTATCGCAAGGGGGAAAGTAGCGAATATTTTTATATCAAAACCAATGTCTTCCATTGCATTTTTGCCTTATTCATTTGGAAGTAATTTGGTGGAAACGGTAATTTTGAATGGAGAGAGGGTTTAATCAGGTAATCAAGGTTGCACATTTAGTCTGATTTTCTGATAAACTATTTAACGAATTCTCCTTTTTAAAACTTGGCAAAATAGTTGATTTTAAAGAGTATTCCCCTTTCATAACTAGATACCTACCAAAATAAATCATCTCAGAGAAAGTGATGATTTGCCTATTATTTTGCATAACCTTTGAGCAATATTTGGGGTTGAAAATCGTTATTTATGCGATCTTCAAAAGAAGGCTTTTTGTATGGATTTTTTAAAAAAAATATTTTTGCCAGATATCCGTCAAAACCTTTAAACCTGAGACTAACGAGGGCAGCTAAATATTCCAAGACAGCATCTCTGATTTAAATGATTTTTTCGAAAAAAAATACATTAGAGAAAACCTCCATTCCTTTAATCTAAATTAGAATTGTTCATAACCTATTCCTATTTTTGTGCTTTTATTGCGCTTAAAGTTTTAGGTACGTTTTATAAAAAATAAATTAACTGATCCTAATTCCCCATGGTTTCAAAAAATAATAACTTAAAAATGTTAAAACGTTTATTCCCAATCACCTTGCTAACATTTATGGCGACGGTTGCTTTTGCTCAAAATCCAAGACCTATTCAGGTGGAAAAAGTAATTTCAGATCCCAACCAAGAATCAATCTTAGCATGTCCTCCTGGAATGCAAAACTTTGCAGGAACAGTTTCTCTTGGAACTTTTACAGGATCAAGTAATGATATAAACTTAAATACAATGTATTTATGTCTAGGAGATCAAGTTGAAATTATCCATAATGGAGATTTCGATCTTTCAGGTGATCCCGCTCCTGCTACAACTCCTGGAATTGGATATGCATTTTATGATTGTGCACCAACTGTTGATGGTCCTGATTTGATCACAATTACAACAACTGATGCTTGTCTTTATCAAAATCCAACTTTTGGAAATCCTCCAGTAGCGAATATTGGTCCAAATAATATTTGGGTAGCCACTTCTACTGTTAATATGCAAGACTTGGATATTGAAAATACTGGAGCTTTACAAGATGGATTTAACAATGGTAATCCTGTTCAATTTTGGTTTTCTCCAATTACTTTAGATGAGTTCGCAACTCAAGGATATGAGAATAGTGGGTCATGTGTTAATTCAAATGTCAATGCTGCATTTTCAGTAGTTTACCTAAATGAAATTACAGCTACCAATCAACAAACCTCTGGAACGTTCGGAGCTGGTTCTGATTTAAGTAATTGTATAGGAACATTTGAACTAAATGGTGGACTTCCAGAATTTGATTCCAATGAGTCTTATAATATTTCCATTACTTTAAATGGGAATCCTTCTGTTACCGGTTCTTTGATTAGTGTAATAAATGGTTTAGCTAAGTTTCAAATATTTGAACCTGGACTGTATGACATTTCAATAACAGATGGAAAAGCATGTCCTGCCAACTTTCAAATGGATATGTCAGGATGTACTGCCTTAGGAACAAATATTGCTGATGTAACAGCACTTCCTGCTACAACGGTTTGTGTTCCTTTTTTCGCACAAGACTTTACTGATATCTTTTCTTTTCAATATACTATTCATTGGGATCCTACAATATTATCATTTGCGAATGCAAATTTTGTAAATCCTGATTTAAATAATTTGGACTTGAATTTCAACACAGTTGGAGCAGATGGATTAGCAACTTCTTTCTTTTATGATTTTGGAAGTGGGGCTACCTTAACTATTCCTGATGGTGACCCACTTTTTGAGATATGTTTTAATGTACTTGGCCCTGTTGGCTCAATGAGTCCAATCACAATAGATGGTGATCCAACCATCATTGATGTTTATAATGGAAACAATGTTTATTTAGGATTTGTTTCAAACACAGGTTCCGTAACAATCGTAAATCAAGCAATCTTCGACATTACTATTACTCCAAATGATGTAAGTTGTAATGGACTTTCTGATGGAAGTATTGATTTTACTGTAAATGTTCCAAGTAATGGAACCGCACCATATAATATTGGATATTCAGAAGTGGGTAACCCTACTAATAATGGTTCAATTACCGGAGTTAATGATGGTGAAATGGTTACTCAACCTGGTTTGCCAGCTGGAACTTATGCCTTAACTATTGCAGATTCAAGTGTTCCTCCCGTGGTAGATTTAGATACTATTGTAATTGATGAACCACCAATTTTAGGAGCGAGTATTTCTGTTTCACAACCTATTTTGTGTTTTGGAGATACCAATGGTTCTTTTACTGCTGATGTAATTGTCGGTGGAGTAATAGTTTCTAATCCTGGTCCTGAATATACTTTTTTATGGACTCCAGGGAACATTGCTACTCAAACTATTTCAAATGTTAATCCTGCATTAGGAACATATGCAGTTACCATCACCGATGGAAATATGTGTACCGCAGTTGCAAGTACGACTCCTTCACAACCTTCTGAATTAACAGTAGGTGTAATGGTTACAGATGCTGCTTGTTCCGGAATTGATAATGGAGAAATTGAAGCAACTGGAATGGGTGGAGTTGTTGCAGGAGATTATACCTATGCATGGAGTTCGACTCCAACTCAAACTACTCAAATTGCTACTAACCTTGGAATTGGAACTTATACGGTTACGATTACTGATGATAATATGTGTACTGCAACTGCCACAGGTACGGTAAGTGCAGCAACTATAATTTTTGCAAATTCAGTTGTTTCTGATGTACAATGTAATGGTGCAGATGATGGAGCTATCTTTCATGCACCAAGTGTAATTGGAGTAAATAACGGAGGGTACACTTATCAATGGTCACCCAATGTTTCAAACATAAGTAGTGCTTCGCCACTTGCTCCAGGAACATATACCACCACAATTACTGATGCACTAGGTTGTAATATTGATACTACAATTACTATCGCTGAACCTGATGCACTAGTCATTGATGGAATCGTAAATACAACTGATGAAACATGTGCAGTAGGTGGGAACGATGGAACAGCTTCCGTCAATATTATTGGAGGATCGCCATTTCCTGATGGAAGTTATACTTATACTTGGACTTGTTGTGCAGGTGTAGATGCTAATTCAGTCAATAATGTTCCTCAAGGAAATTATATCGTCACTATAGAAGATGCTAATAATTGTAGTGTTGCCGCTCCATTTACGATTAATCCTCCGACACCTCCTATGATTGTTTCTTTTGATTCAATTCCTGTACCGTGTCCATCTTCTACTACTGGAGAATTGACTGTAAATGCAGTTGAAGGAAATACACCTATCACAGGTTACGCTTGGACATTTCCAAATGGAACAAATGCTAATGGTCAAACTATTAGTAACCTTGGTCCTGGAACTTATACGGTAACAGTTACTGCTGCTGATGGTTGTGTAGCTATTGACTCTGCAACACTTTTCGCACCTGAACAATTATTGTTAGTTCAAACTTTACCAACTGATCCTTCTTGCTTTGGGTTAGCTGATGGAACAGCTACAGTTCAAATGTCAGGAGGTACCATGCCGTATGCTTATCAATGGTCTACCAATGCAGGTAGTTCAACAAATTCAGCAGTTCCTAATTTACCTTCTGGAACTTATACTGTAACTATAACAGATGACAATTTGTGTGATCAAGTAGTAACCGAAGTAGTCTTAGAAGATCCAGCAGAAATTGATATTGTTTTTACAGATAGTGATGGTGTAAGTTGTTTTGGGCAAACAATTGATTGCGATGGTACTGCCTCAGCTATAGCATCTGGAGGAGGTGCTGGTTCTAACGTTTACACTTATTCTTGGTCATCTGGAGAAATAGAAGCTGATGTAAGTAGTACAGCAGTTCAGCTTTGTCAAGGAATCCAATATGTAACTGTATCTGACGGTAACAATTGTTTCGCAATAGACTCCATAATAATTTCTGCGCCACCTCCTTTAGGAATTAACCCAACATTAAATGAACCTACTTGCTTTGGTGAATCGGATGGTTCAATTACTGCCAATGGAACAGGTGGAAATCCTGCCTATACTTTTGAATGGGAGAATGGAACTACAGATATAACTTTAGCAAATATTCCTGCTGGCGATTATCCAGTTACGGTTACTGATATGAATGGATGTGAGTTTGATACCATTGTTATGCTAGGCGAACCTGAGTTATTAGTTGCCTTTATTGACAGTACTGAAAATATAACTTGTAGTGGAGACGCTGACGGTTTTATCCAAGTAGATTTTACTGGAGGAAACGGCGACCCAATGACTTATTCTTGGTCAGGTGGATTAACCAGTACGACCAATACAGTAAGTAGTTTAGCACCTGGAACCTATACAGTTACAGTCGAAGATGTCAATGGTTGTTCAGCTGAAGTGAGTCAAGTAATTACGGAACCTATTCCTGTTTTTGGATTTATTCCAACACCTGAAGAACCTATTTGTAATGGTGACCAAACTTTATTAACAGTAGAAACTGCTGGTGGTGGAGTTGGTGGACCTTATACTTTTTCTATTGATGGAGGACCTGCGCAAAATATTGGAACTGCCATTAGTGTATTTGCAGGAGATCATGTCGTTGAAATTTCTGATGGAAATGGATGTACTTATACCGAAGATATTTTTATCAATCAACCACCTCCAATCATCGTTAACCTTGGACCAGATGTTGAAATTCAATTAGGTGAATCGATTCAATTAAATGCCATTTTATCTGGAAGTAATGTTCCAATCGATTCGATCATTTGGACACCAATGATTTTTGATTCGACTTCTTGTATGAATTGTTTAAACCCTACGGTATCTCCACTTGACGATCAAGTTTATACCGTTGAGATTTTTGATATCAATGGTTGTAATGGAAGTGATGATATTTTAGTAGAAGTAGATAAAAATAGAAATGTTTATATCCCTAATGTTTTCACTCCAAATGGAGATGGATACAATGATGAATTCCAAGTTTTTTCTGGACCTGGAGTAACTCAAATTAATTCTATGCAAATATTTGATCGATGGGGAGAAGTAGTTTTTGAAAGAAATAATTTATCTCCTTCAGCATTCCCAGATGTTGCAAATGGATGGGATGGTAGATTCAGAGGAAAGATTATGAACCCAGGAGTTTTTATCTATTTAATTGAAGTAACATTTGATGATGGTATTACTTTATTATACCGAGGTGATTTGACTTTGCTTCATTAAAATTTTCGATTGACGATAGACGATTAACGGCCGTTTCTCTGTCGAAATATTGGATACAATAAAAAAAAGGAAAGCCTGATTTTCAGTAATTGAAAATCAGGCTTTCCTTTTTGAGGAATGTCTAAATGTGAGTTTGATCAAATTTATAAGCAAAAAAACATCTAGTTTTAATGTCGGTATTCCTTAGCCCAAGCCTTCGCCATTTGATATTCCCATGGGTTTCGGAAATGTAAAAAAGAAGGTTGATCCTTTTCCATATTCCGACTCTACCCAAATCTTTCCTCCCATTCGCTGCATAATTTTATGGCAAATTGCTAGTCCTATTCCTGTCCCTTCATAATCCGTCTTAGCATGTAATCTTTGGAAAATCACAAATATCCGTTCCTTGTATTCCTCTTTAATTCCAATCCCATTATCTTTTATACTAAGCAAATATTCATCTTCTCTTTCCTCACTTTTAACAATTATTTCTGGAATCGTATCTTTATTTCTAAACTTAATCGCATTTGAAATAAGGTTTTGAAAAAGCTGTGAAAGTAACGACCCAATTCCTAAAATAGCAGGTAACTCTCCCACCTCCAATTTTGTTTTGGTCTCACCAATTAGCAACCTCAAATTCGCTTGACAAATCAATATTGTATCATTCAGGTCAACCACTTTTAATTCTTGCGCTCCGCGACCAACTGTAGCATATTTTAATAATCCATCCAACAAACTATTCATTCGTTCTACCCCATCCGTTACGTAGTGAAAAAAAGTCTGAGTATCCTCATCTAAATCTGAAGCAAATTTTCTATTTATGATTTGAGTGTAACTTCCTATCATTCGCAGCGGTTCTTTCAAATCATGTGAAGCCACATAGGCAAATTGTTTCAACTCCTCATTCGCTTGTGTCAATTGTTCATTCGCTCGTTTCACTTCCTCTTGCTTTTGCAACAACATTGCTTGCAATTGATTCGCCTGAGTCAATGCTTCAATCTGTTGTTCTTTTTCCCTCGTTGCAAAAGTGATTTCTTGATCTAGAATTTGTCGATTCCTTTGTTTTTTCAAATAGTCTTCTTGTTTCTCAGCATATAAACTTTTGAAATGAAATGCATTTTCAAAGTCTTTTTTATCCTTATAAAATTCAGCTAGCAAACGATAACAAGCAATTTCATTTTCCTCATTCCTAACCTTCTTAGATATTTCAATTCCTTCTTTTAAATGTAAGATTGCCGTTTCAAAATCTCCCGAATGATGTGCCAATTTGGCAAAATTTAAAATGTTAATTGACTTCGCATTGACGTCTCCCAAATCTTCTAATAATTCATTGGCTCGATCAGCGTAACTCATCGCCTTTGCAAAATCATTCTCCTCGCAACTCAATTTTCCCAAATGAGCCAACGCCAAAGCCGTCATTTCAGTATATTGAATTTGCTCGGCAAGTACTAAAGATTTTTGGAAATGTTTTTTACTCTCTTCATAAGATTTTTCCTCAAAATGTATATTTCCAATATTATTAAAAATGATCGTCTTGGTGGTATCCACCAACACTTGATCATATTTTTCGACTACCGCTTGGTAGTTACTCAACGATTCTTGAGGGTTAAATAATCGGGCGTAAATGGTTCCTAGATTAATTAAATTTTGAGCAGTTTGACGATCAAATTGAATTGCTTTAGATTTTTCTAAACTAGAATAAAAGTATTCAATCGCAGATTTATAATCTAATCGAGTAGCGCAGTAAACTCCTAAATTACTGGTGGCAATAATTTCTTTTTCAATATCCCCATTGGCTTGACTGATCGCTAAAACCTCTTTTCCATATTCTAAAATATCATTATAATCTTGTTGTTTGATTCGTATTTTACAAAGTAAATTATAAGCTTTAGCTTTCAGAATTGGATCTCCTTTTTCTTCCAAAAAAGTCAAACTTTTATTGGTCAAAGTTGCCGCTTCTGTGAACTGGTTTTTCAACATAAAAACCTCCACCTTAGCTAACAGAGATTCAACTATACCTGAATTATTATTTTCTTTTTGAGCTTTCTGAAGTGCCGATTCAGCATATTCCTGTGCTTGCCTTGCCTCATTTTTCAACAAGTAATATTCACTTTTAATCAAAAAGAAATCGAATATTTCATTCTCATCGATCGACGATTCATCGATTGAATCTAATACTTCAAATGCTTTGGAAAAATATTTATTATCCCCTCCGTAACGTCCTTTTGTACAATAAATTTTTGCAATAAAAATTTTGGAAGAGACAGTTTCTCCTAAAGAATTATTTTCTTCAGCATGAGTCAAAATTACTTGAGTGGAATCCAATGCTGTTTTTAAATCTTTTTGTAAAAAAGAAATTTTAGCATTCTTCAAGGAAGGAGTAATCGATTGGACGTTCATTGGAATTAGGGATTTTTTGAATGAAAAAGATTGCTTGTTACTTTGGATTCGCAACAAACAACCTTTCTCTTAAGTATATTTTTACTGCTGCGTGGTATCTTTTACTTCTTCGGCTACTTGTCTCGGTTTCTCTCTCTCAGCATCTACAAATCCTTTCAACTCTAATTTAATGGATCTTTTATAATTGGTAAAAACTTTAATATTGGGAATTTGTCTTCCCAATTTACCTGCACTTTTAAAGGTAACTGAAATTTTCCCATCTTCTCCAGGAGCGATTGGTTCCTTAGGATAAATTGGAACTGTGCAACCACAAGAAGGCTCTACCCGCTTGATGACTAAGTCAGCATTCCCAGTATTTTTAAAATAAAAATCATGCTTGACAACATCACCTTGCATGATGAATCCATAATCAAATACCTTTTCAGGGAAATGCATTTTGGCTCT
Organism: Saprospiraceae bacterium; assembly: GCA_045104975.1. Lineage (GTDB taxonomy): Bacteria > Bacteroidota > Bacteroidia > Chitinophagales > Saprospiraceae > CAJQQY01. The sequence goes on from JBGCCY010000100.1 coordinate 99,903, forward strand.
TTTCTTAGGTATTTTTTTCTCTACTTTCTTTACTTCTTTTTTCTCCGCTGGTTTTTCTACTACTGGCTCTTCAGCTTCTTCTTTTACTTCCTTTTTTTTCTCTTTAACTGGCTCAGCTGGTTTTTCAATATCGGTATTAGAAGTTGCAACAACCTTAGGTTCAACTGAGGTAACTTTTTCATTAGAATTATCTTCAGTCGTGTTTTGAGAAGAACTATCTCCACCACAAGCACTAAATAATATTACGATTGTAAAAATTAGACTCAAGGATTTGAGTGATTTCTTAAAATGCATCATAAATTTAAATTATTAAAAATTAAGGTTTTTGAGGCTTGAGATTGTTTTCTTTCCCTCAAAAATAGTGATTATTGTATGATTATTAGAAATTATTCCCTCATCGATACTTAATTAACTTTCTTATGATTTTTTTGACGTGACTTCTATGCCACCTGTCACATGACATTTGATTTTTTTTGAAATTGTTTTCCAAAAAAAATCACGTTTTACAACCAATTGGATGTAAAACGTGATTTTTTAAAACTAAGACAGTTTGTGTTTTTCCAAAAAAACATCATCGCAGGACGGTCAAACTCCCCAATTCTATTTTCTCTTCTCCTTGACAATTATACACAATTCGATATACACAGACTCCCGGATTTATTTTTTTACCATTAAAATCTCCATTCCATTGATCGAAGACATTTTCAGTATAAAATACTCTTCCTCCCCATCGATCAAAAATCTCAAATGAGACAAAATTTGCAATGGCATAAGGATTACTGATAAAATAAGTATCATTAATTCCATCTCCATTTGGTGTAAATGCCTCTGGCAAAAGTATCTGATCACAATTCAAACTATCAGCATCAATCACTCTAATGTTAATCGTATCTCTAGCTATACATCCTCCAATTTCCATAGAATCAATAATTGATAAAACGTAAGTTCCGTCTTCTGGAGGTGTGATTGTGGTATTAGGATCATTTGGATCATCTACTCCAAAAGAAGGATCTGCTGGAGACCAACTAAACTCATCGGCACAAGTGGCGCTGGTAAAAATATCAACTGAAGTTCCTTCTATAATTAAAGTATCTCTTCGATTGCCAATCAAATCTACATCATAAGAAAATTCCTCCACCTCAGAAAGAGGCACCGCACGATTGTACACTCGAAAGTCATCTATATATCCTGCAAATGAAAAATCAACTGTCCCTACACATGGCCCATAACCTAAGATAAACTCTTCATCATTCTTAGGATTTAAAATTCCTACCGTTGGTTTTTCACCTATTAAAACTCCATCTGCATAGAAGGATACTCGATTTCCTTTTTTGATCAAAACGATATGGTGCCAACATCTATCATCATTCAATTTTCCAGCAATCGTTACATTTTTGATGGCATCTTCTCCAACGAAAGCGGTGATAAAATTGGTTGCCCCTGTGTATCGAATAGAGATTCCATTATTATCATTACAATTTGCCATTTTTGAAAGAATGGTTCGATTCCCGTTATAATCCGTTGCTTTAAAAAACATACTTATCGTAAAATCATCATCATCAAAATAATTGTCATAATTACCGATTAAGAAAATTTTATCTTCAAACTCAATACCACTCATCGGAGGAGATTCATATTGTCCTTCCATCACTAATGCTGAATCCTTCACCCCACATGCACATTTAATTCCGTTGGCAAACCCAGTTTGAAAATCAGGAAATGCTGAATTATTAATTCCAGTTACATCCACTACTTGACCACATTGATCAAAGGTAAAATGTGCTACTAACCCGCTTTGAGCATTGCTCTGAAAACTTAGAAAAAATAGAATAATCAGGGAAATATATTTCATCGATAATTGGTATTTTAATTTTTTATAGTGCTTTCTCATTTTAATAAAACTAGTGGAAATAATACTTTGAGCGCTAAATCTACTTTATCTAAGATAGATTCGCTTAGTGCTTCTTTTTCAACTAAATAAAAACGATTTTTATTTAATTTTATTGGAAAAAAATAGAGTTATGAACAATCGGTGCCAATTGAAATGAAAAAAGTTTAAAAATAGAGTTTCTCACTATTTTTTCATCAAAATTATTCACACATATGTATACTATTCAAACTACGAACCAAAAAGACCGCCTAAACCTCCTAAGCCTGGAGGCATCATTTCTTTCATCATCTTTTGTGACTCGATCCCTTCTTGTTCTGCCGCTTTAACTAGAACTCGATTAATCGCCGCCATCAATAAATCTTCTAATTGTTCCATATCTTCCAAGTCAATTGCTTCTTTCTTGATCGAAATATTAGTGATTTCACGATTAGCGTTAGCAGTTACTTCGATAGCTCCACCTTCAACTGATTCTGTCAGCATAATGGTATTTAATTTTTCCTTCATCGCTTTTTGCTTCTCTTCCATATTTCCTATAAGATCTCCAAACATGATATTTATTTTTTTCGTTTGACGATGAACGTTCGACATTTTGCATCGGACGTGAATCGCTTTAAATTTTAAAAATTAGATTTGAAAAATATTGCGCAAAGGTACTTGCTTTGGTTGGAATAAATAAATTTAGAGATTTGATTTTTCCGTAAAACGACTCTTCGAGTCGTTGTTTCCTCTAGTTGATTAACGATTCGGAGAGTCGTTTTACGGAAATAACTCAGAGGGTTATGCTATGTCATACAATCTGTATGTGCTTTTTCAATTGGAGTCAACGAATAGATCGCTTCAACTTCATCTTCAGAAAGTGCTCGATCATAGACTCTCACTTCATCCAAGATTCCTTTAAATCGTTGCACCTTCCCATCAAGGCAAGGAGAATTAGAAAACGACAAAACAGCATCATTGCTCAAATCTACTCCACTACATCGCTTGACAGATTTTTGCATAATGCCATTGATATAAGTATGTGCTTCTTGACCTTCTCGAACTAAAGTGATGTGGTACCAACCACCCTCTTCAATGTCTGGAGAAATGTCATCGTATTTTTTATATTCACTTTGTTGTACCAATGTTTCAATCTTTTTTTGATTCCTATTCAACAAAAAATCTAACACGAAATCTTCCTTACAATCTTCTCTTTTGCTAAAAAGACTTTGTTTATAAAATGAATATTGATCTGTTCGGATAAAAAAACTAAGGGTAAAATCTGAAGTCGTAAAATACCGATTGACGGTACCATGAAATTCTAAATAATCATTCACTCCATCCAGAAGCAAACCATCATCTTCAATCCCACACCAACATGTTACTTCGCCAAAAAGTAATCCATCAGAATCATTTCCGCTAATATCACGAGCGTCACAATCATTAAAATTATAATGAGCTACTAGTCCATCTTGAAGAGAAATTGT
>JBGCCY010000101.1:0-30835 GCA_045104975.1 Saprospiraceae bacterium
ATTTATACTTTGGATGAAGATGGGAAAACGATTCCATTAGATTTTACTCGTTCTGCACAAACGGTTATGGATGCCGTTGCTCATATTAAGTCCACTCACACATTTAGAAATAGTAAACGACCACAAGCTTACCAAGGTCAACCAATGCCTGATCTGTTTAAAGATTTTTTTGTTTTTTTTTTTCAAAGTCCATTTTTTCTATTTGAAAACAAAGCTCCTAATCGAAATCGTAAAAGTAATCCTCAAGTAAGAATAGGAACAGGCTCTGGAGTTATTCTTAATGATCAAGGATACATCATTACCAATAATCATGTGGTGGCAGAGGCAGATGATTTAGAAGTGACTTTACATGATAATCGAACTTTTAAAGCAACAATTATAGGAACTGATCCATCGACGGATTTGGCAGTAATTCAAATCAAAGGAGATGGATTACCGACGCTTCCTTTGGTGAATAGTGACGAAGTAAAAGTGGGTGAGTGGGTGCTTGCTGTTGGTAATCCAATGGGATTGAATTCAACGGTAACAGCAGGAATCGTAAGTGCAAAAGCAAGAAGTATTAATATTCTAAAAGAACAATTTGCAGTAGAATCATTTATCCAAACCGATGCAGCAATCAACCCTGGAAATAGTGGTGGGGCGTTGGTTAATTTGGATGGAGGACTGGTTGGAATCAATACAGCTATCGCTAGTCCAACAGGAAGTTATTCAGGTTATGGATTTGCTGTGCCGAGTAATATTGTAAGCAAAGTAGTGGAGGATTTATTGAAGTATGGAAGCGTGCAACGAGGTGTTTTAGGAATAATGATTCGTTCGTTAGATGGAAATTTAGCGAAAGAAAAAGGCCTCAATATCAATGCTGGAGTTTACGTAGATAGTCTGTTTGAAAATAGTGCTGCTAAATCTGCGGGTATTCAAGCAGGAGATGTAATTATTGATATTGATAATAAAAAAATAAAAACATCCCCTGAGTTGCAAGAGGTAGTTGCTCGACATCGTCCTGGTGATGAAATCAAAATTACGGTCAATCGAAATGGAAAAGAAATGGGATTCAACGTAATCCTTAAGGATAAAGATGGCGGAAAAACTATCGCTGAAAAAGAACACAAAGAAACCCTTTCGATTTTAGGAGCAGCGTTCGAAACGTTAGATAAAAAAGTGGCTCGCAAATTAGACATTAGCGGAGGAGTAAAAGTAGAAAAACTCTATGCTGGAAAACTTCGAAAATATACCGATATGCGAGAAGGATTTATCATCACTAAAGTTGATGGACAAAAAATTAAAGACCTTGATGGTTTAGTAGATGTTTTGAAAAAGAAAAAAGGCGGAGTGATGTTGGAAGGAGTTTACGAAGATATTCCAGGTGAATATTTTTATGCTTTTGGAATGTAAAAATTAGTATTCAATAAAATAATTCTTGCAATTAATGCATTTATTTTAATATGGATTTATGAAGAAGGATTAAAAGGTGATTAAGTTATTTGGTTCCTGAGTTATTCAACATTACTTTTTTTTATCAAAAAAAAGAAAACGTCAAATAACTTAATCACCTCTTATCGAACGCTACATGAATACATAACCATCATTATTTTTTCATTAAAAACTTAATAGATTATGAAACCCGAAGCAGAAAAAATAGAAGTTTTAGAATTTGTAAAAAAGCATAATGAGTGCAAAAAATGGTTATCTGAAATTGATACATGGGAAAGTGGAAGTCAATTTATGAAAGACCTTTTGTTAAAATTTGTGGCAAAGTTAGATGATGAAAATAGGACTTTGGCAATAAGAACATTTCATAATGATTTGGATGGAGTGATGCAAAGAAGGATGGAGTGGTTGCGTAAAAAAATTAAGCTTCAATCTTCTTACGTTAAAATTTATTTTAAAAAGAATCATCTCAAAAATCCTACTGATCTAAGAATTCAACATGATTTACTTCGAAAAGAGGTGGAACAACTTCAAGAAACCTATTTAGAATTAAGAAGTAATTTTTTTGATCTAATCAAACCTGTTCTCAAAAAAAGGAGAAGTCAAAAGAGGTCAAGAACAGCAGCCTAAATTTTTTAATTTAAAAATTAGTAAAGATGATTGCAAATAAAATGAAAGTAAAATTACTAGAAAAAAGATCTGATAAAGTGAAACTGAAATTTCCTTCCATCGAAATTCCAATACAAGTTTCTCAACGATATTTCAAAAAAATAAAAAAGAGTGATCAATATGAAATTGAGGGAGAACAAGTATTCTAGAATATAGAGAATCGTTTTATGGGATTATAACTAGGTTGGAAGGAGAGTTCTTTTTTAGAACTCTCCTTCTTTTTTTGATTACTACTTTTTCTTCCTTTCGTAATAAGAAACAATACTTGCTTTCGCTAAAGTATTGTTCCAAAGATTATAACCAACGACTGCTGGATTGGTGTTTTTATCGGTACCTAATTTGTCTGTGCCAAGAGCATAAACGGTAATTATATATTGATGTAAACCATGACCTTCTGGAGGGCAAGGACCACCATAACCATTTGCACCATAATTAGTAATACTTTGAATGGCTCCTTTAGGTGCTAAATTCAAATTGATATTTCCAGCATTTGAAACCAATTCATTAACATTGGCAGGAATATCAAATACTACCCAATGCCACCATCCACTTCCAGTTGGAGCATCTGGATCGTACATCGTGATCGCAAAACTTTTAGTTCCTTCAGGTGCATTTTTCCAAGACAATTGAGGAGATTGATTTTTTCCAGTACATCCAAAACCGTTAAACTCTTCCGTTTGAGTAGCTTGACCACCAAGATCTTTGCTGGAAAGAGTAAAAGTATTTTGACTAAATAAACTAAGACTGAAGAGGAGAGATACGATTAAAATAAAATTTGACTTTTGCATGATTTAATTTTTTTATGATAAAAATATAATATCACAAAAGTCTATTTTTTTCTATTAATAACTCAGTTGTCGATGTTCAAAAAGTATTGCTAAAAGTTCAACTATCTAATTGGAATTGTTTGGGAGTGTATCCATATTTTTTTTTGAATGCTTGGATAAAATTGGATAAGCTTTCATAGCCGACTGATTCGTATAAATCGATAGGACGTTTTTTTTGAGTACGCAATAAAAACTCAGCATGCTCTAATCTTTTTTCTTGAAACCATTTACTAGGTGGCATTTGGTATTGTTTGGAAAACTCTCGCTTGAAAGTAGACAAACTCATATTGCATAAAAAGGAAAGTTCTTGCAGCGTTAATTTATGGAGTTTATTATTTTCTATCACATTGATTAGTCGCATGATTCTATCATCGTGATTTTTAAGCAAGCCATTTAAAAAAGCTTTCCCTTTTTTTTCGGTGAGGTAGGTCATGATTTCTTCAAACTTTGATTTCAATAACTTCCCTTGTAATTGTTTTTCCAGTTGACTTATTTTTTCAAGACTTTCGACAAAATGATGGATGTAATGATCATAGGAAAATGCGTAATAAGATTTCGCATTTTTTGGAGGAGTTGTATTCAACTTGTTTTTTTCCAAAAAATCTAAAAGCACTTCGTCGGAGAAAAAAAGTAAGATACTTTTATATTGTTTGTTGACCGCAGAAATAGTTTCAGTCATCAAACAATTTCCTGATTTCATGACTAAGAATTTATTGTTTTTTATGGTCGTTGATTTGTTGTGACTAATGAATTCCTTCGTCCCTTCTATCAAAAAACTAATCGTGTTTTTAGTCAAGTTGATTTTGCTTCGCAAACAATTATTGTCTACTCGATATTCAAAAACTTGAATAGGAGAGTCCTGTTTAAGTTGTAAGCTGTCGGGTAAAGAAATGATGTTCATATTTGTTTTTTAAAGCATTTTTCCCAAAATCTCCTTCATCATTTTCGCAGCTAAGAAGGCAGTCATTTTTTGAAAATCTCGATTCGGATTATATTCCACAATGTCTGCTCCGACCACTTCACAATCTATACTGTGAATTAAGTCAATGACTTGTCGTGAAGTCATTCCACCTGGTTCGTGATGTGAAACGCCTGGTGCAAAAGCAGGATCGAATGCATCCATGTCTAAAGAAATGTACAATGGATTTTTAAATTTTGGAATATTATTAAGGTCATAATTTTTCATTTCATGAACATGGACATTGAATTTTATAGCTTGCTCAGCTTGGTGGGTATTTAAAGTTCGGATGCCGACTTGTACTAATTTTACTGCAAATCCATTTTCCATAATTCTGGCAAAAGGACAAGCATGAGAATATTTATCTCCTTCATAATTATCGTACAAGTCTGCATGCGCATCAATGTGCAAAATATCTAATTTTGGATATTTTTCATGATGTGCTTTGATGATGGGAAAAGTTACGGAGTGATCACCACCGAGCGTAAATATTTTTCCGCCTTCATTTAAGTGATTGGTGGTAATGGCTTCGATATCAAAATAGTTTTCGATTTTAAAATCACCTTTGTCTTCGACTTGGGAATGTTCGATAGTGATTCCATTTTCTGTAAATAAATTCATCGAACCAGAATTTAAGGCTTCTCGAATGAGCGGTGGTGCTAGACTTGGCCCTTGTTGGAAAGAAGATTTTTCGTCGAATTGAATTCCTTGGATGGTTATTTTTTGCATTTATTGTTTAATTTTCTAATCAGTTTTAATTCTTGAATTATTATGATTTTTAGAATCATATTTAACTAGTATGGAATCTCCAATGTTCAATTTATTCAACTTGGCGAACTGTTTTATATTGACGTTTGATCTATGGATTTTTTCCTTTTTCTCAATAATATTTCCTGCAAGTCTAAATTCATATTCTATGTGGAAAAATTTAGTTACGACTCTTCCTCCTGTTTCTGAATCGCTTATTCCTTTTATTTTTTCTGCAAAAGTCACGACGCCCATCGTTTCTGAATCATAATTTTTTAAAACAAATTGACGTACAATCCAAGGCCCTTTAATTAGAACAATCATTAAAATTAAAATAGGGAAGAAATTTTTAAGAAAAACTTTTAAATCTTCTTTATTTAAAAAGAACCAAAGTTTTAATTTTTTCATTTCTTAATTTTTTTGTTTTGATTGGGACGCAGATGACGTGGAACGAGCGGGGTTTCGCAGATTTTCCCAAAGCATATTGTAATCGTCAAATCCGTGTAAACCCGCTCGTTCCGCGTCATCCACGTTCCATCCAAAAGCATGAATTTTTATTTAGAAATCACCAATTTTTCCACCATCTCTTTTTCTCCAACTGTAACTTTCCCGAAATAAAATCCATTCGCCAAAAAACTCAAATCAACTATTTCAGAACCTGATGTCAACACTTGCTCAAACATTCTTTTTCCAGACAAATCAGTCACTTCAATAGTCATTTTTTCATTCGTCACCTGATCCATTTTTATATTAAAAAAACCATTAGATGAAGGGTTTGGGAAAATTGTAAATGTGTTGTTATTGTTTAAGTTTTCATTCGAAGAAAGGGTCTCATCAAATCTTAAAATATGCAAACCATACTTCCGATCTGTTGCAATTATATTTCCTGAAGGCAAATATGGATAAACTCCCCAGCAGCCAAAATATCCAGCATAATCTACATTATTAGGAAAAGTATCATAGTAACCTGCCAAGGTTGGATTGGTTATATCAGTCAAGTCGATCACTTGCACACCATCTTCATAATAAGAAATATAAGCATAATTCCCTTTGATGAATGGATTGTGAGGAGTATTAAAACTACTATCAAAAGTCAATAATGGAAACTGAAAATAATCACTTGCCAATTCAATCGAACCAATATTAAGCAAAGATAAATCAGCAATTCCCAATGGCAAACCACGTGGAACTTCTTCTGCAAAAATCGCATAAGTTCCATCTTCCGAAAGCCAACTACTATGATTGTATCCATTGGTTGATAAGTTTGCTTTTAAAACTGGCTCTGCAGGATCAGTATAATCCCAAACATAAAACCCATTCCAACCATGCGAGCAATAAGCCAAATTATCTTTGACATAAACGTCATGCACATAACCTCCTCCAATTAAAGAATCACTTCCAACCAACTGTGGTTCAATTGGATTAGCCACCAAATCCAAAACAATCAATCCATTATTAACCGTATTCGTCCCAGCAACAAACATTTTTCCATTTTCATCAATAAAAATATTGTGAGCAGTTTCGAAAAAATCTAATTCTCGATCAACTAACGAAACTGAATTGGGCAAATCACTCAAGTCAAAAATCATCAATCCTTCTCCATCTCCTTCACTTACTGCATAAGCATAAGTTCCGTAAACTTTAATGTCTCGCCAAATCGTCGTATCCGTTCCTAAAATTTGATCAATTAGAATTGGATTTTGTGGTTGAGTCACATCGAAGAAATGAATGTAAGCTGCACTTCCTACAATTGCATACTCTCGACCGTCAGCCGCATAGCCCCAAATGTCATTATATGCTCGTTGATCGCTGCCTGTATCAGGAATGGTATTATCATCATATTGACCCAATAATTCCATGTTGAAAGCTACTTGAGCATTGATTTGGAAAGTAAGAAATGTAAGAATAAGAAGGAATAAATATTTTTTCATGATTAGATTTTTTTATAAAAATAAATCTAAAGATAAGCAGTAATTTTTTTATTCAATACCTTTGTTTTTCAGCTGACATTAAATAACTGATAGTGACCGCTTTTTTTCGTTTTTTTGATGAAAATCAAGGAAGTTATTGATAATAGTTGAAGGAATTCACACTTGGTACATATATTGATTTAATTTAAGGTGATCTTTTTAATTAAAATCAATTTTAACAAATACTCCAAACTGCCTTTTGCCGTTTAGAAAAGATAAATCCTCTTAGAAAATCTTTCTACGAATTAAATAGAAATGTAAATGCAACAGCTTGACAATTTTAAAAAAAGTGTAATTGTTTTTTCCTTATTGATCTTGAGTGTTCAATGGTCTTTTTCCCAAAAATATAGTAATGAATTTTTATCCATTGGATTGAGTGCTAGAGCTCAGGCGATGGGAAATTCTTTTGTGGCATCAGTAGATGATGTGACTGCAGGATTTTGGAATCCAGCAGCTTTAGCTTCAATTGATATGACCAATGGAATTCAAATCGGAGCACAACATGCTGAGTGGTTCGGAGGAATTGGAAAATATGATTACCTCGGATTTGCGATGCCATTTGATAATAACAAGCGTGCTTTAGGGTTGTCAATGATTCGCTTTGCGATTGATGATATTCCAAATACTTTGAGTCTTTATGAAGATGATGGTTCGGTAAATTATGATAATATCAAACCATTCTCAGCAGCAGATTATGCCTTTTTATTTTCCTATGCTCAAAAAGTACATACTGACGGAGGCGAATTATTTCTGGGAGGAAATGTAAAAGTGGTTCATCGTTCAATTGGCCCATTTGCAAAATCTTGGGGTTTTGGTTTAGATGCATCGGTAAAATATCATATTGGGAAATGGAAATTTGGCGCATTGTTAAAAGATATTTCCAATACATTCAATGCTTGGTCATTTAATTTTACAGAAGATGAAAAAGTAGTTTTAGATTTAACTGACAATACTATTCCAATCAAATCTTTAGAAGTAACTCGACCACAAATCATACTAGCTGCAGCTCGTAAATTTGATTTTGGCAAAGTAGGTTTAACTGCTGAATTAGACATGACTATGTTTATGGACGGCAAAAGAAATACTTTGATTAGTTCTTATCCTTTTAGTTTTGATCCAACGATTGGTTTTGAGGCAGATTATAAAAAATTCGTATTTTTGCGAGCAGGAATCAATAATGTTCAAGAAGATTCAGACCTTGGAGGAGAACGATTTTGGACGATGCAACCCAATATGGGAGTTGGTTTAAAATTGTATAAACTTCGTTTGGATTATGCATTTACGGACATTGGAGATAATGCTAACGGAACTTATTCACATGTAATTTCGATGGTACTTGACCTTGATTTTAAATATTTAAAAAAGGCAGGGCAAAAGTCAAACTAAATAAATGAATCCTTTCTACCGAACACTAGTAATAATAATTTTTAGCACCTTAGCTATCCAAGCTATTGCTCAAACACCAAAATACAGTAATGAATTTTTGACGATAGGAGTGAGTGCTCGAGCACATGGAATGGGCAATGCTGTGGTTGCCAATGTAAATGATGTTCATGCAGGATTTTGGAATCCAGCAGGTTTGACAGAACTAAATAAACCATTTCAAGTTTCGGCGATGCATGCTGAATGGTTTGCTGGAATTGCAAAATATGACTACCTGGGCATTGCTAAAAAGATCAACTCAGATCCAAAAAAAGAATCCACTTTTGGTTTTTCCCTCATTCGTTTGGGAATTGACAATATTCCAAATACATTTTATTTAGTGAGTCCAGATGGCTCGATTAATTATGATAATGTGTCTGAATTTTCAGCGGCAGATTATGCGTTGATTTTTTCATATGCTCAAAAAGCACCGATTAAGAATTTATCAATCGGAGGTAATGCAAAGATCATTCGAAGAGTCATTGGAACGTTTGGAAATTCGTGGGGATTTGGAATTGATTTGGGGGCACAGTATAAAATGGGCGACTTTCGATTTGGGTTGATGGCTCGTGATATTTCATTTACATTTAATGGATGGAAATTCAATTTGACCGATGATGAACAAGATGTTTTTCTTCGAACTGGAAATGAAATTCCAACGAGTACTTTAGAAATTACGACACCTCGAATTATTTTAGGCGCAGCTTGGGTCAAACAATTCACTCCTAAAATTTCTCTTGTGACGGAGTTGGATTTAGATTTTACGACAGATGGACAACGGAATGTTTTGGTCTCAGCTGGTCCATTGCAAGTTGATCCACATCTAGGATTTGAGGTAAGGTATTCTGATTTTTTATTTCTTCGAGGAGGGATCAGTAATATTCAAAAAGCACGGGATGATGTAAATCCGGATAAATTTATTTATACATTACAACCGAATATGGGAATTGGTTTTAATTTAGGTAAAATCACAATTGATTATGCTTTTACAGATATTGGAAATGTATCACAAGTATTATATTCGCATATTTTTTCGATGAAAATTGATTTCGAAAAACGTGATCCGATTGAGGATTTGAATTAAAATTTTACAAAACAAACGACCAATAATTTAACATGAAAAAACACTTTGAATACCAGCAGGTTACCCGCAACAATGTTTTAAAATTAATTGAAAATTTAGATTTAGCGCAGCTTAATAAGATTCCAGCAGGATTCAATAATAACCTCGCTTGGAACTTGGGACATATCATTGCAACCCAACAATTGCTTTGTTATGGATTATCGAGTTTACCAATGGATATGGACAATGAGTTTATTGGAAAATATCGAAAAGGTTCCAAACCAGAAGGCGACATCACGCAAGCAGATTTAGATTTGATGAAAAATCAAATGATCATTTTGGCTAAAAAAATGGAAGATGATTATGGCAATGGAATTTTCAAAGAATACAAAGAATATACAACTAGTTTTAATGCGACATTGAGTTCTGTGGAAGATGGAATTATTTTTAATAATATGCATGAAGCGATGCATTTAGGATTTATGATTGCGTTGAAAAAGATGGTTTGAAAAATTAACTGTTAGATTGTATTCGCTTCGCTGATTGTTAAACTGTTTTGACGATGCTTATTTTAGTTTTCGTAAAACAGTTTAACAGTTAACGAAGCGAAAACAATGAAAACAGTTCGCTAAATAAAATGAAAATCCTCCAATCTCATATCGTCCCACCTGACACTCCTGCGGAAAGAATCAGCGAATACGCCCGAATGATTTTTCCCAATATCCCTTCTCGAAAAGGCATCAAAAAAGCCATCCTACGAAATGAAATTTTACTCAATGGAAAATCTGTAGAAACAGGAAGATGGGTACAACCTGGGAATCAAATTGATTGGGTTGATTTGGAGTTAAAAGCGCCTAAAGTTCTAGCCCTAAAATTAGAAGTTGTTTTTGAAGATGAACACTTAGCGGTCATCAATAAACCTCCTGGAATCATCGTTAGTGGCAATCAATTTCGAACAGTAGAAAATGCACTTTTACATAATATTTCTAAGTCAATGGAACAAGATGCTTTGCGAAAACCACGAGCCGTTCATCGTTTGGATAGTCCAACTTCAGGTTTACTTTTGGTGGCAAAAACGGCTTTGGCTCACTTGAGGTTGAGTCAACAATTTGAAGCAAAAATGATTTTAAAAAAGTACCAAGCGATTGTAATTGGCAACATTGATGAAGCTGGTGTTTTGGAAAAAACGATTGATGGGAAAACTGCTTTGACTCGTTTTGAAAAAATAAAAACAGTTCCTTCCTTAAAAAATAAATGGCTCAGTCTGGTTGATTTATTTCCTCAAACTGGTAGAACACACCAATTACGAATTCACCTTTCTGATTTTGGATTTCCAATTTTAGGAGATGCGATGTATGGAAAAGAAGGATTGATCTTAAAGCGCAAAGGACTTTTTTTATGTGCGGTTGAGTTAGTTTTTTCTCATCCAAAAACAGACGAAAGGGTAGAGGTGAAAATCAACGCGCCTCAAAAGTATGAAACACTTTTGAGGCGCGAAGAAAGACGTTGGCAAAAATACCAATCGTGATTTTTAGTTAAAAAATTAATCTTGAACGATCACTCGTTTCGTAATAACTCCTTCATTGACAGTTAATTGCATGATATAAATTCCATTGGTGAAATTCGAAACATTCAATTCTACTAACTCATCTCCATCGTTAAGGTTTTTTTCTAACAATACTTTTCCGTCGATAGAGTAAAACTGAATTCTATCGCCAGTTGTAATTGGTAAATCCATTTTTACAAATAAAATATCACTAGTTGGATTTGGGAAAAGATTAATTTTCTCTACCAAATCTGGATCTTGAACTCCAGTTGTTATTTCTACTTGGAAAGTAGCGATACAACCACCAACACCAGTTACGACTACTTCATAATTCCCAGCTGGTAAACCAGTTGGATCTTCGTCAGTTGAGACGACATTTCCATTTGATATCCATTCAAATTGGAAAGGGCCAGTTCCTGAAGTAATTGTAATTTGAATACTTCCATCACTATTTCCATCAGTCGCAGGAGTGAAGCCATCTAATTGAATTTCTATCTCAGGTACAGTTGACAAAGTGATATCAAATGAGCAAGTGATTACATTGCCTGCCTGATCAGTATATTCAAAAACATTGGTTACCGTTCCTGCTGATAATTCACCACCCGAAGGAATTCCACTAATCAATATTGGATCACCAGCAATACAATTATCTATGACATCACCAATGATATAATTTATAATTATTACAGAATCACAGCTTTCAATCACTAAATCTGCAGGACAAGAGAATGTCGCAAGAATGGTATCAACTACTATAATTATAGCTGTATCAGATTGCATATTTCCACTTGCATCAAAGGCAGTTAAAGTAACCGTATTTTCTCCAAGAGAAGAGCAATCAAATTCAGAAATATCAATACTCATGGAATCGATTCCACAGTTATCAGAACTCCCATTATCTATTTGACTAAAATCTATTTGAGCCATTCCCATGTCGTCAAGATAAATCGTTAAATTTTGAGTATTAATTATTGGAGCTATTTCATCCAAAACAGTAACGGTTGCAGTCTCAAGTGTACTGGCACCTTCCTCATCAATTACAGTTAATGTAACTGTATTTTCTCCTAAGTTGCTACAATCAAAACTATTCAAATCAATGAACAAAGTATCAATTCCACAATCGTCAGAACTTCCATTATTGATTTGAGTTACGTCGATAGTCGCTAGTCCAAAATCATTTAAACTAACTGAAATATCTTGCGTAATTGCATTGGGAGGATTATTTCCCATCAGGACATCTACGAAAAATTGCTTGACACATCCATTTGCATCAGTTACATTTACTGCATAAGCACCTGAATCTAGATTTGCTAACGAATCAGCATTAGTGCCATTGGCCCATTCAAAATTGAAAGGTGCAGTTCCACCAGTTGGATTTAAGTAAATAATTCCATTTTGCATTCCACAATTTGCATTGACTATAGTAGCATTTACTTCAACTGGATCAGGCTGAGAAATGTCGAAAGTTTCAATAAATGAACAGTTAAAAAAATCGACAACAGTAACCGTATAAGTGCCAGCCATCAAATCTGTAATTATAGAATCTACGCTTCCTGTACTCCATTCATAATTGTAAGGTTCATTTCCTCCAGTAGGTGTGATCGTTGCAATTCCATCATTTCCCAAAGGGCAAGAAACCATAGTTGAAGAAGGATTAGAAGTCAAAATATTAGCATTCAAATTAATTGTGATGCTATCTTCGATAACGCATTGATTCACATCATTGACCGTTACATAGTAAGTTCCTGGAGTTAAGTTTTCAATTTCAGGAGTAGTGGCTCCTGTGCTCCAGGCATAGAGAAAAGGTTGTGTACCTCCCGACACCACAACGTTTGCTGTTCCGTCGTTAGAACCATTACAAACAGAAGATCCAAAAGTGAAGGTTTCTAAAATTTCAGGTTCATTGACTGTTACACTTCCAATTCCAGTACAACCGGTTGCATCAGTAATGGTAGCAAAGTAAGTTCCAGCTCCTAAGGAATCAATAAAACTTCCTGTAGCACCATTGTTCCAAATGTAAGTGTAACCAGGATTTCCACCAAAAGCATCGGCAAAAATACTTCCATTGCTTTCTCCATTACAAGAGACATTTCCAATTCCTTGAACATTTAAAGTGATCGGGGAAGGACTGTCAACATTTACTTCAGAGGAACTGGTACATCCATTCGTATCGGTGACGGTAACAGAATATGGCCCTGCTAAAACATTAGTAATATTTTGTGTCGTTGCTCCATTGGACCAATTAAAAGTATAGCCTCCTGCTCCTCCCCAGACATCTAAAGTAACACTTCCATCCATTCCTCCAGGACAAGAAGTTGAACTTGGAAATGGATTGGAATTAACTTCGATGGGTTGGTCTAAGAAAACAGCACTTGAAATAACTTCACAACCATTTATATCAGTTATGGTTACTACGTAATTTCCAGTTGACAAATTTGTAGCAGTTTGAATAGTATCACCATTAGACCAAGCATATGAAAAAGGAAAAGAACCGCCAGTAACGATAGCAGTAACACTTCCACTATTTCCACCTTCACAACCTACCATTGCATTGAGAGTTACCACTAAAGAATCAGGAGAAGTAATCGTGAAATCATCGCTTGCAGTTGCTCCTGTGGCATCGGTAACGGTCATACTATAATTTCCTTGAGACAGATTGGAAGAAGAACTTGTCGTATCCCCATTGCTCCACAAATATTGAAAAGGCATCATTCCATCTGTTACTTGTGCAATAGCATTACCTGTACTATCTCCATAGCAACCCACCCCTAAGGTCAATACTTCCACTCCAAAAACAGCCGTTCCTATATTCAACGTCATTGTTCCTATTTCTTGACAACCTAAAATATCAGTTACAGAAACCGTATAGGTTCCAATTCCTAAATTATTGATATTAGAATTGGTAGAACCATCTGACCATAAATAAGTGAATGGAGAAAAACCTCCAACGGTTGAGATTGAAATAGAACCATCTGTGCAGGCCATGCAAGTTGGATTAGTATCGTCTAGAAATAAAGAAAAGCTAACTTCGCTTTTAGATAGAATTTCTTTGTTATTAGGGATATTTATTGTTTCTTTTTTTTCAATAGAAAAAAGGAGAAAGGGAAATGATAAAAGAAAAGCTAAAAGGATCAGTTCCTTAGTAGAAATTAATTTCATAATTAATTATTTGGATTAAAAATAATAAAGTTAAATTTTAGAATCGGCTAGGGGAACAGTCTTAAAGATGAGGGGGATAAGAAGTACTATAGAGGAAAATAGATTATTTTGGAAATGCAAAATTAAAAATAATAAAGGAAGAAAAGGAATGAATTGAATTTTATCTAAGAGCATGTTTAAAATTTTAACTAACTGAAAGTCAATGATTTGTGTTTCTTGCTAACAATTCCATTTGAAGCTTAGTGAGTTAAATAAAAATTAAATGGGACGTAAGGTTTATAAAGCGTTGATTTTCAGGACGGTAAAAATTTAAACATGCTCTTAATCTTGAATAATTCCCTAATTTTGATTTTACTAAAAATAATGTAAATATGGTATTCATAAGAACTCTCGTCAATTTTTTGCAAGATCCTGAATATAGAGATTTATTGGGAACTACATTTTTTATTCTTTTTCTGGGAACGATGATTTACCATTATTTGGAAGGATGGAGTTATCTCGATTCACTTTATTTTTCTATAATTACTTTAACGACTGTTGGTTATGGAGACTTTTCTCCTCAAACTACTGGAGGCAAAATGTTTACCATCTTTTATATTTTCCTTGGGATTGGAATTATTTTGGCTTTTATCAATACGCTTTATAATCATTTTGAAAAAGAACAACAAAAGAAAAAAGAGAAGTAATAGCCAAAGTAATTTTCAAAAAAAAACCGAAACGCAATTATACGTTTCGGTTTTTTTATTTCTCTAAAAAAAGAATTGATTAATTATCAGGAGCACCATCATCTATCCAACATTGAAATTGATCCAATTGAGTTTGAGTTAAAGGATCACCTGCTTTTGGCATAGTCATCTCTGTGATAACTTCTAGTTCCAGAGTACCATTTTTTGCGAAAGTTTCAATACCTGCATAAGTGGTATAATCTCCATTGATAGAAGCCACATCGTGACAACCTGAGGTGGTACAACTATTTTCAAGGATAGCAGCAATCGTTGTAGAGAATTTTACTGTGTCGCAATCCAATCCACCATCACCACCATCATCATCATCTTTTTTACATGAGGCAACCGCAATAAGTCCGGCAATAAACAGGAAAAAGAGAATTTTACTTTTATTCATTGTGCTTATATTTAATTATTATAATAATGGGCCTAAAGTAATAATTTTTCCTGAAAAAATAGATTTCGGTTCAATTCTTGAATTCTTAATATTCATTGTTCTACAACAACTTACCGTCAAAATTTAAATAAAATCTTTTCTCCCAACCATTCAATTTCTCAATTGCCATTTTTTAACAAATAATAAACCTTGGATAAGACCGTTGAGAAAATGTCGATATTAAATCAAAAATCAGAATTTAAATCAAAATCAAAAATGACGATGTTAATCTGTCTCACAGCAAGACACATTAATACTTTTATTTTGGTTAATTAGAAAGTCATCGTCTATTTTGATTTTGATTTAAATTGTCATTTTGATTTATATTGATATACTATTCCTTACTTTTGCGTTCTTAAAATTTTATTTAAAATCGATTATGAAGCAATTCTATATTTTTATTCTAGCGATATTTTTCTTGGTTGATTTATCAGCTCAAGACAAACACTTTTCCCAATTTTATTCTTCTCCTTTGACGCTCAATCCAGCATTGACGGGGGCTTATAATGGACGGTATCGTTTTTCTACCATTTATCGAGATCAATGGAGAAGGGTAATTGATTCCCCTTTTCGGACCTTTGCAACGGAATTAGATGTACGGTTTAAGGTGAAAAGTAACTCTCAATATAAAGATGCAGCAGCAGTTGGATTGGTGTTTTTTCGAGATAAAGTAAGTGGGATTGATTTTGGAACGCAACAAATTGCGATTTCTGGAGCATATCACAAAGGTTTGGATTTTGATAATAAGCAATTTTTGACAGTAGGATTTCAAGGAGCTCTTTCTCAACGAAATGTGAATTATGAGCAACTTACTTTTGGCGATCAATTCAATGGACTAGATGGTTATACTTTTGATACGGATGAAGATTTACCAGTTAATAATTTTTCATACGGAGATTTGTCAGTAGGAGTTAATTATGCATTTACGCCAAAGGCGAGGAAATCTTTTTATGCTGGTTTTGCGATGCATCATATCACTCGACCTGAAATTTCATTTTACAAAGATGAAGTAGATGCAAATGGGGATAGTTTTGCTTCGGAAAGACTGTATGCGAGACTCTCTACTCAAATTAGTGCGGAACTTCCGGTCAATGATGTGCTTTCATTTTTACCAAGAATTTTAGTGGCAAAGCAAGGACCACATTTGGAGATTAATGCAGGAACTAATGTTCGATTTATGTTAAATGATTATTCCAATAATTCATTTTATGTTGGTGGTTGGTTCCGACCAGTTGCAAATGAGGAGAATAGTTTAGGAATAGATGCTTTGGTTCTGATGGCAGGATTGCAGAAAGGAAGCTTTTTATTTGGAGTGAGTTATGATGCGAATTTTCAAGATTTAACTAATTATCATCAAGGGCAAGGAGCATTTGAATTGTCGATTAGTTACTTTGGAGATTTTGAAAATGATAGTGTTTTGTGTCCAAGATTTTAAATAAAATTAGCTGATCATAAAAATTAGAACTTCCAGATTTTTTAAATCTGGAAGTTCTTTTTTTTTGAATTCAACTGTTCACCAATTCAATTCCACTCACATATTTTGAACTCTTAGTCATTCGAAAAGGGAAATGCTGAGTGATTCGATCTGTAGCTGAATCTAAGGTCTGGTCATATTTTAATTCCATCACAATTTCCTTATCCTCAATTCGATACGCATTGAATTTTGAGTTATTTAATAAAGAAAAATAACGTAGTTTTTGGTCAGTCGTAATTCGGAATTTCCCATCAGGTGTTCCAAAATAAGATCGATGATATGAATTTAATAAGGTAGGATGAAGTGGTACTTTTGCTTCCGAAAGGTTTTGAATTTCATTGAGAGTAAGATCAAGGTTAGATAATTGAAAAGGAGTAATCGGATGAGAAATTTTATCTCCTAGCTGGTTTGATTTTATTTTTATTTCAAAAATTGGTTTTTCAATTGCCTGTAAATCTTCACCATACCAACGAACTCTAAATTTTTTTCGCTCTGCAATCCCCATTACATTTTCCTTAAATGTAGTCCAATCTGAAGTATCAAAATAAATATTATTGACTTGTCGATCGGGGAATATTTTTCGAAAACCAGCAGGGTGTAATCGAATAGATTGCTCTACTAAAGAATAGCTAAGATTTTCTATTTTATATTTTCGTTCGTACCGCATAGTTATTTTTAAACCGCTTCGCTGACAGAAGACAGATTGGTTGCTGTTCTCTGACCGAGACCATAGCGACTAATCTGTCTTCTGTCAGCGAAGCGGTCTAATTTTAATATCCAACATTTTCCACGATTTCCAAACCATATCCGATCAAACCAATTCTTCTTTTTGGACTATTCGTGATTAGTCTAATTTTGGTTACGTTTAACTCTCTAAGGATTTGAGCACCGACACCATAGTCTCTTTGTTCCATACTTTGAGTTCCTTCGCCGAGTGTTTTTTCGCCAGTTTCTTTTTCTCTTTTTATTTCTTTTAAGTGGTTTAACAAGGAATCATCTTCGTGATTATGGCGCATATAGAGCAACATTCCTTGCCCTTCTTTTTCAATCATTTCTAAAGATCGTTGCAATTGTGTTCCATAACCTTTGAATAAAGTTCCCAAAATATCACCAGTATTTGTGGAAGAATGAACTCGAACTAAAACTGGATCGTCAATCTTCCATTCTCCTTTTTTGATGGCTAAGTGAGTATCGCCAGTAGTTACTTGAGTAAATGCTACGACGTCGAAATCACCAAATTTTGTTGACAATTCTACTTCCAATTCTTTTCTAATAATTCGCTCTGTTCGCATTCGATAAGCCACTAAATCTTTGATGCTTATCAATTTTAAATCAAACCTTTTGGCAATGTTGATCAATTCAGGTAATCTAGCCATGGTGCCATCTTCATTCAAAATCTCCACCAAAACACCTGCCGGGTAGAATCCTGAGATTTGTGCTAAATCAATTGCTGCTTCAGTATGACCAGTTCGACGGATTACTCCTCCAGATTTTAATAGAAAAAAAAAAATATGTCCAGGTCTTGCAAAATCTGTACTTTTTGTTTCAGAATTTATCATTGCTTTAATTCCCGTAGATCTATCATAAGCTGAGATTCCAGTTGTGCAACCTTGTCCAATCAAATCAATAGAAACGGTAAAAGCTGTTTCATGCAAAGCAGTATTTGATCTTACCATCATAGGCAAATCCAATTCGTCTGCACGATTTTCATCGATTGGCGTACAAATCAAACCTCTACCATGAGTTGCCATGAAGTTGATAATTTCGGGAGTTATACATTCTGCTGCGCAAATAAAATCACCTTCATTTTCACGATCCTCATCATCCACGACGATAATAACTTTACCTGCCTTGATGTCAGCAATGGCCTCTTCAATGGTATTTAAATTGGTATTTTTGGTCTCTGATTGATGCTCTGACATTATCATATTTTATGGTTTAAAATTTTTTGTAAGTTCTATTTTTGAGATTTGAAATTCGTTAAACATTTATAAAAACGTTGAACGTTCGACGTTTTACGATTGCTAAGTGATTTGAATAAAAATTATTATTTAGTGGGCGATCGTAAAACGTAAAACGTCTAAACAATCAAATCCTCTAACTGTTTTCCGTATTTGTCCCAACTAAAATTACTACGAATCCAACTTAATCCATTCGCACTTAATGTTTGTTGTAACTCCTCATTCTCCAAAAGCAAAGATATTTGTTCTTGACAACTTTCTTCATCATTTGCGATAAGAATTGATGTACCATTTTTCCCACCGATTGCTTTGTTGACTTGATCAGAAGTGATACAAGGAATACCCATTGACATCGCTTCCAGTATTTTATTTTGCTGTCCTCTTCCATAAAAAATTGGAGCGACAAAAATGTTAGCTGAAGCATAAGCCGTCCGAATATCTTCTACCCAACCGGTGACCTGAATATTTTCGGTAGCTAAATTTTTTACTTCTTGAGTTGGTCTTGCTCCTGCGATTAAAAGGTTGATTTTAGGATATTTATCTTGAAGCTTGGGGAGTATTTTTTTTGCTAAAAAAAGTGCAGCTTGAACATTAGGATAATACCCCATGTTGCCAACAAAAGCAATGTTATATTTTTTTTCAATGTTAGGCATCGGAGTAAAAAATTGAGTATCGACTCCATTCGGCAAAACATGAATTTTTTCTTTTTCCGAAAAACTCAAATGCTTTCTATCTTGTTCAGAAATAATAGTGTGGTGGTCAAAGTTGTGATATATAATCGATTCATAATCAGCAATTTGTGAGGCATCTCGTTGGAATATCGCTTTTGCAATTGGATTTGCATTCTCTGCTCTTCGTTGCATTCCAATAGAAAATGCATCCATGTAATCCAACGTTTTAGGGTAGGGTAGATGTCGCACATATTCCGACATTCTGATGAGTTGGCAATAGATATGATCGGGTTGAACTTGGTGGATAATTTTCTCGAATTTTTGTTTTATTTTTTGATTAAAAAAATAACTTACTTCGAGTGGTGTTTTTCCTAAAAGTGATTTAATCGCACTCCATCGAGCACTATTTTTATTGATTGGGAATATATGAACCGATTTACAAAAACTCTGAATATGTTGGAGTGAGTTATTTAAAACAGGTTCATCTGCCAAGGATAAGAGGGTGATTTCGTGTCGCTGAGCGAGATATTTTATTTGGAAGTAGAGTCGCAATTTGTCGCCCTTTTCGAGTGGGTAAGGAAAGCGAGAAGTGACAACTACTAATTTCATTATTTTCGATAAAAGATTAAAAGTTAGAATTTGACTGCAAAAGTAACTTTTATCTTTTCAATAATAGAAATCTTTATTTGTAAAATGAAAGGTTTTTTAATTTAGCAGGGCTGTTAGCACTTCAGATGCTAACAGCCCTATTTTATATTTTATTCCTAGAATTAGTATTTCATTTACTTAACGTCGGCTTCAAATTCAACATTTTTGCATACTCACGTTCCAATCGGCGAGCGATATTCAGGTTGTCAAAATTTTCCGCTACAAATTCTCGAGCATTTCTACCTATTGTTTGCAATCGAATTTTATCATCCAAAGCAAAAGCAATATTTTTAATAATTGCTTCGGGAGTATCAGCAATTAGGACATCTTGTTGATGTTTTCCAGCTATTCCTTCTAATCCCAGTTGCGTACTTAAAACGACCTTTCCAAGTGCCATTCCTTCCAAAATTTTTGCACGCATTCCTCCTCCCGAAAGCAGAGGAACAACCATAATGGAATGTTCATTAATAAATTTTCCAGCATCTGGAATTTCACCATAAACGATGACATTTTTCTTATTCAAATTCATCAAAGATGGAGGCGTATGTCTTCCTGCAATGTGGAATTTCAAACTCGGAAAACGCTCAATTAGTCGATCCCATACATTATCCAAAAACCACATTAGACCTTCATAGTTTGGCATCCAATCCAACGCTCCAATAAATGAAAGAGATGGTGCTTTATTATAAGTATCATAATTAGGCAGATAATCATTAATATCTAAACCGATAGGAGTGACAACGCCTTTATTTTTGTAACCTAATTTTTTGAAAAAATCTAAATCACGTTGAGTAATTGCTACCATCATATCATAGTTCTGCAATTGTTCTACTTCGTACTTTTTAAGTTTTTTCGTTAAATGGTTGATGTACCATTTTTTGGGAAAGAAGCGAGTATTATCAGCTATTCTTTGCCATATTTCAAACTCAACATTATGTGCTCGCATCGCAATTTTGGCCTCTGAATATCTTCGAATAATTGGAATGTAATGAGCTAAATGTACCGTTTCAATTTGTACGACATCAAATTCTTCTGCTTTTAAAATTTCAATTAATTTTTGCTCAAATGCTGTAGAAATAAATCGTGAAATATGGTAGGAATCGTCTGAAAAGAGATTTAAGAACGCATCAAACGGTTTGACTTCATTATCAACATCGGTAAAGTGAATAGACTGATATTGATCATAATCGGCAGGAAGCTCATCAATATTAAAGTAATGTTTTTTGGTATTCATGGTGAGCAAAGTAACCTGATTGCCCAACTGATTCAAAGCCTTACTCAAATATGTTACCGCTATTGATTCCCCATCTTTTAATGGATAAGGAAATTTCTTACAAAGCTGAAGAATTTTCATGTTGTCAATTATTTTCGTTTAAAGTCGCTCTCGCACTCGTGTGAATAAAAACAATCTCAGCTAATTTTATTTAGCTAAGAATTCTAATGTTCGGTTGAAAATTAAAACGTTCTTTGACATTTTTCGTGGTCAAGTTAAAATGGAAATCAAAAACGACCGACGGAAGTGTTGATTTTAATTTTGGTTTGACTTAAAACACGGAACGTGTTAAAGAACTAATTAATAATGTAGATCTTCTCTCTATAAATTATACTTTAAACTTGAAAAAATAATTAACTGCTGAAATTGTATCAGTAGCGTTTACAAATTTAAAAAAATAAAAAGAAGGATAAAAGGAATTTGGGAAATGATGACGTTTTGAAGGCTAAATAATTTTGGGTTAAATACCAAATAGGTTTTAATGGGCTGCTGATTCTTCAATGATTTCAGTCTCAGGAGTCCAAGGAGGAGAAACGATGCATAAAAAAGCAAGGTTTACTTTTCCTTTATTTTTAACATATTGCTCCACATTTTCAGGAACATAGATAATATCACCTTTTTCGATAGTTTGCATTATCCCATCAAGATGAATTTCTCCATGACCTTCTAATATATAGTAGGTTTCAGAATGCATCAACCGATGAGGAAGAGATTGTTCTCCTATTTTTAAATAAGCGTAAGCTAAACTATAATTAAGTGCTAATGAATCATTGGAAGGGTGTAAAACTTCCTTTAGGTGTGTATGGTCTCCTGCTAGAAATTCAGGAATATCTTTTAATTTTTTATAAACCATTTAGGAAAAAATTACAATTCAATTGGAGTTTTTACTGTGCTTTTACTGTACCCCGCAAATACTCCATATCCGTTTTTGATATTACTATAAATAACAGTTGGATTAGAAAATGGGGTATTTTTATCTTGAGAAGATTGACGATAAACAGAAGTATAATACTTATAATATTCTTCTGAAACTGATCGTAATTCGATGATGATGTTTATAGGTGTACTGGTTGTATTCGTATTTAAATCTTCTGGCTTATAATAAAATGATGGTTCGAAAACGAACTCTTTGGTTGTTCCATTAAATGTGAAATCTTTAAATAAGACTCCTCCATCAATTAAATTAAAATTATTGGTCAGGTCATTATCTATTAATGAATAACCATCATTTTGGACAATTAATATTTCATTTTGTTGAGCAGTTGGTTTCGATGTCAAAATTTCTTGATAAAACGATACTTGATAATAATTAGTCTCATCTGCTGGATCTTCCAATTGTACTGCTACTCTAACATCATAATTTATGGTCTCATTATCATCAGTTAGAAAAGAATTAATTTCACCAATAGAAGAGTGCGAAATTTCGATTGCTTCTGGAATTGAACTTGTAGCTGTAATTGGTTCTAAACCATCTACTTCTACTTTCAAGGTATAGACTTGTTTTATTTTAGGCAAAGCCACAATTGACTGATACTTAGAGTTAGCATCAGATGAAGTATTCAATGGTAATATGGTTTCAATTACTTCATTATTTACACATATTTGAATATCTGCATTATTGATGATATTATTACCAAGTTTAGTTGAATTGATAGATTTACTTTTGGATAACTCGAGAACAAAAGGTTCATCTGGGGAGAAATCACACAAAATTGCCAATTTAGAATCGACTTCTTCAATATTCAATTGAACCTCCTTTTCACAAGTCGTGACAAGTAGAAATAGATTTAAAAGGATAAAAATGTGTAGTGTATTTTTCATATTAAGTCTTATTCGTTGGAAAGATACAAAAAAATAGTATTAATCAAATAATAATCGACTTTCTGGGGGCATTTCATTTTGTCGCTGCGGGTGGTTTTCTTTAATGAAATTAAGGACGAGGAAAGGAAAAAGCGAAAATATGATAGAACCCAACTTGTTCTAAGAGGTACTTTCCTTTCTTAAGTTACTTTCAAGACAGTTTTTAAAAACTAATCGAATAGCTAACCGATGGTAAAAACGGTAAAAAACTTCCTTGATAAAAACTAAAATTATATTCAGGGTTTGCTGGATCAGAGTCTTCCACAGGGGTAGATGTTATTTTGTAATATTGGGGATTAGCTCGATTGTATACATTATAAGCTCCCAAGTAAATTTTTTGATCAAGTTTCCAAGTTTTGAAATAAAGGTTGATTCCTGCATCTAAGCGATGATTTGCTGGCATGCGAGAATATTCATAATTAATTAAAGTCAATCCTCCAATCGTAACTGTGCTGACCGGAAGCAAAGTGGATAAACCAGTTCCGTATGTCCAATTGATGCTTGCGTCAA
This sequence comes from Saprospiraceae bacterium, assembly GCA_045104975.1. Lineage (GTDB taxonomy): Bacteria > Bacteroidota > Bacteroidia > Chitinophagales > Saprospiraceae > CAJQQY01. Next base: position 23,348 of record JBGCCY010000101.1, read on the forward strand.
TCCATCGTGCGAAACGATGATTTAAGGCAATATGAAAATTATGTCTTCGGTCATAGCGATAATTGAATGTATTACCACCATTTATTTCATCAAATTTTCTGTCTGCAAACGCCCAAGTATAACTCAACCAACCTGTAGTTTTTCCAATATTCTTTTTCACTTGAAATTCTAAACCATAATTCCAACCTTTCCCTCTGGTTACTTGCGATTCCCAGTTTTCATTATCTATCGGTTGAAAGGTGAAATTAAATGGATTGGATAATTCTGATCTCAAACTAGAATTATCTAAATAAACAGATAAATTATCCATGGTTTTATAATAACCTTCTATGCTTATTTCAATTGATTTGGTAGGCTGGATTTGAATACCCAAGACACTTTGCCAACTCGTTTGAGGTGGAACTAATTCCGATGAAGGAAGCCATAAATCATTTGGAAAAGTAGCATCTGAACCGGTGACTAAATGTAGAGATTGTACCATCCTACTAATTCCTGCTTGCATTCGCAATCGTTTGGTTATCATATAGTTAAGCGAGAATCGAGGTTGTAGGTTGAAAAAAGTTTTTTCAGGAGCAGCAAAAGCATTAGCTAAAAGTCCCATGTTGATGGTTACTTTTTTTCCAATCAAAAACTCATCTTCGATATAGGCATTATGTTCGTAAGCATCAATTCTAGAAACATTTAGAACGGAATCAATGTTAACACCAAAAAATGGAGTTCCACCTACTTGTGCATCTGCTCCAAAAGCTCCTGGTTGAAAACTATGTAAAGTACTATTGATTCCAAAACGAATATGATGATTTCCTCTTGCTGTATAATCAAAATCTAATTTTGCACCCCAATCTTTCAATCTAGAGAAGTAGGCCTCTCCTACAAAAAGATTGAGAGGAGGGATCGTAGCATTTGGAATGACATCGATTTCGATAGTTTGTTGAACATCAAATTGGAAAATACTATGCGTCAATGTTGTATTCAAAAAAAGGTTATTGCCAAAAATATGATTCCATCGAAAAACGCCTATTTGGTTCCCCCAATTATATTTTTGAACCTCTCTATCTGAATATTTAAAATCTCGAAATGGAGCGTCTTGAATAAAGTCTTCATCCAAAAATTTATCGCCACCATTGTAGTAGCTGAAGTAGAATTTGTTTTTTGTATTTAAAGAATAATTTAATTTCCCATTTAAATCATAAAAATTATAATTCGAAAACCCTTGAAGTGGAACACGATATAAATCTAAAAAATATTGATCCTCTGCTTTTGATTTAGCTGTTCTATTTTGAATGAATTTATCTAAAAGAGTTCTTCTTGCAGTAATCAGAATGGACGCTTTATCTTTAATGATTGGCCCTTCGATTCTTGCGGATGAAGTCACTAATCCAGCTTTTATACTTCCTGACCATTCTTTTTGATTGCCTTCCCGAGTTCTAACATCCATGACTGATGATAACCTTCCTCCATATCGTGCAGGGAAAGCACCCTTAGAAAAAGTAACACTTTGAATCGCTTCGGAATTAAAAACAGAAAAGATTCCAAGGCTATGTGATGGATTATAAATAGGGACTCCATCCATCAAAATCAAATTCTGATCAGCACCACCACCTCTAACATGTAATCCACCTATACCATCAGAACCAGATTGGACACCTGGCATTAATTCGACCAAGCGAAATAATTCAACTTCGCCTCCCAGAGTAGGTAATTTGTTCATTTGAGTTACTTGCAAATGATGAGAACTTAAAGGTTCGGCGGCATTAATTCCTTGCAATGTGAGAGGGGTGACTATAATTTCTTTAAGGGTTAAATGCGATTTTAATCCAAAATTTTGAGTGCTGTTTTTTGATAAATTTATCTTTTTTTCTAAAGCAGTAAATCCTGTATAGGAAACCATTAATTCTGCATTTCCTTCAGGAAGATTTAGCGTAAAATATCCGTATTCATTCGCGGTTGCCCATCTTCCGCTGAGTTTATCCCAAATTGTGGCTGCAATTAACCGTTCTCCAGTTTCTTCATCTTCGATATATCCATTAAGAGAGAAGTATCGTTTTGCTCTTTTTTTGTAAAAAAGAACAACTTGTGCCCCAATTGCTTTAAATTGGACATCACTTCCAGAGAGCATTTGGGTTAATATATTTTTGACTTTTTGATTCGAAATTTGAAGAGAAATGATTTTATCTTTTGGTAAAATATTATTGCTGAATGAGATAGGAATTCCTGCTTTCTCTCCCAACTGAACCAAAGCATCTGCCATGCTCAATTGGTCCACTTCGAAATCTACTCGAATTTCAAGTGGTGATTGAGCCTTGCCCCAATTGGACATCAAGCAAAGACTTAAGATGAGCAAAAAGTATTTCATTCCGATTTATTAAACAAAAAAAAGTGTTTTCTATTGTTGGGTTGTTTGAGGGGATATATTGATAGTCTTTCTATCTATACTTTTTGGAAAAAATTATGATAAAATAAAGAATGTATTTTCTTAACGTTTCAAAACTAACAACTGTTTGTTTGTTTTTACAATAAATATATTTTTTTCTTTCAAAATGGATGTAAAATGTGAAATAACTATCTGATAATCAGGTAATTAAGCAAAGAAGATTTTGATAAGTGAAATTACTTAGTGCATTGCTTTTTTGATTAACGGGAAGGCTGAAATTGCGAAATTTCGCATCATTTATGATCAATAAGTATGAAAACAAAAGCCCCATCTTTACGAGTAAAGATGGGGCTAATATTACGGTATTGGGTGATTCTTAGGATTAACTATTTATGATTCTCACTTAAAAATTACATTTTCCACCAACGAGTTGGTATTTCTTATCACTTACTTTATTTACTTTTTCCAATGCCAAAGCAGTTTCTAATACTTCTAATAAAATTTCCAACCCTTCAGATTTTACATCATTAGATATAGTATATGGACAGTTTAAAATTTCAGTTTTTGTAAAATCTAATTCAATATTATAGGTTCTTTCAATAGCAAGTTTTACTCTACTCATTTTTTCATTGTCAAAAACCAATTTTCCACTCCACCATCCTAAGGCATTCAAGTTAGCATCTTTTGAAACAGCTCGAATTTTCCGTCTCTTTTTATCAAAAGTCAATTGATCGTTGGCCTCTAAAATTTTAGTAAAACCACCATTTTTATGGCTTACTTCAACTCTTCCTGATCGAACGGTAATTTCAGCCATCCCTTCATTTCCATAATTTCGAACATTAAATGAAGTCCCCAAAACTCGAATGATTAAATCACCTGATTCGATAATAAAAGGTTTCTCAGGATTTTTTGCGATGTCAAAAAAGGCTTCCCCGTTTAATTTTACTCTTCTTTCTTCTGTGGAAAATTTAGCTGGATAATCTAATTCACTTGTTGAATTGATAGCGATCTTAGATCCATCTACCAAAGTTAAATTTCCAGTAGAATCAGTAACGGCAACTTTTTGCCAGCCCGAATCACTATTTAATTGATTGAAAGTAAATAAACCACCTACAATTATAATAGCAGCAGCTGCGGCAATGCGCAACCAAGACCTCCTGTTTTGGAGGGGAACGACTTTGGGAGAAGTCGTTACTTCTTCTTTCATTCGAGTTTTTAATTTACTCAAACCAAACTCTACATTAGGGGTAAAGTCTTGTTTATAATCAAGACTTTTTTCCCAAGTTGCTTCAATTTGTTGAGCGAATAGTTGATTTTCTTTATTTTCCAATAAAGAATTCAACATTTGCCGCTCATCAGATGTCAGCGCATTAGTTGATTTTTTATGAATTAACTCGATTAACTGTTCCTCTTTCATCTCTATTTATTAGTCCTATTTTGACTTTTGATTAATGCTTACAGTTGAATTGACACTAATTTAAAACTTGCCCCCTATGTTTTTTGATTTTTTTTTCTAAATGTCGCTTCAATACTCCTCAAAAGTAAGCCCGCTGACATTTTAATGAAGATTAATCAAAGATTTAGGGAAAAAGTTGATTGATCGTGAATTTGGCTATTCGTCTTGTTTCAATGCCTTTCGAAGAAATTTAAGTGCTTTTGAAATCTGATTTTCTACCGTTTTAGTAGAAATATTTAATTCATTAGCAATTTCTTGATAAGTCATTTCTTCAAATCGACTCAAAGTAAAAACGAGTCTGCATTTTTTAGGCAAAAGATCAATTGAATCATTGATTAATTTTTGCAAATCATCAGCCTCTAATTGTTGTAGTGTAGTGGATTGGTTGTTGGAAAGAACAGGCATTTTTTCTTCATCATCAAATTTCACTTTTTGATCTCGAATGAAATTTAGTGATTTGTTGACGGCAGCCCGTTTAAGATAAGCTTGTACGGAAGTTGTAATATTTAGTTTTTCCTTTTTTTTCCAAAGACCTAAAAAGACTTCTTGGGCAATATCTTCTGCCAAATTACTGTCTTTCAAAATCCGATAAACTGATCTACAGATAGAACTATAATGTCTATGGAAAAGTATATCCATAGCAGATTCGTCACCGCTTTGCAAACTAGTTATCAGTTCCTGATCTGTTTTGTTGGTCATTTTTTTTGGAAAAATACTTAGTGGTCAGTTGTCAGGCTGGTCGCTTTGCTCTCGACCAGCTTGACAATCGACTCCTAAATTTATATCGAAACCGCAGCTTTAATATGTGGATGCGGATCGTAATTAGTTAGTTCAAAATCTTCGTATTTAAAATCAAATATAGATTTAACATTTGGATTTATTTTCATTTGCGGCAAGGAACGTGTTTCGCGAGTCAATTGTAATTGAGTTTGCTCCAAATGATTTTGGTATAAATGTACATCACCAAACGTATGGACAAAATCACCAGCCTCTAATCCACAAACTTGCGCCATCATCATCGTCAACAAAGCATAAGAAGCAATATTGAAAGGTACTCCTAAAAATGTGTCTGCTGATCGTTGGTATAATTGGCAACTCAATTTTCCATTGGCCACATAAAATTGAAATAAACAATGACATGGACTCAAGGCCATTTTTGGCAAATCTCCCACATTCCAAGCATTGATAATAATTCGTCGGGAGTCAGGATTATTTTTGATCAAATCAATCGCTTCTGCAATTTGGTCAATGGTTTCGCCATCGCGAGTTTCCCAACTTCTCCATTGCTTCCCATAAACTGGCCCGAGGTCACCATTTTCATCTGCCCATTCATCCCAGATTCGAACTTTATGTTCTTTCAAATATTTCACATTGGTGTCGCCTTCCAAAAACCAAAGCAACTCATGAATGATGGAGCGAAGATGTAATTTTTTGGTAGTCAGCATCGGAAAACCTTCTTGTAAATCAAATCGCATTTGGTATCCAAAAACGCTTCGAGTTCCAGTTCCAGTTCGATCACTTTTGTCCGTTCCGTTGTCGACGATGTGTTGAAGGAGATTGAGATATTGTTTCATGTGTCTTATTCAAATTTTAGATTTATAAAATCACTACAAATGTACGAAATAGATAGCTTTTTTTAATTTGAGAAAAAGCTAGTTTTCCACATTTTCAAATGTTTTCTATCTTTAGCAATAATAAACGAAGCAAAATGAAAAAATCTCATTTTTTAATTTCTCACGAAGATTATTGGTCTATTTGGATCGGTGGATTTGTCTTATTGGTTGGGCTATTTTTATTTTTTAGAAATGCTCCCGAAGATTATGTTGTCCAGCATGAAAAATATCAATCGATTCAAGATTCTGAAAGAACAAAAGCTCCTTTCAAAACTATTGAGTGGTATGATGCATTTCGTTCTAAGCAAAAGATAAAAGGCTCATCAGGATCGGTCGGTAAATTTTTCAAAAAATTAACAACCAAACCTTCTAGTTGGAATGCTAATCCACTAGAATCTTTTTATAAAAGCTCTTCAAAAGATGAAGCCGAAAAAAAGGAATTAATTATAAAGTTAGCGAATGCAGTCGAAAGAACTAAAATACAAAAAACACTAGCCGAAGAGGCTCAAGCGAAAGCAAGCAAAAGTAATTTTGAAAATATCCAATTAAATATAGAAGCAGAAGCGGCTGTCGAACAATGGTACAAAAGTCGAGAGCGAGCAGATAAAATTAGAACAAAATCAAAAGCATCTAATCCTTTCAAAATAGGTTGGATGCTTTTGTGGTTTATTATTTTAAGTATGCTCTTTTTGCCTGGGATTTATTATCTAGGAAAACAGCGATCTGCATTTGCCAAAGGATTTGCTTTCGTTTTTTTGATTGCAATTATTGCTTATTTATTTGGAGCGCAAACCAATATGAAAGCGATGGGAATTGGGTATGCAGCTTGGGCAATTATTTTAGGCTTACTCATTTCTAATACGATTGGAACGCCTGAATGGGCAAAACCTGCCTTGCAAACTTCCTGGTTTATCAAAACAGGTTTAGTTTTGTTGGGCGCAGAAGTTTTGTTTAACAAAGTTTTAGCGATTGGCTTGCCGGGAATTTTTGTAGCATGGATAGTGACTCCGATTGTTTTAATTTCGACCTATATGTTTGGGCAAAAAGTATTAAAAATAAAAAGCAAAACATTGAACATGGTCATCTCCGCTGACATGTCTGTTTGTGGTGTTTCAGCAGCGGTGGCGACTGCAGCAGCTTGCAATGCGAAGAAGGAAGAATTGACTTTAGCGATTGGTTTGTCGATGACTTTTACTTCGGTGATGATGATTGTTTTGCCTATGATAATTAAAGCATTAGGAATGCCAGAAGTGTTGGGTGGAGCTTGGATTGGAGGAACGATTGATGCGACAGGAGCGGTGGTTGCGGCAGGTGAATTTTTAGGAGATAAAGCTTTAAGCGTTGCTGCGACCATCAAGATGATTCAAAATGTATTGATTGGAATTATTGCTTTTGGAGTAGCGGTTTATTTTACGACTAAAGTAGATACTGATTCATCAACTGAAAAAGCAAAAGTTGGTTTCTCAGAAATATGGAAGCGGTTTCCAAAATTCATTTTAGGATTTATTGGCGCATCGATTTTGTTTACGTTAATTTATATTTCGTTGGGAGATAATCATGCTTACACTTTAATTGACCAAGGAGTGATTGGCGGACTTTCGAAAAATGTAAGAGGGTGGCTATTTTGTTTAGCATTTGTAAGTATTGGTTTGTCTACGAATTTTGCGGAACTGAAACATCATTTTTCAGGCGGGAAGCCACTCATTTTATACGTGGTTGGTCAGACGTTTAATTTGTTGTTGACATTGTTGATGGCGTACATTATGTTCTATTTAGTTTTCCCAGATGCAACTGCTAATTTATAGAAAGAGACCGTTTTGCTGACAGAGGACAGATTGGTCGCTGCGCTATCGGTCAGCAGACAGACTGTCGATTATAAAAGGGAGACAGCATTCGTCAGTCTGTCCTCTGTCAGCGCAGCGGTTTAAAAAAAGAAAATTATGAAAAAAACACATATTCAATTTTTTGTAGGAGTATTGTTATTTTATTTGTTCACTCAGATTCAATGGGCATGTATTTTTTTTCCAACAAAACATTTACAAAAT
>JBGCCY010000102.1:0-10876 GCA_045104975.1 Saprospiraceae bacterium
ACAACAAATCCATGAAATCAAAGAAATTAATTTAAGCGCTACTCGACTAGGTAAAGAAAAACGATTTGGCAAAAAAAATAAAGATCGTGGTTTGAGTTTAGGTTTTGGGAATGCACAATTAGGTTGCGAAATAGGATCAACTATCCAGATCAAAAAAGAAACCTACCTCAAAAGCGCAAATTTCAAACTCAATCATGCGGAAGGCGACAGCTTACTTTTCAGAGTAAATATTTATCATTTTAAAGATGGAAAGATCGGTGAAAACATTTTAAAAGAAAACCTGACCATCTATGCTCCACAAAAAAGAGGAATTCTAACCGTAGATCTTCCCCCCTTTGAATTAATCATTGATCATGATGTTTTACTCACTCTTGAATGGATCAAAGATGATAATGGTGCTGGCAATGAAGGAATTACCTTTGATACCAAAAAAGGAAGAAAAAGTAATATTTGGAATAAGCGAACAAGTCAAAATCCATTTAAAATAAACAAAGGACATCCTAAATCTAAATTGAAAAAGAAATCACTTTGTTTTTGGCTCATCGGAAAAGAGGTAGACTAAATCAAGAAGTTATTTTAAAGTTCTAGTTCTTTCCCTATTCTTATTATCAATTCCTCTATCAAATCATTCCATTCGTCTTGAAAAACGAAGTGTCTAACATTTTTTTTACCTTACATTAAAAATATTTACAATCTTTAGTAAATATATATCTCCTATTTTTCTTCCAAATTAATTTATCAAAAAAACTGAAAACAAAATGGATTTACAAATCTCCAACCTTTCGAAAACTTACCCAAACGGAGTTCAAGCTTCAAAAAATGTCACCCTCACTATCCCCGTCGGAATGTTTGGTTTACTCGGACCAAATGGTGCTGGTAAATCTACGTTGATGAGAACGATTGCTACTTTGCAAGAACCTGATTCGGGAAGTATCATGTTAGGTGATTTAAATGTACTCACTCAAAAACATGAAGTCCGAAAAGTGCTTGGATATTTGCCTCAAGAATTTGGAGTCTATCCAAAAGTTTCCGCAGCTGTTTTACTAGATCACTTAGCAGTACTCAAAGGAATTACTAATTCAAAAGAACGAAAAGAAATTGTAGAAGCATTGTTAGTGAAAACTAATCTTTGGGATGACCGAAAGAAAAATCTTGGAGGTTACTCTGGAGGGATGAAACAAAGATTCGGAATTGCGCAAGCTTTGCTCGCTAGTCCAAAATTAATTATTGTCGATGAACCAACTGCTGGATTAGATCCTGCGGAAAGAAATCGTTTTTTAAATTTGTTGAGTGAGTTAGGAGAAAATACGATCGTGATTTTATCCACTCACATCGTCGAAGATGTCAAAGAGTTGTGTACTAATATGGCAGTCATCAACAAAGGAGAAGTTTTATTGACAGGAACTCCATCAGATGCACTAGAAAGTATCAAAGGTAGAATTTGGAGAAAACAAATCACCAAAGACCAAATTGAAAATTATAAAAACACCCACAATGTCATTTCAGAAAGAAGAAGTGCAGGGAAACCAATCATTCATGTATTTAGCGATCTGCAACCAGGTGAAGGATTCACAGTTGTAGAACCTGACTTGGAAGATGTTTACTTCTCTGAGATTTTTGGAAAAAAAGCAAATGTAGTTTAGACGTTGAACGTTCGACGTTTTACGTTGGACTTCCCCAAAAAACGTAAAACGTAAAACGTAAAACGTCCCCCACTTTTCTTCAACTAAAATCAAAAAATCATGACTTGGGAAATTTTTAAATTTGAATTAAAATATCGCTGGAAGCGACCAGCAACTTATATATATTTTGCCATAATGTTTTTTTTACCATTCCTTGCAGCAGCTTGGGATCAATTAACCATTGGAGGTGCAGCAGGGCAAATTAAAGAAAATGCACCTCATAATATTTCGTTTATGATGTTAATTGTTACCGCAATTCCAGGCTTACTTTTAGCAGCAGGAATTATGGGTACACCGATCATTCGAGATTATGAACACAAAACATCTTCCTTATTTTTTACCACTCCAATCACCAAATTCCAATATTTAACTGGTAGATTTTTAGGGTCATTTCTAACGGCTCTTTTTGTTTTTAGTGGAATTGTTTTTGGAATGGCTTTAGGTCATTTATCGCCTTGGGTAGATCCTGACAAATTATTACCATTTAGTTTATGGAATTATTTACATCCTTTTTTTGCTATCGCTTTGCCTAATCTATTTATCATGTCTGGTATCTTTTTTATGGGTGGTGCATTGAGTAAAAAAATGTTGGTGGTGTTCACACAAGGAATTGGGATACTTGTTTTTTATATCATTTCATCTCAGTTCTTATCTGATTTAGATAATCAAGCCACTGCAGCTTTGATGGATCCATTTGCGGTTGGTACTCATAATCATGTCACCCAATATTGGACTGTTGCCGAAAAAAATTCACAGGTGATTCCATTAGAAGGATTACTCCTATCCAATCGTTTGCTTTGGATGGCATTAAGCTTACTTTCCTTGATTGCAACTTATGTCTTTTTTGATTTTTCTACATCCAAGAAAAGTAAAAAGCAAAAAGCAGAAGCCAAAACCAATAATGAACCATCTCGAATTGCTTCGACTACCATCATTCCGCAAGTGACTCAACACGATGGATTAGCCACCAACGTCAAACAGATGTTTGGGATGTCTTGGTTTTATTTTAAATGGATTTTCAAGCAAGTTCCTTTTATCGCTATCCTGGTGGCAGGTATTTTAATCATGCTCAGTAATGCACAAAACTGGGGGAAAGTTTATGGCATATTCAGATTGCCAACAACCTACTCCATGTTGGAATTGATTCAAACTTTTAATTTATTTTTTATCATCATCATTGTCATGTACACCGGAGAATTGATCTGGAAAGAACGTGATGTAAAAATGAATTTAATTTATGATGCACTTCCCTACCCTAACTTCGTAACCTTGGCTGGGAAATTCTTTGCCATGGTTTATATGTTTATTTCATTGTTGCTAATCTTAATGTTGACTTCGATTGCCATTCAAGCGATGAGTGGATACACAGATTTTCAAATTGGACTTTATATCAAAACTTTATTTTCCGATACCCTTTCCTTCTTATTACTTTTTACTTTTTTAGGGTTCCTATTCCAGTCCTTGACTAATCACAAATTCGTCGGACATGCTGTTTTTGTTTTGTTCTTTATTTCAACGATGATCTTTGGTCAGTTGGGAATAGAACATCGAATGTTTCAGTTTGGAAGTACTGGGTTAGGTAACTTTTCAGATATGAATGGATATGGACATTATGTTCCTACCTTCTCTTGGTTCAATGTTTATTGGTTTGGTTTTGCAGGAGTCTTATTTGCCGTTGCTTTATTGTTTTCTACTCGTGGAGCAGAGACAGGATTTATGATGAGATTGAGAAAAAGTAAATTGCGACTCACTAAACCATTATTGACTTTTGCTTTATTTTCTCTCATGGTTTTCATGGGTTCAGGTTGTTATATTTTTTATAATACCAATATTAAAAATGAATATTCTAATTCCAAAGAAGTCGAAAAGTCTCAAGCGGATTATGAAAAGACATTAAAAAAATATCAGGATATTGTTCAACCTAAGATAACTGATGTCTATCTGGAAATTGATATTTATCCCAAAGAAAGAAACTTCGAAGCAAGAGGTAAATATCAACTAAAAAATAAATCAGATGAGACAATTTCCAAAATTCATCTTCAATATTCTTCTGATAAAAACGTAACCAATACCGTGAATTTTGGAACAGATGCTACCATCAAAGAAGCATTCGACAACTACAAATATTATATTTATGAGTTAAAAAAACCACTCGCTCCAGGTGATTCATTGCAAATGGATTTCGTGACAAAATTCGATACCAAAGGTTTTGTGGAAAGTGGTTCTAATACTGAAATATTAGACAATGGTACGTTTTTCAATAATTTCTATTTCCCAACCTTAGGCTATAATGATGGATTAGAATTAGGAGATGATGATACTCGAAAGGAACAAGACCTTCCTGAAAAAGAAAGACAAAGAGAAAGAAATGATCCAATTGGATTGGCTCAAAATTTAATCACCGATGATTCGGATCGACTTAATTTGGAGGTAATTTTGAGTACATCTGCTAAGCAAATTGCTATTGCTCCAGGCTACTTACAAAAAGAATGGGAAGAGGATGGACGAAAATTTTACCACTATAAAATGGACGAACCAATTCTCGGATTCTTCTCAATCGTTTCAGCTGAATATGAAATTGCGAAAGATACTTGGACTCGTGAAAATGGGGAAAAAGTAAATTTAGAAATTTACTATCACAAAGGTCATGACTTAAACTTGGATAGAATGATGAAGGGAATGAAAAACTCCTTGAGATATTTTTCCAAAAACTTTAGTCCTTACCAGTATCGTCAATTGCGAATTATGGAGTTCCCAAGGTATCGTTCATTCGCTCAGTCCTTCCCTAATACCGTTCCTTTCTCTGAGGATATGGGATTCATTTTGGATATTGGTGAGGATGATATTGATTTTCCATTTTATGTTACAGCTCATGAAGTAGGTCACCAATGGTGGGCACATCAAGTGACAGAAGCGAATGTAAAAGGGAATGCCATGCTTTCTGAAACTATGGCTCAATACTCTGCGCTGATGGTGATGAAAGAAACATACCCAACTGAAATGATGCAGAAGTTTTTAAAATTTGAAATGAACAGTTACCTGCGAGGTCGTTCACGGGAACAGAAAAAAGAACAACCACTTGAATTAGTTGAACGGCAGGGCTATATTCATTATCGAAAAGGGGCTGTGGTCATGTATGCTTTGCAAGATTACATTTCTGAAGATAGTGTAAATGTTGCGTTACAACGATGTATCAAAGATTGGGCTTATCGAGATGATCAATATATTACTTCGGCAGATTTATTGGGTTATTTTAGAGAAGTAACTCCTGATACTTTACAATATTTGATCAAGGATATGTTTGAGACGATTACCTTATTTGAAAATCGTGCAACGAAAGCAACTTATTCCAAAACTGGTGATGAATATCTCGTTGACATAGATATTTCTTCGATCAAATATCGAGCGGATAGTCTTGGAAATGAAACTCCAATCGAAGTGAATGATTGGATTGACATCGGAGTTTATGGAGAAGACGAAAATGGAAAAGACAAGATTTTATATTTGCAAAAACATAAAATCAACCAAGAGGAAATGAACTTTAAAGTAAAAGTAAAAGAGCAACCTACCAAGGCTGGAATTGATCCAATCAATAAATTGATTGATCGAAATCCTGATGATAATCGAATGAAAGTTAGTTTGAAAGAGGATAGTTAACTTTAATCTTGGTTATAAAAATTAAGGACGGTGACACAATTTGAAAATTGTGTCACCGTCTTTTTTTGAAGGAGTCATTTAAACTCCTTAGTAATTTCCTCTAATTCAAAACCTTCTGGCCAATCCTTATTTTCATAAAAACAGGAAAACAATTTTGCAGCTTTTAAAAACTTAAAGGAATGTTTTTCCATTCTGCTTATCTGCCTATTAGACATTTTATAATCCATTTTTTCTGATCCCCCATTAGGATCAAAAAAAACAAAGTGCTTGAACAATCCATCTTTTAAATATTCTCGAAACTCGATTGTGCAATTCGATTTAGAACCTGCGCATTGAATATATCCATTTTCATTCTCTAAAATATAAAATGAATTATTTTCAGGATTCAGATAATTGAGTACCTGTGGAAAAGTTATTTCCGGTGGTAATGAGAGTTTTGATATTAATTCACAGGTAAATTTCCAATTCATATTTCCTCTGCAAATTGAACTTATTTATAAAAATATTTCACATTAATAAAAGTCGATCTCAACCAATCCATTCTTTCACCTTCATTTGAATTTCTCCATAAGTTTCCTTCCCTGGCATATGCTTTGAGTTTTTCAAAAAATGAAATTCTTTCAAATTATTAAAAAGCATCTTACTCCTCTTTGCCATTTTATCTCCTGGAAAAAAAACGTCGTTTGAAACAGTTATAATGTAAACTGGGCTATCAAAATGTTTAACATTCTTTTTTGTCAACAGCTTAGGTACTTTGGTATCCAAATAAATTCCTGTCATCAATGCTTTTTGTAATCTAAACAAAAAATCATCCCCATCAGGAACAAAGCTTTTTATAAATGCTTGAAGATGCTTATCCTTTTTTGTCATTTTAAATTTCAGCAAAGGGATCGTCAATTTTGTAATCGACTCCCAAATATTTCCATTGACTAGTCCACTTGGAACAACAAAAATACATTTCTCTACCCTCCCTGGTTTATGGGTTATCAATTTTTGCACAATAAATGCACCATAAGAAATACCAATTATATTTACGGAATTAAGATTTAATTTTTCAATAACTTCATCAGCCCAAAGCCCGTAAGAATCATCTTTAATATTCATTTGAGTTTCTGCACTCTTAGTCGCTTGTCCAATCGTATCAACTGCATACAAACAATATTCATCTCTAACTCCTACAATTGCCTCCAAAGTCAAAGGTGCTCCTGCACTAAATCCATGAAATAAGACAATTGGTTTTCCATTTGGATTACCAGTCTTGATTACTCTCGTCATTCCAAATTTAGTGTCAACATCAATCTCTGTATACTCAATATTTAAACTCTTTAATTTCTCATTGTAGAGTTTCATTATCTCAATTTTGGCTTTTTCGTTTTTATATATTTTGCTCATCAATTATTATTTTTGAAAAATATTAAATAACTATTTTAAAATTAGTCCATTTGGACTATATTTAAAAATATTATGAAAACAAAAAAAAAAATAAAAATTACTGCCACGGAATTATTCAACCAAAAGGGGGTTAAGAATGTAACTTTAAGAGAAGTCGCAAAGGCACTTGATAAGAGTTATGGCAATATCACTTATCACTTCAAGACTAAGAATCATCTCATCCTTGAATTATATGATGACATGATTACTGAGACGAATGAAATCATGAAATCTTTTAATCCCCAAAATCTATTTCATGGAATATTAGATGCTCCGAAGACCACCTTTAAAATTTCCATGAAGTATTTATTTTTTTATGTGGATTATGTTGAGATAAGACGAAGCTACCAAGCTGTTTTTTCGAAGGCGGAGGAAAGCAATGCTTTTAGGAAAAAGAGGTATTTGAAAATTTTACAAACATTACAAGCTCAAAAAATATTAAGAAAAGAATTGACTCAAGATGATTTGAATTATCTAATGGATTTGAGTGGAGCGATGAGGACTTTCTTTTTTCTAAATCTTCATCCTGATAATTTTGATGACCAAGGTTTAGCAAAAAAATATATTACGTATGTCAATAATTTAGTTAAACCATATCTTACCACAAAAGGGTTAAAGGAATTTATTGCTTACCTAAATTAAAATTGAACAGGAGTATTATACTCTATCTTTTTAATGACAAAATCTACATAAGTATGATCGCCAGTTTCTAATTTCCAAGTAGCTGTTATTCTTGAAGGTATTCTTATGCCGTCTACTTCGATATAATCAAAACACTCTCCTACCCATCGCTTCATTACTTCTCCTTCAAAAAAACGATCTGATTCCATTCTTGCAATTTCATTTTTTTCATTAAAATAAATAATGTAAAATAATGAAATGCCATTATGCGTAAAAGTCAATTTCGCAGATGTGTCATCAATCGGAAACCATTTTAATTTTTCACTCGGCAATAGATTAGTAGGAAACCAAATCGACTCTCCTAGCCATCTCAATAACTCTCCTTGATCGAAAGTCTTTCCAGTTCCGTTAACTACTTTGATCATATTTAATATCGTTACCACCAAACTTCCTTTCCCATTTTCATAACTATCTTTTGCTGCGACACCTGTTGTTTTTCCTAACCAAATAAATCCTGGAGGGCTAGTCCTAAAATATTGTTCGCCGAATATTTTAGTCCAACCTTTTCCAACGCCCATTTTAAAATCTCCATCATGTTTTAACCTCACGCTACTAATAAATGGTTGACCTTCTTTTAGTACATGCTTTAAATATCGTTGTACAGGCGGTGGCAAGCCTTCTAATTGTTGATAAGAAAATGTTTTATTCGAAATATCTTTAGCATTTAAAAACAATGCTTTTACATTTTTAGAAAATATAACGTTGTATTTAATTTTTCCAACAAAAAATATTATAGCAATTAGAAGAACTATAGCTAAAAATATTTTCATGATTTTTTTATGCAAGTAACAACACAAATCGTTCTTTACAAATGATAAAAATCACTTCATTCAACTGATTTTTGACCATCCTTTTGGTTAGCCCTTTTTCTAAAAAAAACAGATTCCAAAAAAAAAAGCCACTTACAATAATTGTAAGTGGCCTTAATCATTCATATCAAATCTAAACTTTTATTTTGCTACTGTCAACATTTGGACAGCAATTCCTTTTTCAGAAACTAACTTAATGCTGTACATTCCACTATTTAAATTGTTGAAACTTTTAGCATGATTCCCGTTGCCTGTTGAATAATTTTGAATCATTTTTCCTGAACTTAATTCATAAATTGTTACTTGAATATCTTCTCCAAAAGATTCTGGAATAGTAATGTTGAATTGCCCATTTGTAGGATTTGGAAAAAGAACAATTCCACTATCTGTAATAAAATTATCTTCCACAGAAGTCAATACCTCTTGCGACTCATAAGCTCCGATATCTCTTGTTCCCCCAAAAACAGCTTGGTCAATTTGATCGTTAAATGAATCAGCAATTGCTCCTGCATTGTAAGCTGGAGAAGCGACTAATAATTTATGAGTAAAAGTCATTCCTCCATTATCTGCTAAGACATCCATCATTGCATCCACTCCTACTAAGTCATTTGCTTGAGTTGAAAAAATATTCAAATCATCATTCCCTACTAAATTAAAATCATTAGAAGTCAAAATTCCAGAAACATCCATTCCTGAAGTAGCTGAGTTAGAGGCAACAATAGTATTTTTTATAGATACATTTGTCATCCCATCAATTCCTCCACCTATTGTTGTAGCAGTATTATTAGCAATGGTTGTAGCATTTAAATCAAAAGAATTTCCATTGTTATAAATTCCTCCTCCTGTTCCGTTTGCCATATTTCCAGAAATCGTACTTACCATCACGGTTACATCTCCAGAAGTAATATTATGAATTCCACCTCCTGAACCAGCTGTTCCATTTGCGGTGTTATTTGAAATAGTAGATGACATTACTTCTAATGTTCCTCCATTATTAAAGATACCAGCACCTCCATCATCTGCATTATTCCCAAAAGAACTATTTCCATCAATGGTAGTCATCATAACTCTCATTACTGATCCAGATTGATTCCATAATCCACCACCTTCTCTTCCAGCTTCATTGTCAGAAATCAAACTATTTGAAATAGTGATGGTATCAGTCATTCCTGTAATGTGCAAACCACCTCCGTTTCCTGGAGCAGCCATTCCTGCTGTACCATTAACATCGTTATTGGTCATTTCAGAATTAGTAAAAATTAAAATCCCATCGATTAACTCGATCGCACCTCCAGCTCGGTTGGCCGAATTTGCTGTAAAAAAAGAACCATCAACGGTTACAATACCTGTAGTACTCAATAATCCACCACCTGATCCAGATGCTCCGGTTGCTTGGTTATTATTTATGGTCGTTGCATTTTCAATATTTAATGTTCCACCATTATTAAAAACTCCTCCACCTCCATTATCTGAAGCCACACCTTGAGCAATGTTATTTTCTATAGTTACTCCATTGACAGTCATGATTCCACTTCCGTTCCAAAGTCCACCTCCTTCGGCAGCAGCAACATTTCCACTAGTCGTACCTCCAGAAATATTTGAATCTCCAGGACCGGTAATGTGTAAACCTCCTCCATTTCCTGGAGAAGCACCTGTCATATTATCAGTCAAATTAACTTCAGTCAAATTCAACAAACCTCCTGTTTGAGAATTATCTTCAATCCCTCCTCCTGCTCGCATGGAAGTATTATCATTAATTTCAGAATTTGAAACAGTTAATGTTCCCATATCATTTAAGATACCGCCTCCCGATCCAGCTGCTCCATTAGCAACATTATTTGAGATAGTAGCATTCATTACTATTAATGTTCCACCTGCATTAAATAGTCCACCACCACCTTCATTGGCACTTGTACCACTTGCTGTATTATTGTCAATCGTAGTTCCATCTACGGTCATTGTTCCTGATCCATTCCATAATCCACCGCCTTCTAATGATGCTGTATTTCCATCAACTAAACCACCAGAAATATTTGAATCTCCAGCACCTGTGATATGAAGTCCACCTCCATTTCCTGGAGCAGCAGCTGTTGAATTATCCGTAAAATTCACATTAGTTAAAGTTAAGATACTGCCTGCTGCAGATTTCTCTTCAATTCCTCCTCCTGCTCTGATAGAAGTATTTCCACTCAATGTAGAATTTGAAACAGTCAATGTTCCCAAATCATTTAGAATTCCTCCTCCTGATCCAGCAGCCCCGTCAGCTATATTA
This sequence comes from Saprospiraceae bacterium, assembly GCA_045104975.1. Lineage (GTDB taxonomy): Bacteria > Bacteroidota > Bacteroidia > Chitinophagales > Saprospiraceae > CAJQQY01. The sequence goes on from JBGCCY010000102.1 coordinate 10,533, forward strand.
TTTGAAATAATTGCATTCATTACCACCAAGGTTCCACCTGCATTAAATAGTCCACCACCACCTTCATTGGCACTTGCACCACTTGCTGTATTTGAATTTACATCTGTACTATCAATAGTCATGGTTCCGGTTCCATTCCATAATCCACCTCCTTCAGATGAAGCAATATTTCCACTTACAGCTCCTCCAGAAATATTAGAATTACCTGCTCCTGTGATATGTAAACCACCTCCATTTCCCGGAGCAGCAGATGTACTATTATTTAAAAAATCCACATCAGTTAAAGTCAATAGCATTCCAGCCATAGAATTTTCTTCTATCCCTCCACCTGCTCTAACCGAAGT
>JBGCCY010000103.1:0-11644 GCA_045104975.1 Saprospiraceae bacterium
TTAAAGGTGAATAGATTTTATTTGCTTGAAGTTGAGCATTAGACTTTTTACAGTCGCCTATACAACTTCATTTAGAATAAACTCTCATGGTTAAAGGATTGATCCCAATTTTTTGAACTCGCAATATCCGAAATTATCTGCTAAGTTGCTCAATAAATTCTGGAATAGCAGAAAATGGTTAAGGAAGAGGGAAAGTGATTATTATAAGGCAATCTTTAAATAGAGAACGGTTAATTCCAACTGGTGGAATTAACCGTTCAACATTATGCATTCACGCTGTTACTAAAGGTGAATAACCTCTCCATAAGCAGCAGCAGCTGCTTCCATAACAGCCTCACTCATCGTAGGGTGAGGATGGATCGTTTTAATTATTTCGTGACCTGTAGTTTCTAATTTTCTAGCAGCAACTACTTCTGCAATCATTTCAGTTACGTTTGCGCCAACCATATGTGCACCTAACCATTCACCGTATTTTGCATCAAAAATTACTTTTACAAATCCCTCTTTTACTCCAGCCGCACTTGCTTTTCCAGATGCCGAAAATGGGAATTTACCAACTTTGATTTCATAACCTGCTTCTTTTGCAGCAGCTTCAGTATAACCAACTGATGCTACTTCAGGAATACAATAGGTACAAGAAGGAATATTGTTATAATCGATTGGTTCTGGGTGATGACCTGCAATTTTCTCTACACAAGTGATCGCCTCAGCTGTTGCTACGTGAGCTAATGCTGCTCCTGGAACAATGTCTCCAATGGCATAAATTCCTGCTACATTAGTTTTATAATATTCATCTACTAAGACCAAACCTCGATCTGTTTTTATACCTAAAGATTCTAAACCAATATTTTCAGTATTTGGAGAAACTCCAACTGCTGATAAAACGATATCACATTCGATCGTTTCTTCTTTCTCAGTTTTGTTGTTTTTTACGACAACTTTACAACCTTTACCCTTGGTATCTACAGATTGAACTGCTGTGTTAGCCAAAACTTTGATTCCTTTCTTTTTGAAAACTTTACCTAATTCCTTAGAAATATCAGCATCTTCTCGAGGAACCAAACCTTGAGCCATGTATTCAACAATGGTAACTTCTGTTCCGATAGCATTGTAGAAATATGCGAATTCTGCCCCAATGGCACCTGCTCCAATTACAACCATTTTTTTAGGTTGTTTATCCATCGTCATTGCTTTTCGGTAACCAATTATCTTTTTATTGTCGATTGCCACATTTGGTAATGATCTTGCTCGTCCACCTGTCGCTAGAATAATATGGTCAGCAGTATAAGTTTCCATTTTTCCTGCAGAGTCAGTCACTTCTACTTTTTTACCTCTAGCTAATTTACCGAAGCCTTCTATTACTGTGATTTTATTTTTTTTCATTAAAAATTTAATCCCGTTACTCATTCCATTAGCAACTCCTCGACTTCTTTCTACCATTCCACCAAAGTCAGCTTTTGCACCAGTAACTTTAATTCCATAATCTTCAGCATGAGAAATATATTCAAAAACTTGAGCACTTTTTAATAATGCTTTAGTAGGAATACATCCCCAGTTCAGGCAAATACCACCTAATTCATCACGTTCTACAATAGCTACTTTTTTACCTAATTGAGCTGCTCGAATTGCAGCAGGATATCCACCAGGGCCGGAGCCAATTACAATAATATCGAAATTCATATTTTTTTGATTTGAAGGTTATTGAAAACGGGTGCAAAGATAATAATTAACAACAAATAAGACTGATGAAATGTTCGAAAATTCAACTCTGCTCATTTCTTGATTTTTTATTAAAAAATGATTCTAAGATAACGGTGGAAATAATTAAAAATCCACCAATCCAATTTCTCCAAGCAGGAATTTCTGAAAGAAAGATTACAGCAATTAAAATTCCATAAATCGGCTGCATTCCACTCAAAATACTGGCTGTACTTACTGAAAAATGTCGAAAACTATTGAGAAATAAAGTATGTCCAATCGCAGTCGTCACCAATCCTAAGAATAAAATAAATGGCAACTGATCCGTCGTAATTTTTTCCTCATAGAAAAATAAAACAGGGAAAAGCAAAATAAGCATCACCATCATCTGATAAAACATCAAAACGGAACCATTGAAATTTTGGACTTGGGTTTTTAGCATGATATTTCGAAGCGAGTAGGCGAGTGCTGAAATTAAACCCAGGAATAATCCTTGGGTCATTTTATTTTCAAAAGTCAAATCAGGTGCTAAAAATGAAACTCCTATCAAAACAATGATTCCTAAAATAAGATGATGTTTTTGAAATTTTGTTTTTAAGATAAGAGGTTCGAGTAAAGCGGTCATTACAGGATAAGTAAATAAGGAAAGCATTCCGATGGCAACATTCGACCATTGTAATGCATAAAAGTAGGTAACCCAATGAGCAGTCATTAAAAAGCCTGAAAGGAAAAAGGTAAATCCATATTTCTTGATGTCAAATCGGAAGGACAGTTTTTTCCAAAGACAAAAAATGCCTAAAAAAAATAATGCAAAAAGAGCCCTCCACCAAATCGTCAGAGGCGGTGGCAAGTCAATATATCTTCCTAATGCTCCTGAAGTACTGATGCACAACATGGCAAAATTGAGCAATAAAATATTTTGGAAATGGGTTTGTTTTTGCAATTCTTGGATTTATTTTTTTTTCAAAAAAGAACTCAATTTATTGATTTGATCTGTACTAATAATGTCTAATCCATTTTTTAATAACAATGCCCACACGTGTTCATTTTCTGGGATATTCCATAGACGGAAAAGTTTGTTTTGCGCGTGAGTTTCCTTAATTATTTTTCGAAAATTATTTATTTTTTTCTCTGAAGGTATTTTTGAAAAAAAAGAATATCCAAAGAGTTTAGAATAATTTTCACTAATGATTGGGACTAGGTTAGCAGAATAATTTTTCTTTAAATCAGGAATCCTTCCATCCAAAAATAATTGCTTTTTCTGCTCAGAAACCAGAGAATTTACTGGTCTATTCCCACTTAATAGGATTTTTACCGCACCCTTTTTCTCTATTTGATTTTCTAAACTAGAAAGCATGGAGTGAAAAGGTTTTATTTGTTCCTTCAAAACTTCATAAGTCAGATCAGCATCGGTTTTTATGTCTAAAATTAAATTGAAAGGAGAGTGCTGATTTTGAAAAATAATAGAATTATTCTTTTGAAAAAAATAGAAAAGAGGCTCTAAATATAATTTTGTAAGTGTATTGTTATTTTTTGTAAAGAATGGTTTACGATGGCTGACATAAATTTCATTTTTTATTAAATGAATATCTGCTTCGACGTAATTAAAGCCTAGTTTTAGTGAATCTAATAATGGATAGTTAAATTGTTCATCATTATGAGCGAAGCCATTTTTGAGCGGATGGATTTTAGAGAAATTAAAAGAGGAGAGTGGTGGTTTTTCTTTTTTTTGGAACATGAAATCTAGGAATTTTAATATCGATATTCGATATACCCATTAAACAGTTTTCTACAAAAAAGAAACCCCACAAGATCAATGACTTAGCGGGGTCTCAGAATTACTGATACTACTTCTACTTTAAATTCTTTAAGTCTTTATGTTTCTTTTGCCATTTAATTCTACAGCAAGATCTTCTTTCTCTTTTAATATTTCAGAATATTGAACTTGCCATTCTAGGCTTTCTCTTTTGATGACATCGATCTCGGAATTGAGTTTATCAATTTGAGCATTGAGGTCATTTATTTTTTGATCCAAATTGGATGTATCTACATATCCATCTTTCTCTATAAATGATTTTTGATTATTTCCTGTTTTAGATTTCCCTAAAAGCATACTCAGTTTCAAAGTCAATCGCTCATTTTCGTAAACCAATTTTTGTTTTTCTTTTTCCAATTGATTAACATGAGTTTGTAGGCTGCCATGGTGGCTTTTTACTTGTTGTAGCTCTTTTTGGACTACATCAAGATTAGCACCTAATTCACTAACTTCAGGGTGTTTCCAAGCCCAAGCCGAAAGAAATCCAAGGATACTTGAGACTAGCATAAAACAAAAAACATAAATTGCAATGGTACTCATAATAATCAAATTGAGTTCATAATAACTTTAGTTGCAAAGTAACCATAAAATACTGATAATCAATAGTTTATCTACCTTTTTATGATTGAAATTTCTACTCTTCTATTTTGGTTTCGACCCTCCGAAGTTTTGTTTGATCCAAGCGGTTTGGAAGAACCTTCTGAATCTGTTTTAATTCTTCGTTTTTCGATTTTATAATCCAAAAGAACATCTCGCAATTTTCTAGCGCGATATTTTCCAAAGTTAAAATGTTTGCTTTTGTCTCCAACATTATCAGTATGCCCGACGAGTAAGAGACGATTTTTAGGGTGTTCTTTAAGATATTTAGCCAATGATTTGAAATAGCTATCTATTTCTTCGTTGACTTCAGGTTTAAAAGAATTTTCTTGATAGAATATAATATTAGTTTTATCCTCTTCAAAAGTAGTTTCAACTTTTTTTATTGTTTCTACTTCGTTTGCAGATGTATTATTATTATTATTATTATTATTATTCAGATCTACTTCTGTTTCTTCTTCTGGTGCTACTGGTTTGGTTTGAGCGATTTCATTTTGTTTTTCAAAATTAAAATCAATACCTGTCATTATTTTCCCACATGTCAATTTCATTTCAGCTAGAGAATCAGCTTGAACTTCAATTAAATTTTCAGGTGCACCATAGGAAACCAATTCTTTTTTTATGGCTTCAGCTCGAGCAATTCCATTATTTGGAAAATCAGAATCATTCAATTCCTTTTTCCCAAAACGACCAGTCAATATTAATTTCTTCTCAGAATTATTTGCAAGATAAAGCGCTACACTTTTGAGGCTTGAAAGAGCTTGCATGGGGATGGTTGGTTCCCAATCTGATAATTCAAAAATAATAGAATTATCAGATTTTGTTTGAAAATTTCCATCAGAAACGGTAAACGGGATTTCACATTTTGGATTTCCAAAAGTATCTAATTGGTTGTATCTAGAATTAAACCACCATGTCGCAACTATCAGCCAAATGACCAACAAAGATATAATTAATGGAAAGGTCAGTTTGCTCATTAGTATGTTTTATTATCCTAGTTTTCTCGTTTGTAACACAATAGATATGTCAGGTAGGAATGTATTAGTAAAGATAGAAAAATCAAATTTTCTATCAAAATCGAATTTTAAAAAATTGTAATTTTTTTGAATATGTTTCTTTTTTTCACATAAGTAAAAAAACATAATAAGATTATTTTTAATTTATTCTTTTCCATCTATCAATTAGTTATGTCAATTATCCCCTTATTTTTCTTCGAATATGCTTTGATGAATTGAATAAAAAAAAATATGTTTTTTTTGAAAATTTATTCAGCTCCCTGTGAAATTGTGACGATAACCTGGGATTCTTCAATTCCCACTAGATTATCAATTTTAACAAAAATTCCATCTTGAATTCCTACTTTTTCACCTAAAGGGAAAACTTTTGGGTCATTTTGGATCAAAACTCCAAATGCAGAAACGCCTTCTACTTCCTTGGCAGATCTTGCCATATTAAAAAATTGTTCCGCCGCTTGGTTAATCCAAAACTCTTCCGTTTGATTTCTAAAGTCACCTTTGAGATAAAAATGATATTCTTGTTGAGAGGCATTACAAATGGTTTGAAATAATTCCAATTGTACTCCATTTGGGAAAGTAGCTTTTTCGGTAGCCTTAGTTCCTTTATGATCGAAACTGTGATTGGTGATTTTGGAGGTGGTGGAAGTAAAAATTGGATTGATTTTATATTTGCACTTTTTCTCTTCTTGGCATGAAGTGAATAGTAAAATGATAAAAAGAATTTGGAGTAATTTCATATTGAAAATGTGATTTTATTTTTTAACAATAAAAAGAAGTCAAGATTATTTAAGTAGTTAAAATACTATTCGTAAAATCAATCTGATGTATTGACTTAAATTCGAGTCCTAAACTTAATCCTTCTTCATTTGAAATAGCTGAAAGCTTTGTTAGGTCAGGAATACTCAATCTAGAGATGCGATCTTTTTTATCTATTTCATAACTAAAAGGTTCAAAAAAGAAAATATTATTCTTTAAGGCAATTCGATTTGGATTTACTATCGCAGAAGAAAATTCTAATTCATTTATTAAGCTAAGATAATGATGATGTTTTTCTTTATAAACAAAAATTAAATAGTCTCCAACGAATTCTATTTTATTTGGAATTATTCCCCAATCCAAATGGTTTGATTTAGGTATCCAATTTAGATTATAGTTGTATTCGGAATGAAGCATACTACCTAAATCATGATTTAAGTCAAATATTCGGACTAAAGATTTATGATGATCGCTTGTTTGAAACCAAGCTATTTTTCTTGAGGTAACTGTGATGTCATTTGGATTTATCGAAAAGGTCTCGCCAAATGTACTCTTCCAAATAATCTCCCCACGGTTATGTTTTTCCTCTTTTTTTTCTTCGTATTCTGCATCAATTCCTTCTCCTTCCAGAAGATCTAAGATGAAAAATTTCACAGATTCGTTCATTGTAAATGTATTGTTATTTAAAGCTGAACTCTGGCTAACCCTTCCGAAAAATCCCTCGCATCTTTCCAGATTGGTTCTAAAACTAATTCCCCATTTGGATTAATGAAACCAATTCCATCTCGATACGCAGCCCTAGCTAATCCTTCTTTGAAATCCCAAACTAAACCAAAATGAGCCGGTGTAATCGCATTTCCTTTCTCATCTAAAAAACCCCATAAATATCCTTCATTATAACCTGCTCTTTTTTCAGAAAAACTATAAAGCATGTCGTAGTCTTTGGCGATCACAGTTGTCCCATCCTTTTTTATATAATTATATTTTTGATCTTTGACTGTTGCCCAAAGATTATTTCCAGCATACCATATTTCATCATAAAGAAGGTTTACAATAAAATCATTTTGCAAATTAATTAACCCATATTTCCCATCTTTAAAAACAGGAGCAAGGTCGTTTTCAAAATCTCTTGCATTATCAAAAATGGGTTTAATAATCCATTCCCCTTTTAAGTTGATGAAACCATAATTTCCATTTTTTCGTGCTTTGGCAATTCCATTTTTAAAGTAACCGAGGTGCTCGAATTTTTGAGGAACGGTAATTTTTCCTTGATTATTAATCATTCCATATTTTCCGAGGTATTTGACTTTGGCTAATCCATTTTTAAAATTGGATGCTTGATCATAAATTGGTTGAATTACTTTTTCTCCGTTTTTATTGATAAAACCAAAAGCACCCAACTCAAAAAAACGTGCTAATTTCTCATGAAAGTCTTCTACTAAATCAAATTTAGGTTCAATAACAAATTTACCTTGAGGGTCAATAAATCCCATCTTTTTATCAAATGTCAAAACTCTAGCGACTCCTTCTGAGAATGACCAAGCGGCCTTAAATTGAGCAGGAATTATTTCTTCTCCTTTTTTATTGATATAACCCCATTTTCCTTTTTTTCTAATTACAGCAAGACCTTCTTGGAAATTTCGAGCATCATCAAATCGATCTTTAATGACAACTTGACCAGCCTTATTAATGTATCCCCATTTGAATCTAGCTTCCTCAAAATCTTCCTCTTCAGAGGGTAATTCAAAATTATCCTCCTCTTCCTGCACAGGTTCATCTCCGCATCCTGCAATGGCAAAAAGAAAAAATAGCAAAGTAAAGCGAATTAAAAATTTCATAAAAAGATAAGATGTGGATGTTCTAAATTTTAGTTTTATAAATCAAACTGTTTCTTGGGGTAATCTATTTCGCATATTATTTGTTTTAAGGGAAATGAAAATCTAAGTTAATAGTTTTCAATCTCAAACCCAATTTTACAAAAAAAACAAACGAAAATTTAAAAGTAATCGTTTCAAGAGGTAGATTTACATTTGAGTAAAAAAAATAGAGTGAAGTTTCCAGAAAAAATACGTGTAGAAAGAATTGAAGATTATCACACTCATTATATTGGAAAGTATAATGGTGAGAATCAATTTTTGGGGGATCAAACATTTGTTTTTAAAAACAATAGGATTCCCGAAGATGATAATTGGGAAAAGTATAGAAGAGAATATATTGTTATTTACCTTTTTGATAAAGTTGGAAATTTCCTAGGTATAGAGTATCAATTTGCTGGAACAACAGATTCTATTCAATTTGACATGGGGTCTAAGCTTGAAGAAATGGTTGGAGAATTGGGTGAAATTGAGTTTTGTAATATTGAAGTTAAGCCCTTTCAAATTGAAATTGATGGATCTTTATTTGGTTTAATTCCTAATAAAGAATCAGAAATGATTGAATTGCAACCAAGCAATACCATTGCTTTTGGAGAACCATGGGATGGTGATTATAATACATGATAGTGAGAAAGAATTACTATTAAAAACTTAGTAACTTCAATATTCAATAAGATTCTTAAAACCCCAAATTACAAATCCCCTTAACTTATTTTACTATGAGAAAAATTATTCCTCTTTTATTCCTGTTTTCCTTTTTGAGTATGTCGATGATTCAACCAAGTTGGGAAGTTTTCCAATCTTTTCATGGAAAATTTAAAGTCCTCACGCCTGGAGAAATGGTCAAAAAAGAGAATCCCATCAAAACCGAAATTGGCGAATTAAATTACATCACTTACCTTCATCAACCAACTGAAAAAAATGCTGATAACTTAGTTTACATGGTGAGCTATTGCGATTATCCAAAATATTCGATTCACTCAGATAGTACAGAATTGGTAGAAGATTTTTTTAAGACAACAGTTGAAACTGCCGTCGAAAGTGTGAAAGGTGAATTGAGTTACTCTTCTGATATTACAATGAATGAATTTCCAGGCCGACTGTGGCGAGTAGATTACAATGAGGGAAAAGCCTTGATCAAGACGAAATCATTTTTAGTGAAAAATAGATATTATTCTATTCAAGTTATTTCTTTAAAAGAAAAAGGATTGAATTTGCAAATTGATAAATTTTTGGATTCATTTAGCTTGCTTTCTGGTGATGAAAATGAGAATAGGTAATTTGATTTACAATAAACAAAACGAAATAATACAAATATGAAAATCGCTGTCTTCCCTGGTTCTTTTGATCCAATTACAACTGGTCATGTTGATTTGGTAAAAAGGTCTTTACCTCTTTTTGATAAAATTGTAGTTGCCGTTGGAGTAAATACTCAAAAGAAATATTTATTCCCATTAGAAACTAGACTTGAATGGTTAGAAAAAGTTTTTGCAGATGAACCAAAAGTAGAAGTGGCTTCTTTTCAAAATTTGACGGCACATTATTGCCAAAAAATAGGAGCAAGATATTTAATAAGAGGCCTTCGAAATGCTTCTGATTTTGATTATGAAAAAACTATTTCTCAATTGAATGATATTGTGGGAGATGGATTGGAAACGATCTTTTTGATTAGTCGACCAGAGTACTCACATATTAGTAGTACGATCGTTCGAGAGATTATAAAAGGTGGGGGAGATGCTTCACCATTTATTCCAGATGAGATTGATCCGAAGATTTAATTTTTTAGAAATAAAATTAAAAGCGATGTTGAAAAAATCAACATCGCTTTTTTTATTTCAGTTCAGCTCCTTCCTGATTTTCATCCACTTGTTCATCATTCACTTCCACAGGATCTTTCTTTCTGTTGGCAGGAGGAATAGGAACACCTCCACTTAATCCAATGCCAAAACCTGCTAAAACTATCAAGCATATAAATGCAATAAGTTTTAGAATTCTCTTCAATTTTTTCATATCTCAAAATTGTAAGAGGCAAGGAACACGTAGTGGTCTGCTTTAGCTGACCTAAAAAAGATGAGCGTAGCGAATTCTATTCTTAATTTATTTTGGTTCTCAGACAATTCCTGTAACAGCCCCGAAGAGGGCGAAACAAATTAGCCTATGGCGAAGCCGTAGGAGGTTTAATTAAAAAAAATAGGTTAAGCACCAACGGTGCGAAACACTTATCTTTTGGGGAAATGTTACGCACCGTTGGTGCTTGGTGAATCATTTAAGTTGATACCTACGGCTTCGCCGTAGGTTAATTTGTTTCGCTCTCTTCGGGGCTGTTACAGGAATTGTCTGAGAACCTTTATTTTTTATAAGACTAAGTTTAAAATATCTTTTATAAGTTGCTGTGCTCCTTTATTTTTTAGGTCAGCTAAAGCAGACCACCACGTGCAACTTGCCACAATGCGTTAAAAGTTTTAAAAAGTAAATACTAATTCGAAGATTTATTGAATAGAAAAGATTGGAAAATCTAGATCTGAAGTGGAGGAAATAATTCTTTTAGGGAAAAAGAAAACCAGCTTTTTAATAGAAATGAATTTTTGGAAACCAGCTTTAAATTTTACCATCAAAAGTTGTTGTTGCAGAATCAAATCAACTTTTAGAAATTTAAATTGTTCTGCAAAAACGAAAGCAGTTGCTAAATGTGAAATTGCTTTTTTTAAAGAAATAACTTTTTTGGAAATAGTTTTTTTAGAAAGGACCAATTCAGTTTGAGAAGAGGTTGAAATTGGAATTTCTGCTTTTGCATTATAACCAGTAAAAGCAAAAACACTAAAGAAGAGGATAATTTGAATTACCCAAAATTGGAAATGATTATTGATGTGATTAAATTTTTTCAAATGTTTAAAACTCTTTTTTTGTTTTATGAAAACCAATTTTCAATAAGCAAATATAATTCTTTTTAAAATAAGAAACTTCCTGAAATAGATTTTCGTAAACGATATTTTTCAATAAAAAATAGATTGGAATCCTTTTAAATCAAGACAATTTATTCCCAAAAAAATTAATACATTTGCACCGAATTTTTGACCACCAAATAAAAGTATACAATTATGTCAAATGCAATTTATGAATTACCAATTGCGGTAAACGAACCAGTTTTAAATTATGCTCCCGGTTCTCCTGAAAGGGAAGAATTGAAACGGATGCTAAAAACTTTAAAATCGAAAAAAGTAAACATTCCGATGTACATCGGAGGTAAAAAGATACACACTAAAAATAAAGTGGAGATGCGTCCGCCGCATGAAATTAATCATGTCTTGGGAACATTTTCTAAAGGTGATGGTACTCATGTAACCAAAGCAATCAATGCAGCATTAGCAGCAAAAAAGGATTGGGAAAACATGCCTTGGCAAGATAGAGCTGCGATCTTTTTGAAAGCAGCTGATTTATTGTCTGGACCATTTCGAGCAAAAATGAATGCTGCAACGATGTTGGCTCAATCTAAGAATGCTTACCAAGCAGAGATTGATGCAGTAGCTGAGTTTTGTGATTTCTTGAGATATAATGTTCAGTTTATGACGGACATTTATTTAGGGCAGCCAGAGAGTGCTCCAGGGATTTGGAATCGAATGGAATACCGTCCGTTGGAAGGATTTGTGTTTGCGATTTCTCCATTTAACTTTACTTCTATTGCAGGTAATTTATGTGCAGCTCCAGCGATGCTTGGAAATACAATTGTATGGAAAGCAGCAGAGACACAAATTTATTCTGCTCAGGTAATTATGGAAATATTTGAAGCAGCAGGATTACCTCCAGGGGTAATTAATTTGGTTCATGTAGATGGGCCAGTTGCTGGAGATATTATTTTTAATCATCCTGATTTTGCAGGATTGCATTTC
>JBGCCY010000104.1:0-4272 GCA_045104975.1 Saprospiraceae bacterium
CTCTATTCTTGGAATTGCCGAGTTAATCAAGCGGCTAAAGACTGTTTTTCAATCTCTATGCACCTCTTTTTCGCTTATTTTAAGCTTCATAACTGCTTTTATTTTTTTTAGTTATAACAAGGCTTTTGCTTTTCAAAAAAACAAAGACTCTGATAAATGAGATATAAAACTTTTGACGTATATTTCGATTAACTAAATCGCTAACGGGAGTTTTTTCACAAACTGACGTTAGCAACAACCAAAACAAAATCAATTATTAAAGTAAAATACACAAATGAAACATCTATTAATCATCCTGTTTGTAATGTCAATACAAACTTTATTTGGGCAGAAATCTTCTTTGACCGATGCGTATAAAATAGAAGTAATTGAAAATTTGACAAAACTATTAAGCGATTACTATATTTATCCAGATGTCGCCGAAAAAACGAACAAACATATTTACAAACAATATGAAGCTGGAAGTTTTGACGAGTATAAAGACAACGAATCATTTGCGAAAGCTCTAACAGAGGTAGTTCAAAATGTTAGCAAGGATAAGCATATGAGGATAATGGCTCACAAATCTTATAAGGCTCCAAAAAACACCTTAGAAAGAAAAGCTGAACAGAGAATGGATCAAATCAATAATTACAGAAACTATAATCATGGCTTTAAAGAACTGAAGTTACTGGAAGGGAATGTTGCATATCTAGATTTAAGAGGTTTTTCACCTATGGACAGAGCTAAAGAAATTGCTGATGCTTACATGAAATTGTTGTCTCAGGCAGACGCAGTAATCATTGATTTAAGTAAAAATGGCGGAGGGGATCCTTCTATGGTGCAGTATCTATGCAGCTATTTCTTTAATGATATAATTCACCTAAACAGTCTTTATTATCGAGAAGGAGATCGAAAAGAAGAATATTGGACTTTAAAGGAAGTAGGCGGAAAAAAAATGAACGATGTACCATTATATGTAATGATAAGTGAAGAAACTTTCTCTGGTGCAGAAGAATTTTCCTACAATATGCAAACCCAGAAAAGAGCTACAATAATTGGACAAACATCTGGAGGTGGAGCCAATCCAGGTGGAACAAGAGGAATCAACGAAAACCTAGCAGTTTTTATACCTACTGGTAAAGCAATCAATCCAATTACTAATACTAGCTGGGAAGGAGTAGGTGTCATACCTGAAATTATAACAAAAAAAGAGGAGACCTTTGATAAAGTTTTGAACTTAGCTCAAAGTGCAGCAGAGTCGCAAAGAAAATCCAAACTTGAAATATATATACTTACATAAAGAACTAAATAAACATCTTGATCAATACAAAAAAGGCGAATCAGAAAACAACATTCATATGAGTATTTCAAATTTTGTTGATGCCAGACTTTTTGGAGAATGGGATATCAATACGTTGGGATATGAATATCTGATGGATTTAAAAAATACCAAAATTGCTTTATGCATTTTAAAATCAAATACTTTACTTTTTTCCAATTCACCTAATGTATATCATAGTTATGGAGAGGCTTTGAAAATAAATGGAGATATGGAAGCTTCGGTTGAAAATTATCAAAAAGCGTTAGATATAGCAATTAAAAACAATGATGGAAATCTTTCTTATTACAAAGAGGCTCTTCAAAATATTAAAAATGAAATTAATAAAGATGATTGAATTTAATTTTTCAATAAATTAAAGGCAGTTGCTAACAAAGGCTAAAATGTTCATAGCGGCTATGCGCCGCTACGCCATTTAGCCAGAGCGTTCTCAGCAAGCAGAAAAAAAAGTAATATGAGCAAAGAAAATGAAAAAAAGTGGGATGAATTAGCTCGGAATGGAGTTCTCTGCTCACAACCTAAACTCGAATTAACTCCAGAAAAAGCTAAAGAGTATATTAATAGAAATGGTTTTTACAAGGATAATTTTGAAGGTAAAAATATTCTATGCTTGGCATCTGGCGGTGGACAACAAAGTATTGCCTTTGCTTTGTTGGGTGGAAATGTGACAGTAGTTGATTTTAGTGAAGAACAGCTTGAAAAGGATAAATTAGTATCTCAAAAATATCAGCAAGAAATAAGAATTGTAAAATCAGATATGAGAGATTTGTCATTTTGTAAAGATGAAGAGTTTGATATTGTATATCAACCATATTCAATTAATTATATTCCAAGTGTAGAAAAAGTATTCGATGAAGTTAGTAGAATTTTAAAACCAAATGGACTTTATGATATTATGTTTCATAATCCGTATGTTCATGGTTCATGGAAAAATGGTTGCTGGGAGAAAGAATGGAAAATAGAAGAATTATGGAAAGGTAGAGGTTATCCAATTTGGCAACCATATAAAGACGGCTATCCTATAGAAACAATTGATTCAAATTGGAATTTCACAAATTCTAAGAATAAAGAAGTTAAAATAGAAAGTCCTCAGGAATATAGACACACGATGTCAACAATAGTTAATGGATTAATAAGTAGAGGATTTGAAATAGTTAACTATAAAGAAGAGATAGGTTCTTCCTTTGAAGACAGACCTGGCACTTGGGAACATTATAAATCCTGTCTTCCTCCATGGATATATATGTTGAGTAAAAAGAAAAAGCCAGCTGAGAACAAAAGCTAAAACGGCAATATGGGCTATGCGCCCATACTGCGTTTAGCCGAGACCGTCAAACTGTGAAAAAACCTTTCTAACAATACATTTACAAAATAAAAATTTCGTATCTTTAAGAGTATCAAAAAACACCTCAGATGCTCAAAACTCACCAAGATCGCAACCAACTTCAGATGATGTCGCTGGATTCAGCAATCAGCAAAAACAGTATCGTCAGAGTCATCGATGTATTTGTCGACCTACTAGACTTAAAAGAAATCGGCTTCATCATCAAAGGACAAATCAAAAACGGTGCACCTGCTTTTCATGCCGCCGACTTACTCAAATTATATTATTACGGATATTCTAATCGTGTCCGATCCTCGCGAAGACTCCAACGAGAAACCATCACCAACCTCGAAGCCATTTGGTTAATCAAAGGTTGCCGACCCAGTTATAAAACCATTGCTAATTTTCGAAAAGATAATCCTAAAGCATTGAAAAAAGTCTTTACCATTTTTAATCAGTTCTTGTTGAAACAAGATCTTTTTGATACTGAAACAGTTGCTATCGACGGTTCCAAATTTCAAGGACAAAACAGTACTAAAAACAACTACAATGAAAAAAAGGTAAAACAACACCTTGACCACATCGAAAAGAAAACACAACAGTATCTTGATGAAATGGATCACTTGGATTTAGTGGAAAAAGAAACTGAAATCGAACTTGAACAAAGAATTGAAATTTCCAAAAAACTCGATCATCTCCAAAAAAGAAAAACCAAATACGACGACCTTGAACAAAAAGTAAAAGCTGCTCGAGAAGAAGGACATACCCAATTCAGCGCAATTGACCCCGATGCTAGAGCACTTCCAAAACGAATGAATGTAGTGCAAGTTGGCTATAATATCATTACTGCTGCCGATCTAAAAAACAAACTAATCACTAACTTTAAAGTTGCCAACCAACTTGACACTTACCAATTATCTGAAGTTGCAGCAGATGCAAGAGTAGTGTTACAAAAAAAGAAAGACGAAAAACTGACTGTCTTAGCTGACAAAGGTTTTGATATTGGAAGCGAATTAAAAGCTTGTGCTGAAAATGATATTACCACTATTGTTGCTGTCAAAAAAAGATTAAGCAATAAAAAAAACAAAGCATTTGCTAAAAATAATTTTTACTTCGATGAAGACAAAAACGAATACCGTTGTCCCGAAAATCAACCTTTAAAAACTAACGGAACTTGGTATACTAAAAAAGCATACAGCCAGCATCGAGCAGAATATAAATTCCAGCGATTCATCTGTTCCCATTCTATCTGTGGCAAATGTCCCCACAAAATAGATTGCGTCGGATCTCCCCTTAAACAAAATAAAGGTCGATTCATCGAACGATCAGAATCTGAACCTTACATCGAAGAAAATACCGAACGCTATAAACTCAACAAAGAATTATATCAAAAGAGACAAGCGACGGTCGAACACCAATTTGGTATTATCAAAAGACAATGGGGATTTGATTATACGCTCCTCAAAACAATGAAAAAGGTCAATGGTGAGTTCGCTATTATTTTTACTTGTTTTAATCTTAGGAGAAGTATCTCTATTCTTGGAATTGCCGAGTTAATCAAGCGGCTAAAGACTGTTTTTCAATCTCTATGCACCTCTTTTTCGCTTATTTTAAGCTTCATAACTGC
>JBGCCY010000105.1:0-3505 GCA_045104975.1 Saprospiraceae bacterium
CTGCTGTATATCTTTCATAGCTAATATCAATTTTATCTTTTTTACAAGAAGTAAAGAAAAATAGCACCATAAGAAATACGAGGAGGTTGTTTAAATTTTTCATAACCTTAAGTTGTTTTAAGTAATTTACTAAAATAGGTCTTTGTCAAAGAATTGTAAAAATAACAAAAACCTCGCTCAATATCTTTTTCAATAAGTTAAAATTGATTGTTAAGATGTGTTAAAGTAATGCATTAGTCTCTTTTAATGTTAAAAAAGTTGTCACCCTTTTATTCTAGACACTAACTCTTCTCGAAAGGTTTGGCTGATTGGCAATAATTCTTCCGCAATTTTCACTTGATTTCCTTCAACGTATTCTACAGCATTTAATGCGATGATATAGGAACGATGAATTTTGAAGAACATATTTTTAGGCAGTTCTTTTTCAATATTCGTCAATCGTTCTTTCGTCACATACAATTTTTTTGAGGTGAAAATTTTCACATAATCGCCATAGGCTTGAAAATATAACACTTCCTCAAAATCAAGTTTATATAATTTCTTATCGGATTTGAAAACAAAATGGTTGGGGGCAGAAATATTTTTAGAAGTATTTTCAGTTTCGATTAATTTTTGAGCTTTGTAAGTTGCTTTTAAAAGTCGCTCGAAAGAAAATGGTTTTAGTAAATAATCAACGGCTTCTAATTCAAACCCTTCTACCGCATATTCAGGATAAGCAGTCGTGAAAATAATTAGCGGAGGATTGGAAAGTGTTTTTACAAAATTAATTCCTGAGAGACGTGGCATATTAATATCTAAAAAAATGAGTTGAATACTCTCTTTTTTTAAAACTTCCATTGCTTCTAAAGCATGACTACATGTTGCGACCAATTCTAAGAAAGGAACATCATTTAAATATCTCTGAATCACTCTTTGTGAAAGCGGTTCGTCATCCACAATCATGCAACGGATACTCATCTAAGTTGTATTTTTAGTGTTATAAAACATGTTTCTTCATCTTCTTCAATTTTCAAATCATGCCTTTCAGGGTAAATTAGGGCAAGTCTTCTTTTTACATTTTTCAATCCAATTCCTTTAAATTTATCATCCGTTATTTCATCTACAATCCCTTTGTTATTTTTTACAGAAAAAACGTAAGTGCCATTTTCTATTGTTGAAAAAACATGAATAAATGCATTTTCCACATCACCTTTTATTCCATGTTTAAAACCATTCTCTACCAAAGGTAAAAGTAACAATGGAGCAATCTTGAAATCATCATAATCTCTTGTTTGTTCAAATTTAATTTCCGCTTGCTCACTCACCCGTATTCTTTGTAAATCTATATAATTTCCAAGGTGATAAACTTCTTTTTCCAAACTTACTTTTCCTTCACTAGTTTCGTATAACATGAAGCGAAGTAGTTCCGATAGTTTTAAAATTATTTTTGGCGTAATTTCCTCATTATCAAGTGATAAGGAGTAAATACTATTTAAACTATTAAATAGAAAATGAGGATTGATTTGACTTTTTAAAGCCATCAATTCCGTCATCAAATTCTCTTCTTTTAGTTCGTTCAATTGCCGTTGAGCTTCCATCAATTCAAACCAACCTTTTGACATTTTTAACAATGTACTTACAAAAAGATAAATCAGGGTAAAAAGTACATAATCTTGAAATTCGAAATAAGAAATAAAAAAGTATCCAGGGAAAATATAATCCACTAAATTCTCAAACATAAATTGTGAAAACCATGCAATCATCGAAAGGGTCGGAACAATCAAAATAAAGTAGGTCCCATATTTTTTTTTGGATAAAAAATTTGGTAGAAGAAAACGTAAATTAAAATAAACAACCAAGATTAAAGGAATGTGAAAGAGGATCGCGTAGATATAATCGGTCTTTCCCAAATGATCTCCGTAAGCAAAAACATTAAGCAAAACAAAGAATGATAACGACCAAAACAGGGTGTGTTGCACCACCCTGTTTTGAATTATTTTTTTTGCATATGTATTGTTATAATTTACGTTCGACATTTAATTTTTAGTCGTTTTTTTGATGTATTCATCCTCGTCTTCATATGCTTTTTCCTCCTCCTCATATTTTAAAACAAACTTCTGTAAATCTTTAGAGGAAGCGGTTAATAAAATTTCATCATCCTTGATTACTTCATGTTTAATTCGAATTTTTCTTTGTTTAAATAAATCTTCCAACCATTCGGTTTTGAATGATTCCATCGTAAGTTTACTTTCATTCACAGTAACTCTTGCAAAAGAATGTGTCGCAATTAAATGGAAATCAGCAAGACCAACCTTATTGTCTTTTCCTTTTTCACGAGGATGATCTCGTTCAGGATACATGTCAAGATAAGTGTATTTTCCAATCTTCACCAAATGAGTTTCGAACTGCGAAGAGACTCCATCCTCACAAGTGGTTAAGTAATAAAAATTTTTGTCTTTTGCCTTTTCAAATAAGAGTCCTTCTGGACAATCTGCATTTTTTTTTGAAGAAGGGACAGCCCAAAAGCCTTCGATATTTTCATCCAAAATAATTGTCTCAGCGGTGTATAATGGATAAAGAGAATGAATAATACATCCTTGAAAAAGGAATACAATCAATAATAATAAACCAATCTTGTTTTTCATAATTCGATTTTTTTTGATTTTGAAAATGATATTTCAAATGTAGGTGGGAAAAACAAGGAGAACAAAAAAGGTCGTTGAAATGGGAGTTTTCGTAGGTGAAATTGGAAAACATTTGGGAAAAAATTCTTGTCTTATTTATTATAAACATAAAATACCAGCATCATTTTTTATTTTAGAGAAAAACATTTGATTGTTTTAAGTTTACTTTTCCTTTAGAAACAAATGCTAACACTTATGACAAAAGAAAATATCTCTTCGAAATCCATTTTAGTTTTTGATGCATTTGGAACGCTATTTAAAACGAGTGAAATAGATCCAGAACTTCAAAATATTGCAAAAGATAAAACCGAAAATCTTCTTTCTATTTGGAGAAAAAAACAATTAGAATATACCTAGTTGCGAAATCAGATGAATAAATATGTTCCCTTTTCTCAAGTGACTAAAGAAGCATTAGATTACAGCATGCTAGTAAATGATTTAAAAAATTCTAGAATTTTTGAATTGCTTCTACCTATTTACGATAGTCCAAATTTGATTGATGGGGTTCGAGAAGCTTTGGATTCTCTTCAAGAAAAAACGATTTGTATTTTATCAAATGGAACAAGGTCAATGTTAGAAAATGGCGTTCAGAAAACAGGAATTGAAAAAATCATTCATCATATTTTTTCAGTTGATGATCTTGGAATCTACAAACCTCGAAAGGAAGTTTATCAAATGGTTTTGGACAAATTGAATATTTCCAAAAATGACGTTTTATTTTTTTCTTCTAATCAATGTGATGTTTCAGGAGCAAGTAATTTTGGATTGGATAGTGTTTGGTTAAATCGAAATAATGAGGTACAGGAAGGGTTACCTTTTGGGAATGTTTTGGAGATTCAAGA
>JBGCCY010000106.1:0-5861 GCA_045104975.1 Saprospiraceae bacterium
TTTGGTTTTTGACGCATTTGGAACGCTGTTTAAGACGAGTGAGATAGACGCCGAACTTCAAAATATCGCAAAAGATAAAACAGAAAATCTTCTTTCCATTTGGCGAAAAAAACAACTTGAATATACTTGGTTGCGAAATCAGATGAATAAATATGCTCCTTTTTCGCAAGTGACCAAGGAAGCACTAGATTACAGCATGCGAGTCAATCAACTTAAAAATCCTCGAATTTTTGATTTGCTTTTGCCTATTTATGATCGTCCAAATTTGATTGATGGAGTGCGTGAAGCTTTGGATTTGTTCCAAGAAAAAACGATTTGTATTTTATCAAATGGAACAAGGTCAATGTTAGAAAATGGAGTTCAAAAAACAGGAATCGAAAATATAGTTGATCATATTTTTTCAGTTGATGATCTTGGAATTTATAAACCTCGAAAAGAAGTTTACCAAATGGTTTTGGATAAATTGGAAGTTTCCAAAAATGAAGTCTTATTTTTTTCTTCTAATCAATGGGATGTTTCAGGAGCAAGTAATTTTGGATTGGATAGTGTTTGGTTAAATCGAAATAATGAGGTACAGGAAGGGTTACCTTTTGGGAATGTTTTGGAGATTCAAGATTTAGAGGAACTTAGGAATTATTTACTTTGATTAAAAAAATCATTTTCGAAAATTTTTTATAGGCGACAACTAAAAGTTATCGCCTATAAAAATTTTCAATGGACATTATTAGTCAAAGACAACTACTTTACCTGAAGCAACAGTCGGAGGAAAACCTGTACCTGGTAATCCAGCTACAATAGTATTTCCACTAATGGCAACACTCCACATTATTGCATCGTCTCCATCTCCTGACAAAGATTCTGTATAATCCCAAGTTCCACCTGATTGTTCAAAAACATGAACTGCATCTGGTAAAAAATTATTTCCTGAGGCTGCACCGATTACAATTTTTCCTCCATGCATATCTGCCCAACGATTCGTAAATGGTAAACCTGCTGGATGATTAAGTTCTTGTTCAAGTTCCCAGTCTCCTCCATTGTTATTAAAAACCCAATGAGTAGAGCCTGGAATCAATGCTGTCAATACCATCTGATTTCCATCAATAGCTATATCTCTAGGCAAAGCAACTCCAAATGGAACAGGTGATGTAACAAAAACATCATCTTCCAAAACCCAGTCAGATCCACTTTTTACAAAGATAGAAGCTCTAACATTTCCAGCAAAATTTCCGACAAATCCAGTTCCAGCTATTCGAGTTCCAGATTCATTCATATCAATTGCCAACCAATCAAAAGTTGGTCTAAAAATACTTCCATCTAATGTCCAGTTATTTCCACTTTTTTTATAGACGCTAATAGTTCCTCCTGGAGAAGGAAAACCTGTTCCTCTACTCACCGTCGCAAGTGTTGTACCTTGTAAGACTAAACCATCTCCACCGAAATTAACCTCGCCAGCAGGACCATTCAAAACATCTTTTTGCACCCAGCTATTACCTTGTTTTTTGAACAAAAACACTTGCCCGGGTCTGCCAAAAGGTTGTCCAAAATCAGGTGCACTTACTGCCATCCAACTTCCACTTACAGATACATGATATCCAAAATCATCAGACATTCCAGTAGGAGTGATTTCTCCTACTAAGGAGTAAGAACCACCTGTTTTTTTATACTCAAAAACTTTTTGTTCTCCTGGCGCACCAACGTAAACTTTATTCCCCACGGTGAAAACACTTCGTCCAAAATCATCTTGTGCAATACCATTAGATAAGGTTTCTGAAGAGGATCGAATACCAGCGCTGGCTGGAATCTCAAGTTGTTTGATCAAAGCTTCTTCGACTATTTTCACCAAAGCTTCTTGTTCATCAATTGGAATTGTTTTGATCAATTCGTTGTAATTTTCGTCAATTTGTGCATCCGTTAAGTCTTTAGTTTCTATTCTAAAAACGTATTCGAGAATGGTTTTTTGGACGGTTAAAAAGTCAACAGTTGTAATTTCAACTGACTGCTCATTTGTAGTTTCTTGTAAGCTAGCTTTTTGACAACTAGTAATAAATAACATTGCTCCGAAAGCAAAAAATAAAAATTGAAGGGCTGATAATCTAAAAAGATTTTTTTTCATAATTGAATATTTGGAGGTTTAAAAAATAAATGTATCCTGTTATGAGCAATGGCTCTGAATATTGATAAAAAAATAGTTTTTTGAGTTATGAGTAATTTTATATCTGCGTAATTTTTTTAATAAAAATTGGGAGGAATAATTAAAATAATAATTGTGATAATTTAGCTTTAGCACATGCTCAAAATCTTAATTCAGAATCAAAACCCTAAGCATGTACTATTAAAAAAAGGCGTGTACTAATCACTAATTAATTTTTCGGATACCCATCCTTAATCCAACAATCAATGATATCTAACTCTGATTGAGAAAGTTCTTTTGGATGTGGATCTTGAACATAAAATGGAGGCATTGTCAAAGAATCAATTACTTCCAAAGCAAAACTTCCATTATCTAAAGAATTCAAAAGCCCATCATAATTAGTATAATCGGCTTCGTCGGCAGGAACCCACATTCCAGCATCTGCACCACTATGACAACCTGAATAGGCGCAACTTTTATCTACGATAGATTTAATATCTGCCTCGTAGGTAGCACATGGTTCTTCATCTTTGCAAGAATAAAAAATAGAAATAGCAACTAATGCTGAAAAGAAAAAAATAAATTTCTTCATGATAAATGAATGATTTAGGAGTTAAAAAAATGATCTTGAGGTTATGAGTGCGTTTTTATATTCGAGTAAATTTTTCAATGAATTCTGCTTTTCGATCTCGAGCCAATGCTAATTCTACTCCATCAGTCATCATAACCGTTTCCTTATTTCCAAGTCGAATAACGTGTTCTAGGTTAATCACATGCGAGCGATGAATCCGAGTAAATGATTCATGAGGAAGTAAAATTTCTACTTCTTTAAGTTGTCGAAGTACTTTGGATTGTCTCTTTTTAGAAAGGTGAACGATCGTATAATTTCCATCTGCAGTCGCATAAAGAATTTCATCTGGTCTGACAAAAATTAATCCTTCAATTCCTTGGAGGGCAATGCTTGGATAATCATAATTCATATCGAGATGGTTTTTAGGGTTTATAAATAAATTCCTACTGCTCGTACTTGTTTTACTGCAAGTTATACAGGAAGACACCTTTTTATGAAAGACAGTTTTTTAAAAAAATTCTAAAAAAAATCATTACTTTAACATTATACAAATATCTAAAATAATGATTATCAACACTTTAAAAACATAAATAATCATTAATGAAATTCTAAAAAAATCCGTACTTTGCATTTCAATTATAGATATCTTACCTATAAAAAAGAAAAACCAAATGCACGCTAGTAAACTTTTAACCTTGCTCCGAGGACTCCAACCAGAAGAAATCCATTGGTTTCAAAAATTTTTAAAATCTCCTTTTTATAATAGCAATGTTCTTACATTTCGCTTATTTGAATACATCAAAAAGTATTACCCAGAATTAGACTCACCTAAGTTGACTAAGGAAAAAGCTTTTCAAAGATTATTTCCCAACGAAAAATTTAAGGCCCAAAAACTTCGGAAGGTGATGTTTGAATTGGCAGTATTGACCGAAGAGTTTTTTATAACAATGCATCTACGTAAAAAGGAATTTCAAAAGAAAAAGATATTAGTAGAAGAATTGGGTGAGCGGAATTTGTATGCGCAGTTTAAAAAAGGGACGAAACAATTAATGAAGGAGTTGGAAAGTTTGCCTTGTCGAGATACTTTTTTCTATAAAGATATTTATGAATTGAATTATAATTATTCGAATCACCAGGAGACGAATCGGCAAAAGTTGAATGGACAACTTTTGAAAAATGCAACGGAGCATTTGGATTATTTTTATTTGTTGCAGAAACAGCAATTGAAGCTTGGAATTAAATCACATGAAAAATTATTTAAGGAAAAAGTAAAATTAAGTACACTAAAACAGGCTGAGATTGTATTGCAATCAGAACCTGTTTTTAAAATATATGAACTCATCAACAAAGCAATTTCCAAATCTGATAATGATGAAAACTATTTTAATATTGAATCTTTATTTAAAAATGAAATTGAAAAACTGGGAAGGAATGATACGATTGTTATTCTTAAAATATTATTTAACTACTCAATCAGTCAAGTTAATAAAGGCAGAAAAGAATATTTTAATAGATTATTTCTGCTCTATAAATTCGGATTAGAGCAAGGGTTGTTAATCGAAAAAAAACAAATTGCAGGATCTATTTTTACGAACATTATTACTACGGGGGTAAACCTTAAGGAGTTTGATTGGGTAGAATCTTTTATTCAGGAATACAAAAAATTCTTACCAGACTCAGTTAGAGAGGATGCTTCTTGCTTTGGATTAGGATTATTGTTTTTTCACAAAAAAGAATTTTCAAAAACAATAGATTTAATTTTAAATCATACTTTTTCTAAACCACTTCTAACTTTACAATCTAAAACTATTCTCTTGAGAGCTTATTTTGAGCAGTACTTAATAGATAATAGTTATTATGACTTATTAATTGCGCAGACGCAAGCCTTTGAAAAATTTATCAGGCGGAATGAATTAATTTCGGAAATAAAAAAAGATCGATATTTAAATTTTGCTCTTTTTACTCGTAAGATTGTAAGTGCACATTGGCAAAATAAATTAGATCAATCAGTACTTGAAAAACTTAATTCTAATGAAGTGCTTTTAAAATTTTGGCTAATAGAAAAAATAAAAGAATTACAAAAATAAAATGGGGTTTCTCTAGTAAAGAGAAACCCCTTCTTTAAAAATTAAAATTTAACCTCCTAAGATATCATCAGTAATAATTCCATTATCTTCTCCATTTCCAGTCCCATCATTACCACCTTTAATATTTTTCAACTGAACTTTTTTCAATTGAAACTTTGAGAAATTTGCGAATGATTGATTGTTTTTTGCATTTGATTTTTTACTTAAATTTTTCATTTGACATTAAAATTTAGGGTCTTGCATGTGCAAGACAAGTGATTAAATAAGTGAATTGAAAAGCGGCGCCAGCGTCAGGCGGCGAACTGCTTAGGGTAGAAATCTGCTTTTGAGTGAACCTGATTTCTAGGTGGGTTATGTTTCAAAAGCATATCACAAATTTGCGGTCAAACCCCTTGGAGGCGTTAGTCAAATGCGTTCAACGAATGGTTGTTTCGTTGAGGATGGGCAAAAAAAAATGGTCATTTCGTTGTGAAAAACGAAATGACCATTTTTGTAAAAAACTGATTATCAGTTAGTTATAAGTTGCAAAAGAACTTCCAGAACTCAGAGTTCTGGAAGTTCTAAAAAAAATCATTGTTTATGATTGACATCACTTGGCAAGTATCCAAATGCACTTTGAAATGCTTTTGAGAAATGAGAAACATCTTTAAATCCTACTTCCCAAGATACTTCCGAGACATTCATCTCCGTAATTTGCAAAAGATGTTTTGCTTTTTCCAAACGATATGTTCGAATAAAATCAGAAGGGGAAGTATCAACGAGTGTTTTCATTTTTCTAAAAAGCTGAGAGCGACTCATTCTTATTTTTTGACAGAGTTGAGGCAAAGCAAAATCTTCATCAGAGTAATTTTCTTCGATGATTTTTTTCACTTTTTTGATAAATGCATCTTCAATTTGAATCGCTTCTTGAATTTCAATTTCGACTGGAAGAGCTTCTTTAGCAAAATTATTTTTGGAAAAATAAGTCGCCATTTTCTTTTGTCTTTCTACAAGTAGCTCTAATCGAACGAGAAGTTCTTCTTTATCAAATGGTTTAGAAAGGTAGGCATCAGCTCCTCGTTTTAGCCCAGCA
>JBGCCY010000107.1:0-54680 GCA_045104975.1 Saprospiraceae bacterium
TGTTATGAAATTGTTTTTTCCTAAAGTTGTTCGATATCGCACACTTTGTGTCTGGAAATGGGAAATAAAAAGGAGATCGTCAATTTAAAGACTCATTGATTTTTGAAGAATAATTATCTTTAAACCAAAAGAAAGTTATCACGTTTGATTTGTACCTATGCAATAAGAAATCAGATAAAAATTTAAAAAATGAAAAGACGACAATTCATCAAAGGCTCTGCAATTTTAGGATTAGGGATTGTTCAAGGTTGCCAAGTCGCTCCCAATTCTGGGATGTATCAAGATCAAACCCAAAGAAAAATTCATAGAATTTTGAGTGCTGATGGAGTGGACGTGGGAACACTTCCTGTGATGCGAGCATTTGCAGGTAATCATTTGGATCATGTTTCACCCTATGTTCTTTTTGATGAATTTGGACCAGTTAATGTTAAGGCAGGAAGTGATCCTTTGAGGGTGGATGCACATCCTCATGCTGGAGTTACACCAACCACTTATTTTTTAGAAGGAACAGGACATCACAAGGATAGTTTGAATTATGATTTCCAAATTGGAAAAGGAGATTTTATGATGTTTAGTTCTGGAAAGGGAGCAATTCATATGGAAGAATCTGGATTACAATTGTATGATCAAGGTGGAATATATCATGGTTTTCAAATTTGGTTAAACACCCCGTCGAAGTATAAATTTGATGCGCCAACAACTATGGTGCATCGACTGGATCAGATGGATACGATCGAAACTAAAGACTATTGGATCAAAGTTGTGTTAGGAGAATTATTTGATGCGAAGTCAAAAATAGAATTACAATCACCAGCTTTCTATTATCATGTAAAAATGAAAAAAGACTCTCGTCTCGACATTCCAACTAATCCTGAGCATAATGCATTTGTTTATTTGATCAATGGTGAGTTAGAAGTAGAGGATGCTAAAGAGGTCAAAAAGAATCAAGTTGTTTTGTATCAAAGAGGGGAGAGTTTGATTAACCTTTATTCAAAGGGAGAGTCAGAATTTTTAGTATTGGGAGGTCAACCGCTTAACGAAAAAGTATATTCCTATGGCCCATTCGTGATGAATAATGAAGCTCAGATTCGGCAATGTATGAAAAATTATCAGGCTGGGTTGATGGGGAATCCTGAGTTGGTGAATCGATAATTTTACAAAAAAGTAAAAGCTTTTCCATATTGGGAAGGCTTTTACTTTTTTATGTTGTCCTTATTCAAGTAAAAAGTAAATTATTATATTTAGATCATATTTTAAATAACAAAACCAACTAACCATGTTTAAGAATTTCTATCCTCTTTTTTTCATTGCTTTCTTTTTCTCATTTCAAATAACTGCTCAAGACAATCCAATAGTCAGATTTCCTAGCTTAAGTCCTGATGGTTCCAACATTAGTTTTAGTTATCAAGGAGATATTTGGACAATGCCAGTTTCAGGTGGAGTGGCAAGAAGATTAACCATTCACGAGAGTTATGAATCGAAACCACAATGGAGTTCCGACGGAAAACAAATTCTTTTTCAAGGAAACCGATTTGGCAATAATGATTTGTTTGTGATAGATACAGATGGAAGTGTTCCTAAACGATTGACTCATCATTCTACTAATGATGGTGATGCTCGATGGGGGAGTGATGGATTAATTATTTTTAATACTCGACGTGCTTTCCAACAAGTAGAACGGGAGCAAGAAATACATGCGGTCGATAAAAATGGAGGGACACCTCATCGAATTATGGATGCTGTTGGTTTGATGCCTGCTCCCTCGCCAGATGGAAATTATATCATGTTTGTAAAAGGGAATTGTCGAGTGGAACGAGAGGCTTATACTGGGCCAGCTCATCGAAGTTTGTGGTTGTACAATACGAATAGTGAAACCTATATGGAGATGACAGATTTTGAAGGACAAGAGATTTATCCAGATTGGGGAGGAGGAGAAATATTTTTTTTAAGAGCTGTGGAAGGCCGCTACAATATTTTCAAACTTAACCTAAATGCTGATGGTAAAGATCCGAATCGATTAGTTCAGTTGACTAAATTTAAAGATGAAGGTATTCGATATTTTGATGTGAGTGAGGATGGATCTAAGATTGTTTTCGAAAGAGGAGTGAACATTTTTACCATGGACACCAAGTCTAAAAAGATTTCTAAAGCTTTAAAAATTCAAGCTGCCCAAGACTCTAGATTTGACCCTGTGGAACATAAAACTTTTTCAAAAGACGCAACTGATTTTGCGTTGTCTCCTAATGAAAAACAAGTTGCCTTTATCGTTCGGGGAGAACTTTTTGTAAAACTCAATAACAAAGAAAAAAAGCGATCCGTCCAATTGACCGATCATCCTTTTCGAGATAAAGAACCAGTTTGGTTAAATGATACGACCTTACTTTTTGTCTCTGACCGAGATGGAAAATTTGATTTGTATGCAGTTCATTCGAGTGATGCGAAGGAAGTAGATTTATTTAAAACTTTTAAAACTAATGTGAAAAAAATATCCAATGGAGCTGAGGATGAGGAAGGAGTTATCATTTCTCCAGATCGAAAAAAGATTGCTTATCGCCGAGGCCGAGGAGTTTTAGTTGTTTCAGATATTTCTGCCAATGGAGATTTATCGAATGAGAAAATATTGTTAGATGGTTGGGCAACTCCAGGAGGGGTAAGTTGGAGTCCTGATAGTAAATGGTTGGCGTATGCTGCGAGTGATTTAGAATTTAATCGGGAAATCTATATTCATCATGCAGATGGAAATCAAAAACCGGTCAATGTAAGTTTGCATCCTCGATCTGATTCTTCACCAAAGTGGAGTCGAGATGGCAGTAAATTAGGTTTTATTTCTACTCGAAATAATGGGGATTCTGATGTTTGGTTTGTTTGGTTAAAAAAAGCAGATTGGGAAAAAACCAAACAAGATTGGGAAGATGCTGATGAGGAAGAAGCACCTAAGAAAGGCAAAGATAAAGGCAAGAAAGGAGATAAAAAGAAAGAAAAAGAAGTGGAACCAATTCAAATTGACTTTGAGGATATTCATGAACGAATCGAACAAGTCACTCGATTGGCAGGGAACGAAAATAATTTGATGATTTCGAAAGATGGTGAATCATTTTATTTTACGACCAATGGAGGAGGCCGACAAGGTTCTCCTGGAGATGCAAGTTTGATGTCTGTAAAATGGAATGGCGAAGAGGTGAAAACGGTGGTGAAAAAAATTAATATTTCCAATTTGACTTTAGATAAAGATGGGAAAAATTTATATGGAATTAAACGTGGAGGAAGTTTGACCAAAATAAAAATTGAAGGAGGGAAACAAGAAGGACTTGGTTTTCAAGCAAAATTAGATATCAATCATCAAGAAGAACGGAAGCAAGTTTTTGAAGAAGGATGGAGAAGATTACGAGATGGATTTTATGATCCAAATTTTCATGGACAAGATTGGAATAAATTACGAACCAAATATTATGGCCGTTGCATGAATGCTTCTACCCGTCAAGATTTCCAAACTTTCTATAATGAAATGTTAGGACAACTTAACGCTAGTCACATGGGAATGCGAGGTGGAACGCCACCAGAAGATTTGCAAAGGGAACGAACTGGCTTGCTCGGAATTGAAGTAGAACCAACTTCCCAAGGTGTAAAAGTTACTTCAGTAGTTCCGAATACACCTGCTGATCGAACGGAAAGTAAATTGAATATTGGTGATATTATTCGTTCGGTGGATGGAAAAACTCTTTCTACTACAAATAACTTTTATAGTTTTTTAAATGGGAAAACGAATGAAAGAATCTTACTGGAAGTAGTTGATGCTTCAGGTACTTCAAGAGAAGTTATTATTCGTCCGACAGGTTCTTTGCGAACGGCACTTTATGATGATTGGGTGAAAGAACGAAAGCGACTGACTAAAAAATATTCCAATGGAAAACTCGGATACATTCATATTCGAGGAATGAATTGGTCGAGCTTTGAGCGTTTTGAAAGAGAGCTAACTGCAAGTGGTTTGGGAAAAGAAGGACTCGTGATTGATGTTAGATTTAATGGTGGAGGATGGACGACAGATATGTTGATGACCGTTTTGAGTGTTCGCCAACATTCCTATACCGTTCCTCGAGGTGCAGCTAAAAGTTTGGAAAAAGAACATTTGAAATTTACAGAAACTTATCCTTTTGGTGAGCGACTGCCTTTGTCAAGTTGGACAAAACCTTCGATAGCTCTCTGCAATGAAAATAGTTATTCCAATGCGGAAATTTTTTCTCATGCATACAAACAGTTAGGTCTTGGAACATTGGTTGGACAACCAACTTTTGGAGCAGTAATTTCTACTGGTGGAGCTGGATTGTTGGATGGTTCATTTGTGCGAATGCCTTTCCGAGCTTGGTATGTGAAAGCCACGAAAAAGAATATGGAATGGGGCCCAGCAGTTCCAGATATTGAAATTCAAAATTCAGCAGATGGAAAAGCGAAGGGGGAGGATGAGCAACTGAAAAGAGCGGTGGAGGTTTTGTTGGAGCAGATAAAAAGTAAATAGATTATACGTTTGACGTTTGCTTTTCAATTTTTATTTAGGATTTTTTTTTGTAATAATAATACATAAGCGGTGTTAGGGATCAAAGCGCTAACACCGCTTTGTATTTAAATTAAATTTCTTTCTTTTCTTTTTTCAAAAATTCCATTGTCAAAACTATAAACATTGTCCTCTTTCTCTGACAAAGATTTAAAGAAGAAATGGAAGAAGAACCCTGATTTTGATTTTTTACTTAAAGTATATTTTTGGAAAAAAATTAAGATTAGTAACCCAATGGAAATCTTAGTCATTGCGATAATCACTGCACCAACTTTTTCTAAATAAAGAAAAATCATTTCTACGATCATTGCATCATGTCCAAAAATAAGATCGATTAGAATTTGTGAAATGACTACAAATGCGAATTTTTTCAAAAGAGAAATTAATGTCTTTTTATTTTTTAATCCTAGAATAGACAATCCAATCATTTCCAAACCCATCCCTAAAATACCATTGACCAAAATCCCCAAGATTTGGAGAAGGATGGAAAATGAAAGATGGTGTTTGAATTTTTTCATGATAACTAATTGCTTTTGTTATCATGAATACGATACTAGTGCCAAGAATTAACTAATTGATTATCAGTTAGTTACATTTGAGTGTGGTTTGTGAAAATGTCCGATTTCGAACAGGAGTGTTTAAAAGTGGTCAATTATTAAAAAAATATATATAGTGTTCTTTTTATAAAATAGGCACCTAAGACACATTGGTAATAATTTTTTTCTTAAAAAATTACTTTGTGTTTTAGATGCCTATTTCGTAAAAGAATTAGAGTAATATTACTGAAGCAACTACATAATTTCCTTTTCTTTTTTAGCTAAATAAAATAACTCCGAGCAATTCTCTTTGGTCAAAATTTCATTGGCAACTCGGTGAATATCATCAGAGGTAACTTGCTGATAAGCAACCGCCTCCGAGTTAATTAATTCAGCATCACCCAGCAATTCGAAGAAAGCTAAATTGATTGCTTTATTCAAAACACTTGCTTCTGAAAACTCCAAAGAGCTTTCCATTTTATTTTTAATTTTTGCTAATTCTCGTTCGTCAACGATTTCTTTTTTGATGGATTCGATTTCTTTCCAGATGGCAGCTTCCGCTTGTTCCATAGAAATTCCATCAGCAGGTTTTCCTTCGACGATCAACAAACCTGGATCAATGTAGCCAGTTACATAAGCATCAATTTGAGTAAACAGCTGTTCCTCTTTCATCAATCGTTGATACAATCTTGCCGACCGACCATTTCCCAAAATATCAGATAACAAATCAATCGCATAGTAATTTTTGTCTGCACGACCTGGCATATGGAAGGCTAAATACAAAGAATCGGTTGGCACGTTAGCTTGATTTTCTTTTTGTCGAAATTCTTTTTGAATTGGCTCTTGCGGTAAATCTCTGACATAAATATTTCCACTTGGAATATCCTCAAACCATTTTTCGACTAATAATTTTGCAGCCTCAGGTTTGATATTTCCAGCAATAACTAGGATCGCATTATTGGGGCAATAATATTTTTTGAAAAACTTTTTGACATCGTCCAACGTGGCATCTTCGACGTGTTGAGGTATCTTTCCAATTGTAGGAACTTTATAAGGATGAACCTTATAAGCCAAATCTGAAAGATGATGCCAGACATCTCCGTAAGGTTGGTTGAGGCAAGTTTCTTTAAATTCTTCGACTACTACTTTACGCTGAATATCTAAAGTTTTTTTAGAAAAATTCAAACTACTCATGCGATCGGATTCTAGCCAAAGTACCGTTTCCAAATTCTCCATTGGCACCAAATCGTAAAAATTAGT
Source organism: Saprospiraceae bacterium (assembly GCA_045104975.1). GTDB lineage: Bacteria > Bacteroidota > Bacteroidia > Chitinophagales > Saprospiraceae > CAJQQY01. The sequence goes on from JBGCCY010000107.1 coordinate 6,346, forward strand.
GATATCAGAATTAGTAAATGCGTTGCATTCACCTCCTGCCATTTGGATTGGATCATCGAAGTCGGTAACATTTTTGGAACCGCCAAACATTAAATGTTCAAACAAATGAGCAAAGCCTGTTTTGTCGGGAGATTCATCTCGTGCTCCGACATTATATAAAATATTGACTGCTGCCATTGGTGTACTATTATCTTCGTGCACTAAAACTCGCAGGCCATTTTTTAAGGTAAATCTTGAAAATTCAATCATATTATTTTGACGCTTAAAGGCGTAATTTTTTTATATAAAAAAAAACAAAATTACCTTTTTTTCAGGATAAAAATATTTTTCATACACCAAAAGTAATTTTCTCTACATCTCTAAAAATAACTACGCAAACGAAATGATTTTGTCTCGTAGTTGAAAGCCTTCCAAGTAGCTTCCGATTTTAATTGGCAGCAAAAAATAAGTACAACATTTTGGCAGAAGCCGAAGGTAAACTCTATCAGAGTTGTGCCAATGATATCGCTTTGCCTTTTTTATAAAACACTAAAATTCAACAAGTTATGATTAAAAATGACATTTCAGGATTACGAAAAAATAGAGGAATTAATTTTGGAATAGGATTAATTGCTTCATTGAGCTTTATCATTATGGCATTTAGTTTTACAACCACTCCTAATCAATCAAAGGGGAAAATTGGTGGCGATGAGCCAATGGCAACAGAGGAAATTCATATGCCTCGGTCAAGTCATAAAAAAACACCACCACCTCCGACAGTTGATATTTCAGATCATATCGAACCTGTGGATGAAGTGGCATTTACTGAACCAGCAGAGCCACAGCCGATTTCCATTGATATCGACGAAGGCCCAGAACCTATTTTTACTGAACCAGCGGGATATGATGATGATGAAATTGAACCAGATGTGGAAGACCCTGTAGATATTTTAATCGAAGAACCGGTACGAGATTTTGCAGAATACATGCCTAGTTTTGGCACCTGCAAATACAACGAAATGTCGAAAGAGGAATATAAAAAATGTTCAGATGTAGCTTTGCTTCAATATTTTGCGCAGCATATCAAATACCCTTCACGAGCTCGTGAAAATCGAATAGAAGGAAAAGTAATTATGCGATTTGTGATAAATGAAAATGGAGATGTTCAAGATGCTAAAGTGCTTCGAGGTGTGGCAGGTGGATGTTCAGAAGAAGCATTGCGAGTACTCAGTAATATGCCAAAATGGAAAGCAGGAAGACATGGTGGACGAAATGTAAAAGTGAATTTCACGTTGCCCGTTTCTTTTAAATTGCAGTAGGCTTGACAATGTAAATATATTGTTATGGAGTTTTTTAAGATTGTTTTGATTAGTTGCGTTTGGTTGACGGCATTTGGTCAGCAAGAAGAAATTAGTAAAGAATATAGTGATAATGAATACTATCTTTTTACTGCAGATCAAATGCCCATCTTTGGAACTTGTGATTTGGATTCATTAAGTAACCAAGAACAAAAAGAATGTTCCGATAGGGAATTGTTGGATTTTATTTATTCAAATCTTAAATGTCCAAAGATTATCAGGTGTGGTAATTATACTGAAAAAATTTATACTCGAATATATATTGATGAGGAAGGAAGTGTTTCTGATCCAGAATTTATTCGGCCTACTTCTGAATTTTTTGAATTAGAAATAGAGAGATTAGTTCAATTGATGCCATGTTGGATTCCTGGAAAAAGAAATGGAGTTCCCATTGAAGTAAGTTATGTGATTCCTATTCAAATACATATGAAGTAAGAACTTAAAACTTGGTAGTTTTTCGACGACAGGAAAGGGTGGACTCTGAAAGGAGTTGCCCTTTTCGTTTTTTTGATTTTGCTACTGATTTGGACTGACGAGTAAGACTTTCCCAGAGTGCGATTTTATTATAATTGAACCATGGGAGAGTCATAAAAAGTCATATTAGTCAGTCCAAGTCAGTGGCAAAAAAATACCCTAATTATTCTTCAACAACATTACCGCATTCTGCATCATCCGCGACGGCCCACGCCAAAACATTCGGTATTGCGTATTATCCAAAAAGAAAACTACTTTCCCTTTTCCCATATTTTTCACACCAGCAAAAACATTTCCAGCAAGGTGTTCTAGATTTTCTTTCGAAGCATAACCAGATGCTAACAATTCATCTACATTTTTGGAATAGTAACCAACCGTTTGGAAATTTGGACTAGGAGCCAAAGCTAAATTGCCAAACTTTAAAGCAAATAAATTATCAGACATGCCAAAAGCTAAAGGATTGGAAGCGTCAATATGAGCATTCAATGCTGACCCTGGAATTCTTTTTTTACCATGAAAATCCTCTTGATCTGCGAAGGCTAAGTATTTTGCATTCTCGCTAGAATCTTTTTTTACTTCCAATAATTTTACATCGGTGAAGCCTGATTTTTCTTTAGTGAAAAAAGTAGCTGCACCTTCCGTGGCAATTAAAACACCTCCACGATTGACCCAATCTTTTAACTTCGCTAAACTTTTTTCAGCAAATAATTTTTTCAAATTATTAGGATTTGCACCTGGCATAATCAAAACATCATAATCATTCAAATCTGCAGAACCATATCGAGAACCAAAATGAGGCATATCTGTTTGTTCCAAAACTGAAGTTCGAATTCGTTCCACCGGAAGCTCCGTAATTTTATCAAATAAAAAATAAAGTTGGCCACTCGTATAAGTAGAAAATGGCGGTTCGACCAACATCGCAACTCTTGGTTGATGAATTGGTTTACTGTTATTGGAAGCCAAATCAATTCCTTTTAGCATCCTTCCAGTTTGCTGTCCGTCAATTACAATATCACATGCATTGGCAATTTCGGATAAGTCTTTTTCGATAGCATCCCACTTATCTCGATTCCGTCCTTTTAGAAAAATTAAACTTCCAGCAGACCAAGTTTTTGTATCAGTAGAAAATGGTTTTTGAGCAGAACGAACACGGTATCCTTTTTTCCATAACATCGCCAAAGCTTTGGGTGCATTCGTTTGTTTCCATTCAATTGTATAAGCATAGTTAGCATTAGAAACGGCAACTCCTTTTGGTGCAATTGGCATTTCTTTTACTTCCGTAGTTTTTATCCCTTTTTTTAATGGGCTGATAATCAATGGATTAGAAGTGTAAAACGCATTTAGGTTATATGCCAAAGGAGCAGCCCAAGTAGACATGTCGTACATCACCGAATCTTCGATTGCCATGTTGGGCGAAAGAATACTATTGATAAATAGATGCCTAGATTGATCGGTAGAAACGATAAAGCTACCTTTTGTAAATGTCTTGTTAGAAATATTTTTTCGTTGATAAGAAGTCACATTTTTTACTTGAAAAGAACCTTCTGATTGATGGACTTTGACCCCATGTTTTAATAAAATATTAATTAATTCATATAAATGTCCATCAGGTTCATCAGGAAATATATAAGCTTTGATATTGCTTTTACTACTTTTTGGATGTAGCGTTTCGTAAGTGTATTTTAGAAAAATATCTTTTCGTTCCGCTGCTTTTTTTAAGGTTGCCAAAGAGGTTGTGTAGTGATCGAAAATCCGTTGGCGCAGAGTCAAAATATATCCATCGTTGGTTTGAATTGCTCGTCCACCTGCAATGCCACCTTGCTCCGTTAGCATCCCAACTGCACCCATCACACTCGGATAACTCGATCCATATCCTGGGTAATAAAAGTCAAATGCTTCGCGAGTAAAATAGTTGATTTGGTTTTTATCAAACTCCGCAATATTCGCTCGACCAATTGTATCTGCCAATGCTTCGTATTGAGCAGGGAGCAATAAATTTCGAGGCGTGGTTCCGGGAACGGTAAAATAATTACTATGATATCCTTGCTCATGATAATCCACATGAACTTGTGGCATCCATTTTTGATAAACAGAAATATGTCCTCTCGACTCTGGATGGATCAACCAAATCCAATCTCGATTTAAGTCAAACCAATAGTGGTTGGTTCGACCATTCGGAAAAGGAGCATGGTGTTCCAAGTCGTGTGGTTCAATTGCTAATTCACTTCGTTGCACAGAATTATACCAAGTCGTGTAGCGATCCCGTCCATCAGGATTAATGCATGGCATCATGACAAAAACGGAATTTTTTAAGATAGCTTTCGTCTCTTGATCATCGGCTGCTGCTAAGCGATATGCAGCTTGCATAGCCGCCTCCGTACTCGATGCTTCATTGCCATGAATGTTATAACTGTATGAAACCACGACAGGTTGGTTTTTCATTAATTCAGTTGCATCGGTAGCAGAAATATTTTGAGGATCAGCGAGGCGAAGATTATTTTTTCGAATGGTTTCGATATTTTTTTGATTCTCTTCAGAAGTGATGACCAGATAAATCAGTCTTTTCTTTTCGTAAGTTTCACCATAAGTATGAATGGTGATTCGAGGAGAAGCGGCGGCTAGTTTTTCGAAATAATCCAAGATATCGGCATGGATGGAAAAACGTTCGCCTAATTTATAACCCAATTCAGCTGCAGGCGAAGGGATGTTTGTATTGTAAGTTAAGTTTGGCTCAAAAGCGAAACGATCTTCAATTAATTGCTGCGCAAAAAATGAAGTGGTAAGAAATAACAATACAATTACAAAAGGTAATTTTTTGAGGGGGAAATATTTTCTCATGATTTTAGGTTTGGTTTTGTTGAAAATAGAAATGGGAAGATAGGAATTTTGGGGATTTTTTTTGATTGTTTAAACTGTTTTCGCCTTGCTAACTGCTCAACTCTTACCTCTATTGTTTCTTCAGACTTAGTTTACACAGTACTAAGGATAACAGTAAAACAGTTAGCAAGGCGAAAACGGTTTAAACAGTTGCCTGCATTTTATTTATAAATCGACCGCAATTCCCATTTATATTTAACTGCCAACAAACGAATCACAATCACCAAACTACTCGTCAACATATATTGCAAGTCCTTATTGACATTCATTTCTTCCAGACATAAAAAACCAACAGCTCCAATCACACATGCCAAAGCATAAATTTCTTTTTGTAAAATAACTGGAATTTCATTGACTAAAATATCACGAATCAATCCTCCAAAACTTCCAGACATCGTTGCTAAAATCACACAAATAATAGGATGTAATCCAAATTGTAAACCAATCTCTGCACCTGTAATCGTGAAAATACCCAAACCAATGGTATCAAAAAGGAAAAGTGTTTTACTCAATTTTCCCATTCTCTTTCTAAAAATAATTCCAACAATGGTGGAGGCAAAAATAATGTACAGGTAAGTCAAATCAGTCATCCAGCCCACAGGTGTTCGTCCGATGAGCATGTCTCGCAAAGTACCTCCTCCAACAGAAGTAACAAATGCGATAATAAAAATTCCAAAAATATCGAGCCGTTTATTTATGGCAGCCATTGCTCCTGAAATAGCAAATGCGGTTGTTCCTAGAAAATCAAATATTTGAAATAATGACATTTGAGATTTAATCTTTTTTGAAATGCAAAGATAGTTTTTGGTTTTAAATTTAAATTAGAAGATGATTTTTTATTTGGGGGAAGTTTTGTTTCTTTTGTAGAATATAACGGTGGACGGCCGCTTCGCTGACGATAAACAGGGAATCCGTTTTGATGCAGCTTTTATCGTCGTCTATCGTCGTCTATCGTCAGCGAACCGGTCGTTCACCGTCTACCGTTTTTTTAATAAAACCTCAATTATGAAAATTACAGAACTTCACATTTACCCCGTCAAATCTTTAGGGGGCATTTCATTGCAAGAAGCTAGGTTGACTTCGAAAGGATTAATGTACGATCGGAACTGGATGTTATTGGATGAAAATGGTGTCTTTATGACTCAAAGGAAATTTCCCAAAATGGCTTTAGTTCAAACAAAAATTAAAGACGGCCAATTGATATTTTCTCATAAAAAAACTGGTTCCACGGCGAGTATTCCTATTTTGAAAAAATATGGAGTGACCCTTCGATCAAAAGTTTGGAGCAACTCATGCGAAGTGCAAAAAGTAGATTCGATAGGAAAGTGGTTTTCTGAAGTTTTTGGTTTTCGATGTACTCTAGTTTTTTTTCCAGAAAAAAATATCCGAACCAAAGAAACAGAAAATGGCATCGTTCAAAATTTGACCAGCCTTTCTGACAAGTCCCCAGTTTTGATTACCAATATCGCTTCATTAAAAGAATTAAATGGTCGTTTGGAAAATAAAGTACCAATGAATCGTTTTCGTTCTAACATTATATTTACGGGTGAAAATGCTTATGAGGAAGATGATTGGAAAAGTGTTAGAATTGGCGAAACAGAATTTAACACAGTCGAGATTTGTGGGAGATGTAAATTAATCAATGTCGATCATTTGACTGGTGAACCAACGGAACAACCATTAGAAACTCTGTCAAAATATCGGAAAATGGATCGAGAAATTAAGTTTGGTATGAGGATGACTTGCGAAGTGAAAAATGAGGAACAACCAATTATTAAAATAGGAGATGAGATAATTGTTATTTAAAAGTAGGAATGAATAGGGAATGAAGTTTTTAATCTTGAATAACTGATATTGTTATATTTATGTATTTGATTATCAGTTAGTTAAGTTATTTTTTGTTTTGTGTTAAATAATTTATAAAGGCCGCCTATGATAAAGTTTTAAGTAAAAAAAATAGCTTCAAAATTTTATCTTTGCAAAAAACATCTACATAAATGTCTAATCCATATAAACATCTTTTATCGCCTCTAGATTTAGGATTTACCACTTTGAAAAATCGCGTACTCATGGGAAGTATGCACACAGGACTGGAAGAAACCAAAAATGGTTTTGATAGAATGGCCACTTATTTTGCAGAACGAGCAAGAGGACAAGTCGGCTTGATTGTGACAGGAGGAATTGCGCCTAATCGAGCAGGTTGGGTTGGGCCATTTGCTGCAAAAATGTCTACTAGTAGCGAGGCCAAAAAACATGAAATAATTACCAAAGCAGTTCATGCAGAAGATGGAAAAATTGTCATGCAAATTTTGCATTCAGGACGATATGGCTATCACCCATTCTTAGTCGCACCTTCCAAAATTAAATCTCCGATTACACCATTTAAACCTTGGTTGTTGGGGCAAAGAGGAATTCGGAATACTATAAATGATTTTATTAATACGGCTGCTTTAGCCCAAGATGCAGGTTATGATGGGGTAGAAGTGATGGGTTCAGAAGGATACTTAATTAATGAATTTTTAGTAGAAAAGACAAATCAACGAAGCGATGATTATGGAGGGAATTATGAAAATCGAATGCGGTTCCCAATTGAAATAGTGAAAGGAATTCGAGAGAAAGTTGGACCGAATTTTATCATAATTTATCGATTGAGTATGTTGGATTTGGTGCACAAAGGAAGTACTTGGGAAGAGGTGGAATTATTGGCTCAACGAATCGAAGCAGCAGGTGCAACTATCATCAATACTGGAATTGGTTGGCATGAAGCACGAGTCCCAACGATAGCGACGATGGTTCCGAGAGGGGGATTTAGTTGGGTAACGAAGCGGATGATGGGTAAAGTAAATATTCCATTGATCACCACCAATCGAATTAATACCCCTGAAGTGGCGGAGAAAATTTTGCAAGATGGTCATGCCGATATGGTTTCGATGGCTCGCCCATTTTTAGCAGATTCTGATTTTGTTATCAAGGCGATGGAAAATCGAGCAGATGAAATTAATACTTGTATTGGTTGTAATCAAGCTTGTTTGGATCATACTTTTAGTCGGAAGACATCTTCTTGTCTGGTGAATCCACGAGCTTGTCATGAGACAGAGTTAAATTATTTACCAACAAAAAATAAAAAGAAGATAGGCGTAGTGGGAGCAGGGCCAGCAGGATTGGCAGTTGCAACTATTGCAGCTGAAAGAGGTCATGAAGTTCATTTGTATGAAGCGGCGGCAGAGATAGGAGGGCAATTTAATATGGCAAAACAGATTCCAGGAAAAGAAGAATTTTATGAAACGTTGCGATATTTTAATCGACAAATTGAGCTGCAAGGGGTACATCTACATTTGAATAAAAAAGTAGATTCAGACTTTTTATTGAAGCAAAGTTTTGATGATATTATTTTAGCAACAGGTGTTAATCCTAGAAAATTAACGATTGAAGGAATCGATCATCCAAAGGTTTTAAATTATGTAGATGTATTGTTGCATAAAAAGCAAGTAGGTAAATCTGTTGCGATTATTGGAGCTGGAGGAATTGGTTTTGATGTGGCAGAATACCTTGCACATGAAGGAGAGTCGCCAAGTTTGAATGTGAAAGAATTTTTAAAAGAATGGGGAGTAGATACGGAATATAAATCTGGTGGTGCTTTGGTAGAACCTAAGCCAGCACCTTCGGCAAGAGAGATTTATTTGCTTCAAAGATCGAAAGGTAAATTGGGGGCAGGACTAGGGAAAACAACGGGCTGGATTCATCGAGCGAGCCTAAAAATGAAGCAAGTAAATATGTTAGGAAGTGTGGCTTATGATAAAATTGATGACGAAGGTTTACATATTACAATTGGCAAAAAAGAAAAAGAAATTTTACGTGTAGATAATGTTATAATTTGTGCAGGGCAAACGCCAAGGGCTGAATTATTGGAAGAGTTGAGAGGGAAAGGAGTGGCTGTACATTTGATTGGAGGAGCGGAAGAAGCTCGTGAGTTGGATGCGAAACGGGCAATTGATCGGGGGGCGAGATTGGCGGCGGAAATTTAGAATAGGAGACAGGTTGCAGGTTGGTCACTGCGTTCTCGATCAGGAGTCAAGGTTTTTTTGCCTGCCAATGTTGTGAGAAGCAGTAATCAAATTGTGGGGAGTAAAAAAGCCTCTGAATCCTGACAATTCGCCATAGGCGAATGACCTGCAACCTGACTCCTGCTTACAAATTAGCAATATACTCAATCAGATTAACCTCTTTTTCCAACTCTAATTTCTTCTTCAATCGATACCTCGCCTTCTGCACACTCCCCGCAGAAATACCCATCAATTGAGCAATCTCCTTCGTCGTCAATCCCATTCTGATGTAGGCACAAAAACGAGTATCATTATTATTTAGTGCATTACTCTCCTGATATAATTTTTCGAAAAAATTAGGATGCACCTCCGCAAAATGCAATTTAAATTTTTGCCAATCATCATCAAAATTCATATTCATCTCAATATTCCGATCAATATTATTGACTTGTTTTCTCAATTGCTCATCATTCGAAATTTTAATGGTTCCGATTTTTTCTTTCAAATCAGTCAGCATTTTATTCTTTTGCAACATAAACATCGTATTACTCGCCAATTCTCTTTCCTTATATTCTAACCTTTCTTTGAGTCGTTCGTGTTCCTCCGTTTCGAGCATTTGTTCCACTTTTATTTTTTCCAATTCTTCTTTTTGGAGTTGTACTTTTAGTCTTCTTCTAACACTCAATTGATATAAAAACAATGCAACGATACCCAAGAAAATCAACAAACCATTTTTCACCAAATTTTCATAATACTTGATTTCCTTAAAAGCGACTAATTCTTGTTCTCTTTTTGCTAACTCAAATTGAGCATTGACGGCAGCTAATTTATTAGCCGTTTTTTCTTTTTCAAGTGCAGCTTCAATTTGTTTTTCTTTGACAAAATAATCAAACGCTTCAGTAATATTTCCACGTTCGTTATAGATTTCTTTGAGCAATTGATAAGTGTATTGCTTTTTGTCCATTAAGTTATTTGCTTCACAAATTTCTTTTCCTTGCAATGCATATTCAATGGCCTTGGAGTAGTTCTTTTCTTTTTTATAGGAAACTCCAATTAATAAATAATTGTAAGCCAAAAAATCTTGATTGTCTGTTTTCTTGGCAATTTTAATATTTCGCTCACAGAATTTTCGAGCAGTTTCGTATTGCTTCATAGCAATCAAAGCACTACTTATATTACTTCGCGCAAGGTAAATTTCATCTTGATAATTCAATTCTTCCGCCAACTCAAGATTCTTTTGAAAATACTTATGAGCCTCCATAGGTGCGGTATCCAACAGCGCCTCTCCTAATTCTCGATAAACAATATTGGTTGATTCTTTTACGCCTGCCTCTTTATAAAGATCGAGCGCCCGTTTCATTCGATTAATCGAAAGTTCAAAGTCCTCTTTATTCGCTCTACCTTTGTGATGAAGTACATAAGCTTGCATCAATTTATTCCCTGAATCAACCGAAAGTTCTTCCAAGTGTCCAGCATATTCTCGTGAAAGTTCGACACTATCTTCCTTGTGGTAAGCGACACGGAGTAATCCTTTCAAAGCTTTCATTTGCCCTAAAGTATCATCAACCTCTTTCGAAATTTCTAGTGATTTATTAAAATATTCTTTAGCTTTTATAGTGAAATCTTGTTGGTAAAATTCAAGTCCGATTTTCTCGTAAGCTTCGGATTTAGATTGACCTTTTAGACTTTCAGCGGCAAGAATTAGGCTATCTACATTTTGCGCAAAGCAAGATGTAGTTAGAATAATTAGTAGGGCTATTATGATGGATTGTTTGTACATTTACAAGGCGAAAATATGAAATTTTGGTTGGAAAACTAGTATGTTTTTTTTCGAAAAAATGGTATTAGATAATATTTAAATATGAGAAAACATGTCCCAACCTTCATCATTCATCGCAAAACTATTGTTACATTTAAGAAAAAGCAAATTCATTTTCTGACTAGGAAACTAGTTAAGGTTGAATAGAATAGAACAAACATGCATAAAAAATATTTGAATTTTCATTTTTCATTTTTTAAAAATGGGAGAATTAATAACCTATTTCTGACCTTAATATTGCTTTCATTTTTTCTTTTTCCAAAAAATATCCTAGCTCAATGCCCTCCTTCCTCTACTCGATTATATGTGAATAAGAATATTGCTATTGCTGGGGATGGAACTTCTTGGACGAATGCTTTTGTAGAATTTCGAGAGGCGTTAACGCTAGCACAAGACTGTCCTGATATCGTAGAGATTTGGGTAGCCGAAGGAACTTATACTCCAACTCCTACGCAAAACAGGATTACTTTTTTTATCATGAGAAATAACTTAGCATGGTATGGAGGATTTGATGGAACTGAAAGTAATTTAACCGAAAGAGATTGGAATGCACATCCGACTATTTTAAGTGGAGACTTATTAGGAGATGATGATTACTCTACTTTACCGCCAACCAATAATGATGAAAATTCCTTTCATGTCATTTTTAATTTTATCAATGGAATAGATTCTTCTGCTGTTTTAGATGGTTTTCATATAGTAGGAGGCAATGCGAATATTGATCCACCCAATCATGTAGGTGGCGGCTTGTATAACAAGCAAGCTTCTCCGACAGTTGTGAATTGTACTTTTTATGGAAATAATGGAGGTTATGGAGGAGGTGGAAATTATAATGATTTATCAACAATCAGTTTAGACAATTGCATTTTTTATAATAATACTGGAACATTTCGTGGAGGCGGAATGTACTCCGATGCGTCGGAGATGATAATAAATAATTGCACATTTTTTAATAATCATACGATCACTCCTGACTCGGCAGTTGGTGGTGCTATGTTTAATAATTTTTCTAGTCCAATAATTACCAATTGCAGTTTCTTAAATAATTCTTCCTCTCATGGAGGCGATGCGATTAGTAATAATGCTTGGTCAAAACCATTTATTCACAATTCAATTTTTTGGGGAAATGGCGATGAAATAGTGAATACTTCTGGCAATCCAAATTTTGCTTTACCAGAAGAAAACTCAAATTGTACAGTCAATATTCAAAATTGTATTATTCAAAATTCCAATGGAAGTGGTAGTTCATGGAATTTATTTTATGGAATTGACAATGGTGAAAATTTAGATGTTGATCCTCTTTTTATAGATGAAATTTCTGGCGATTTACGTTTGATGGAATGTTCTCCTGCTGTGAATAGTGGAGACAATCTTTTGCTGCCCCAAAATTTGTTAATTGATTTAGATGGAAATGCACGCGTCTTTGATTTGTCGAATGGAGGAATTGTGGACCTGGGTGCATTTGAATTTCAGACAGAACCGAATTGCTGCATCGTTGGCGCTCCTTGCGATGACAATGATGTTTGTACGACAGGCGAAACGTTGCAAGACAATTGTGAATGTGGCGGCGGAATATTAGTTGATTTAGATGATGATAATATTTGTGATAGTGATTCAACCGATACTTGTTTTGGGCCAAATATAGGTGCTCCTTGCGATGACAATGATGTTTGTACGACAGGCGAAACGTTGCAAGATAATTGTGAATGTGGCGGCGGAGTTTTGATTGATTTAGATGATGATAATATTTGTGATAGTGATTCAACCGATACTTGTTTTGGACCAAATATAGGAGACCCTTGCGATGATAATGATGTATGTACGACTGGCGAAACTGTACAAGATAATTGTGAATGCGGAGGTGGAATCCTGTTTGATTTGGACGATGATAATATTTGTGATAGTGATTCAGCAGATAATTGCATTGGGCCAAATATAGGCGATCTTTGCGATGATGGAAATCCCGATACTGAGAATGATATAATTAATGCAGATTGTATTTGTGATGGAGTTGTGAATAATATTGATTTGGAAAAAGGACAATTATTGATTCATATTTTCCCTAATCCAGTTGATGAAATTTTATTTTTGGAAATAAAAAACATATTGAATCAGCAGCTTGAAATTGGCATTTTTAATCAACTAGGACAAAGTTTAGATCTTAAAAAGGTTGATCATTTTAATTCCAGTCCTTTAGTTTTTGATGTGAAAAAATATAAGCCTGGCGTCTATTTTATTCAAGTTAAATTGGAGAATCAACAAGCAGTAAATCGAAAATTTGTGATTTTATAATCATCGAAAATCGTTCTAGGTTAGTCGAAGAAAGTCTTTTATTCTTTTTGGAAAAATTAATTTATAAGAAAATTATTTACCAAAAAAATAAAATTATGGGACATTCAGCAGATGCAACGAATAGATTAAAATCAAATAAAGCACTTAGAGATAGAACCACCTTTTATTTGAATTTTGAAGATTATACGAAGACTCCTTCATCGAATAAAAAGTACAATTTTAAAACACCGACTGCTAAGGAGTTGAAAATATTGGATGGTAAAAATCGAGCATTTTTAAAAGAACAAAAAATGCAAAATCGAGTTTTTTTAATTTTTGGATTTGCATTAGGAATTGCCCTTTTATTTTGGTTTAGTCAAACCGAACTTTGGGCAGGATATGTTGAAAGTTTTGGAAGATATGTTAGGTGATAATATCTTATTTATGGCTTTTTTAGTTTTCTAATACCATACTCATATGAGGAATATTATCTTCCAAATATTCCTCACCAATTTCTTCAAACCCTAAATTCCGATAAAATTTTAAAGCATAAACTTGCGCTGAAATTTTGACTTTTTGATTAGGGAAAAGTTTTTTGCACCACTCAATCGAGGCAATCATAATTTCTTTTCCAGCACCTTTCCCTCGAACTTTTGCAGCACTTACCACTCGTCCGATAGAGGCATAATTTTCATAAGACATTCCTTTGGGAAGCAATCGAGTGTAAGCGACCAAATCTCCTTCTTCATTCCAACCCATCACATGCCAAGCTTCTTGATCTTTGCCATCAGCATCGAGATAAGGACAATTTTGCTCGACTACAAAAACTTCTTGTCGGAGCGCCATGCTCGCATAAATCTCATCTAAGTTTAATCGGTAAAAAGGAAGACATTGGATATTCATGATGTATTTTTTTATTCACTACAAATGATGCAGATTTTCGCAACTGGAGTATAAATATTAACTGCGAAAATTAGTATAATTTGTAGCGGAAATTTTCCAAACTCGAAAATAAAAAAAAGTTTAGCCATTTGTAATGACTAAACTTTTTTTATGAGAATATTTTAAGATTGAATCTAGATCCGATTTACCATCCAATTATTCACATCATCTTCACATTTCATCCAAGTAGGAATTGGATCACCCGTTTCTGAAATAAAAGTAACTTCACCATCGTCTGTCACTTTATATTTCCAAACATGTTTTTTGGCTTTGTCGCTGTACGAACCAAATTGTAAAATATATTCTAACTCCCAGCCCTTTTCCATTCTTTCAATTTTGATATCATTTCCAGCAATCGTTGGTACACCTAAATCAATTTCGGCAACTCCTTCAATATTATAAAATTCATTAGAAAGTGCAGCCATATTCAATGGCACCTTACTTCTAATCGTAATTGCATCCTGAGTATTATTCCATTGCACATGTTTACTGATGACCAAATTGTATTCATCCAATAAGTCATTTATTTCATCACTATCCGTTTCGCTCACCCCTTGTTGCAAAGGAATTGCCCAGTCAACTGTTTTGTCAAAAATAACTTTGAAATTATCAATCGAAGGATTGGGAAAAGTATGTACGTTGCATTTTGCGATAGATTGTGCCGTCTCATCACTTTTATAAACATTCACCAAAGCTTGATAAATATTCTCCACATTTCCTGGAGCAATGATAATATTTTGATAACGTAATTCTTCTTTGTCTGCTTCCATCCTCAAAGCTAAACGAGCAGCATCTCTTTTGAATTTGCGCTCTAACTTTCTTGAGATTTCCGTATCTCCTTTTTTAGACAAAAGTCCTTTTGTAGTTTGTGCAAAAATTCCCATGCTGATGAAGCAAAAAGAAAGCAACATTATGTTTTTCAAAATTCTCATATCGCAAAAATTAGTTTTAATTAGTTCGGTAGAGAAAAAGTAATGTTTCCCTACTAAAAAATCTTCAAGTCCTTGCCACATTTGTGACACTTGTTTTTTACGCTTTACTGCCATAAATGATACATGGTATCGTTTATGATGATAAAGGTTTTAAGATTAAGGTTAATTTGGATATGTTGTATATGGTTGGTTGAGTACAGTTTTTATAAAAAAACGCTCATGTATTTACTGCGAAAAATAATGCCAGTTTTGATTATGATTCTGTTAAAAAAGAGAGAGGATAGTTAAAATTGATAGCACTTTACATTTTTGCCTCTTTTCCTTCCTCCTCCTAAATTCAGACCTAGATTGAAAGGATTAATTTTCAAAGCAATATAAAAATCAGTTGAATCAAGATTCTTTTTTCCAAAAAAACTGCCCACATCATCACTACCAATTGTCAAAAATGCTAATCGAAGAGAAGTTCCTAAACTCAATTTTTGGTAATTTAATAAAACAACGGGCATCGAAACTCCAAACCATCGATGTTCAAATCGAGGGGTAACGGCCATTAAATTATTTCTTCGAATACTATTTACCCCCATTGGAATTCTTTGGATAAAAACTCCATTGACATAAAAATATTCCATGATTTTATAATCACCTTGAATACTAATTGCTCCAGGTAATCCCATTCTAAAACTAGAAGAGGTAAGAGAAGCTGTCGAATCTACCAAACCAATTTCACTTAATAGATAAATCCTTTCTTGATTAGAAACGGACTGGAATCGCTTGGAAGGAAAGACAACTAAAGTATCGGTATTCAAATCATGTTCCTCCGCATTTCTACTCAACTCGATTTGTCCTAAATCTAAAAGAGACACTCCTAATTTCCATTTGTAGTGATCCTCATTTCCTTCGTAAACATAGGTGAAACCTAGATCTATACCTACTCCAAATCCATTACTTTGAAAACTAGGATCTTCTCCTTCCAAGTTTGAATTGGTTACGCCATAGTTTAAATGCGGACTTTGGAAGAGCATGGTATCACCAGGGATTTGAGCAGAAAGGACACTTCTTTTGGTATTGATATAAGCTGCCTCATAGGCATTAATAAATTTTAGATTTGCTCCAAGTCCAAAATATCCATCACTCGTTTCAATTCTTGCCGCATAATTTAATCCAAATTCTGACCAAACCATTGTCGAAACTTTAAAAGCATCTATACTAACAAATTCATTAAATGGAGTATCAAAAAAAGTAGAATAATTTAAAATGGATGGAATATCATGGCTTGAAACAGCTGATCTGACATTGGTGAAAAAACCAAACGAATGACCATTCGTTAAATTTATCATTAAGGATGGTCCCATGACATTGGCTAAAACAGAAACGTATTTTAATTTTTTATTATCATTAAAATCTGCTACCAAATCGTTAGAACTAACTTCATTCGGATTTGCTACATCTTGTGCTAGTATGAAGTTATCACTATTTCGAATGGCATGGAAAACATTGGTGTTTTTTATAAAGCCATAATTAGTTTGGGCAGAAACACCTGCTGAAGCTAAATTCAAATCCCATCGAAATAGACTGGTGACATTATGTGAAGGATTTAATAAACTACCATGAATTCCAGAATAATTATCTGTTCGTAATCCAAGTTGTTCTTGTGCGTGTGTGGAGAAAGTTATAAAAAAGCAGCAAACAAATATTAAATAACGCATAAGGGTTGGTATTTAGGTAGTATAGGTTTTGTAAGATTATAAAAATTAAACGGGGAGATAATAAGAACTTTATAGTGGTAGATTTTATTTTTTACAAACAAAAATAAGCCCATATTTTAGGAAGAAAAATGATGCAACCTACAGTTGCTGACCCAATTGCAGAAATCAAAACTGCCCCAGCAGCAACATCTTTTGTTTTTCCAGCCAACTCATGAAAATTGGGAGAAACCAAATCAGTCAAATATTCAATCGCAGTATTCATTCCTTCTGCACACAAAACCATGACGATGGATAAAACGAGTAAACACCATTCTGTCGAATTAATGGAAAAAAATAAACCACCTGCGATTACTAAAAATGTAAAGGCTAAATGAATCTTTGCATTGGTTTCTGATGAAAAAAGTAATCTAATTCCTTTTAAAGCAAACTTGAAACTTTGTAATCGTTCCTTAATCATTGGACAGCAGCAGTAGTAGTGGAAGAAATTGGGTTAAATTGGAAAGAGCCTTTGATCCCTAAATGGTGGGAGGAAGAGGATTGTAAATTTTGAAAACCAATACATTTAAAATGTTCTGAAAAGAAAATATGATCTCTTGGTGATTCGAAAAATGAACCAAAAACATTATGTCCTGCTGTAGCTGGTGAAAACCCTCTTCGGCTATCTTTTAATCCAGCTTTATTTCGGAAGTCATGAATTTCATCTGACCATTGCACTAAATTATAATCTGCTAAGGTTAAAATAGGTGCATTGATAGCACTTGCTTTATCAGCAATTCGATTGAGTTGTTTTTTTAATCGATCATAATCTTTTGTATAAAACGGAGGCAAAGTAGTCGAACTAATAAAAAATAATTCTTGATCCTGACCATCAGGTTTTATGCTACCGATAATGTTAGGTAGATTTTCTACGAAAAAAGTATCTTGATTACTAATTTCAAATTTCGAAAAAACAGCAATTCCTGGATCAAAACCAATCCTCGCAGTAGAGTAAGGGAATTTTTCAGATAAGGTGTCTCTAAGGAATTCATAGACCATTGGATCAATATCAGGAATACTTAGAATGCATGCTTCAGAGGATAACATAGCTTCAATTGCACCATCTGGATCTTCATTTATATTTGAAATATTAATTAGGGCAATATCTATAATAGTTTGATTTTCAGTTGGTAGTGATCCTTTTAGGTCAGGATTAGTATTTGATTTTAGATGGATGGCTAATATCGAACAAGCGATAAGACTAGTAAACATTAACCTGGGTTGTTTCAATATTAACAACAACAATGCTAATGCTAAATACCCAAACATAATTTGAACAGTAAACTCTGACATTGATTTAAAAAAGAAATGTTGCGGAGGGAAAATACAAACCAACGCTCCTAAAATTAAGGAAGACATTAGTCCATATTGGAGGTATTTATTATTTATAATCGTTTTTGCCATATTACAAAAGTTAAAGATATGATATTTTAATTGAACGACTAATTATTTTATTTGTTGATAAATTTTTCGGTCAATTCAATTTCCCTGCAACCACACAAGTCGATTTAAATTGCATCGCTTCTTTAGTCGGAGAGAAAATTTCTGCTAAGATAATATAGATTCCTATTCTTGCTTTTCGACCTTCATCTGTAATACCATTCCATTTGAGTGAACCTTCTTGACCAAGCAATTCATTTTCGAATAGCGTTTTAACCAATCGACCTTTTGCATCATAAATCTTTACAGTTGCGATATAGCCTTGCGTTTCAAAAGAATAATCAATCAATAAAAAATCTCTAAATCCATCTTCATCTGGCGAAAAAGTTTTTTCAGCAATACTAAAAAAATCATCGGCAGGATTGGTTGGACGAAATTGTGAATTTTTAAAAGTAGGAGTTCCACCGCCGCTGATGGTGGAGGCAGAATGCCAGTTGGAACTATTCTGAGTAGGAGCAGTAAAACTTATTCGCTCCAATGAAATTCCTTTGGTATCATCAATAAATGGAAAATGAAAATCATTGTCATAATCAAAGGAATCGATCATCACGGTATCTAATCCATACGAAGTAAAAATACTTACATTTCCATCTGAGATATTGAAAGAAGGTAAATCATTTTCGATTAGAAAATCAGGATTTTCTACGGTATAATTTAATAAAGTGAAAAATGATTCAGGAGTCAAAACAACATATTCTCCTGGTTTTAAAATAAGTGAAGTTTCCACATTTTTATCTCTCCCAGAAGTTCGAGTTGTATTGGAAATGATTAAGTCAGCAATGTCTAAAAACTTATCAGAGTTATTGTAAAGTTCGACATAGTCACCTCCACCTGAAAGTGGATCAGCCAAAATTTCATTGATGATAAAATCACCTGGTTCGATCATGGCTCCAATCAAAAAATCAAAAGGGAAATCTTGTGGATTTATTTCGATATCGAGTAAGTTTTTTAATTTTTCAACAGTCAAAATATATTCAATTCCATTGCTCAACGGAGTGCTTAATTCAAGGTAAATACGAAATGGCTCAATCGGGTCAATTTCTACATTGATTGGATTGCCAATTCCATTGTCGATAATATAATTCATTGAGGATGAACCAGTTATGGTTTCTATTGGTTGGTTGAATTCTAATTCCAATTCTGTAGAACTAATCGTAATTACATCAATTAATTCTGGACTCTCAAAGTCTACAAGGAATGGAAGACTTGCAGCAATAAGTGGAATACCTGCTTGATCTTTTACATTTTGAATATCTAAATTATAATTAGTTTGATTGGTGAATGGATTGGCAAAAATTAATAAAACCTTCGATTGATTCGACGAACTCCAGGTGGAAGACTGTGGATTTCCAATGCTATTATTGACAAAATAATTGGAGGTAGTAGCAGCCGTCAAACTATCCATCGCTTCGTTAAATGATACTTCTAATTCAGTCAGAGAAAGTGGCGTCACTTGCAAAACAGCAGGTGGTGTAACATCAGGTTGCAAAGATGTAATTGCAATGTTATCAAAGAAAAAGGCTTGACTATTGGTACTCGTATTTTTACACCAGAAAGCAAAAAATAGATTTCCTCCCAAGTAAGTATCATCAAAAGCTGTCGCTTCTAAATTCAAAATATTTCCATTATCATAATTGGCAAATATTGCCCAATCTCCAGTTTTACTTCTGGTGATTTTTACTTTTGCAATCGCAGGATCATTTCCCAAAGTACCTTCAGACGCTGCAGCAATTTCGGTTTTATTTCCTGCGTCAGATCGAAATAAAGTGAGTCGATCAGTTGCTCCTGTTTCTCCAATTTCTAAAAAATATCCATCCACATCTGGGTAATTAGTCGTCGCAGATTGTAAATATATTCTCAGTCTATTATTGTTAGAAGGTGCGAACTCCATTCTAAAATCTATTTCCCAAACTGTACTATCAGGCATCTCTACCGCAGTATATAAAATGGAAGTATCTGAATCAGAAGTATTCAATTGGAGTTCACTATCACCATTAACGATAAAATTATTGAGATCACCCTGCCAAGTTGGATTGTCTGTAAAATCACCATCTGAGAAGTTTTCAGAAAGTTGTCCAAAAAGTGAAATGGAAAAAATCAATAAAAATATTAGAAGAAGTGTCTGTTTCATAGTCAAAAGTAGGTAACTAATTGTTTTTCGATGTATATTTGTCGTCCCTTTCCAATTTTTTTTTGAATCTTTTTATTGAACGTAACTCTTTTAAGTAAATTCAGTTTTACTTAATGAACGTTTTTATAAAAATTAGAAAGGTTCTAACCGTAAAATAAATCAAATTTCATTTTTTAACCTAATAGGAATCAGAGTTAAATCTGTCATTCCGAAATCAAATCTAAAATTATGAAAGTTGCAGTTGTAGGTGTAACAGGTTTAGTCGGCACAGTTATGTGCGAAGTTTTGAAAGAGCAAAATTTCCCAATTACAGAATTTTTACCAGTTGCTTCAGCTCGATCAGTAGGTAAGACCATTAGTTTTCAAGGCAAAGATCATACGGTGATTAGTATGGAAGCTGCAGTTGAAGCTCGTCCTGACATTGCCATCTTTTCTGCAGGAGGAAGTGTCTCATTAGAATGGGCACCTCGATTTGCAGAAGTTGGTACAACGGTCATTGACAATTCTTCTGCTTGGAGAATGGATCCAAGTAAAAAATTGATTGTTCCTGAAATCAATGCCGATGAGTTGACTGAAAACGATAAAATCATTGCTAATCCAAATTGCTCTACCATTCAAATGGTCGTAGCCTTGGCACCATTGCATAAAAAATATGGAATGAAGCGTTTGGTAATTTCAACCTATCAATCTATCACCGGGACAGGAGTCAAAGCCGTGAATCAATACGAAGCTGAAAAGGAAGGAAAAACACCAGGAGAGATGGCTTATAATTATCAAATTTTAGATAACTGTATTCCGCATTGTGATATTTTTTTGGAAAATGATTACACCAAAGAGGAAATGAAATTGGTGAATGAAACCATGAAAATTTTTAGTGACGAAAGTTTGAGGATTACTGCAACAGCAGTTCGAGTGCCAGTTCAAGGAGGACACTCTGAATGTGTTAATGTAGAATTTCATAATGATTTTGAAATCAAAGAGGTTCGCAAAATATTAAATGAAGCGCCAGGGATAATTGTTCAAGATGACGTGGCAAATAATAAATATCCAATGCCGTTGTTTTCTAAAAATAAAAATGAAGTATTTGTAGGAAGATTACGCAGAGATGAATCGGCGGATAATGCACTTAATATGTGGGTGGTGGCAGATAATCTTCGAAAAGGAGCGGCAACTAATGCTATTCAAATTGCACAATATTTAGTAGCGAACAATTTGGTAGGAGTTACGGTTTAACTGAATATCCAACACTCAGCAAGGAATAACCAATATCCAAGTTTGACGATACTAGTTGTAATTTTTATGGGAAGTTTCGTCGAACTTCATGATTGGATATTCCTTGTTCGATATTCGATATTCCCTTGGGTCAAATAAACGACCATAAATAATTTGACCTTTGTCCCGTATTTTTATATTTTTAGAAAAATTAAAAAACAAGAACAAACGAGAACCACCTTTCCTAGATTTTTATGGTGTAAAAAATTACCTAGACATTCAATTTAAGATTTTAAAAAAAATAGATTTTATTCAAAAGTCAAAAAAGCGGACAGATTATTAAATGTCTACCGTCCAACGTCAATAGGATATAAATCTAATTACTACAGTATAATTTTTGTAAACATTTATCTACAGTAACATGAAGACCAAATTAGTACTTTGGGGCAGAAATGCCCAAGATGAAAGGGTTTTGATAGCCTTGCAACTTCGACCACAAGAAAATAAAGTTGACTTATGGACATTTCCCGAAAATATTGCTACCGAGGATTTTTCTCAAAAAATGCTTAACGAGTGGCGTAATGGAACCAAGATTGATTTCCCTGAAGGGTTCACTCATTCCGAAAAAGAACTTTCTATTACCGAGGGTCTCTTGCCCGAAGATTTAAAAGTAGAAAGAGGAGACCTAATTCAGCGCGCTCAAACAGAGTGGCACTTTATGGTTCTTTCTTCGAAATTAAATGAAACTTACCAAACAGAGCTTCAAGAGATTAAAGAGAAGGTTGCTCAATTAAATAGTTATAGTGGAGATGTCTGGGAAGAACTGAAAGGTTTTTGGGCGAAAGTTCAGACTCAAGTTCGGGAACGTAATTTGTTCCGAGAGCATGCTAATGACTTGCGAGACAGCACTAATGAGTTGTTTGGGAAAATGAAAGATCTTAGAAAATCTTTAGATAAAGAATTTCAAGCAAAGTCTGAAGAACACATGAATACGTTCAAAACAGGTCTTGGCGAAATCAAAGAGAGATTAGAAAAAGGATTGAATCTGAATGGCATTTTTGAAGACTTGAAAAAAATGCAACGAGAATTCAAAGACACTAGATTATCTCGAGATCATCGATCTACCATTTGGGAGCAATTGGATGGACTGTTTAAAGAAGTAAAAAATAAAAGATACGGTGGCGATTCCAATTCTAATTCTGGGAACTCTACTCCGTCTGAAAGATTGAAAAGAAGATATGATGGCTTGATGGCTGCACTTGGAAAAATGGAGCAATCAATCAATCGTGATAAACGAGAATTAGATTTTCAAGATAGAAAAGCTGGACAAAGTGGTGGACAATTGGAAGCCCAATTACGTGAAGCTAAAATGATGATGGTCAAAGAGCGAATTCGTTCAAAAGAAGAAAAATTGAACGAAATGTTACAGACCAAGGCGGAGTTGGAAAAAAGAATCGAAGTTCAAACTGAAAAAGATGCTCGTCGAGCAGAACAAGATAAAGTAAGAGAAGCCAAAGCGGAAGCGGCTCAAAAAATTAAAGAAAAGATTAAAGCAGATGAAGCTGCTCGTGCAAACGATGATGATAAATTGAAAGAAGCTGCCGAAAAATTGAAGGGCAAAAAAGAAGTTCCAAAAGAGGAATCTATCATTGGCAAAATTGCAACTGAAATCGAAGAAACTTTGGAAGATGTAGTGGATACCGTTAAAGCGGTCGCACATGTCGTAAGTGAAAAAATTGATGAAGCAGTAGAAAATTTTAATGCTCCTGAAACTACTGAGGAGAAAACGGAAAAAACTCCTGCTGAACCTACCAAAGCTGCAGACTTTGCAGCAAAGGATGATTTGAAAACAGTAGAAGGGATCGGCCCAAAGATTGAAGAAATTTTATACGAGGCTGGTATCCACACGTTTTCAGCATTGGAAGGTACATCAGTAGAGAAATTACAAGCTACTTTGGCTGAAGCAGGTGGTCGATACAATTCTCATAATCCATCAACTTGGCCAAAACAAGCTGGAATGGCTGCTGCTGGAAAATGGGATGAATTGAAAAAATGGCAGGATGAACTTGACGGAGGTAAGGAGGTAACTGCCTCTAGCGAAGAAGAGTAGTCATTATTTTTCCAATAAAAAAGGGATAAAGATTCTGTTGAATTTTTATCCCTTCTTTTTTATAATGCTTTGAAAACTTTAATCAAGTATTACCAACTTTTCGCAATATTCACTCGTATTCCTTTTCCTCCTGGATCTTCCATACACTCTGGATTTAATTTATCAAAAAGATATTTGCAGGCTGCAATTCTTTCGTCGGCATCATCAAGAGCTGCATATTCAAATCCACACACATAATCGTTGATGTTCTCTTTGATTTGTGAATGATTTTTTTCGTCCAAATGAGCTACCATCGATTCATGTAAATTTTCGCTGTTGCCCACATAAAAGCAATCCCATTTTTCATTTTCCATTTGAACATATAACATGTAAATTCCAGAAATAGCAGGGATTTTGTTTTTGATGTACCGCTCTCTGTACGGCATGTTAAATTTTGACCAATTCAAGTACATAGTGTATTCAGTTTTTGAAATATAAAAGTGTAGTGTATAGTGTTTTGAAGATCATTTCAAAGATAATGATTTGGATCGCCTTGACTTGGAAAAATCATTTTTTTTTGATGAAGGTTTACGCAACGGTTCCTTTTTACCGAGAACGGCGCACGTATTTTTTTTTTTATAATTTCAAAAGCTGGTTTTTAGCAGATTTGATTCAAAGTGGAATGTTTTTTTTAGTGGGTAGGAATTAGGTTGGTCGCTGTGCTCTCGATCAGGAGTCAGGGGCTTCTTGTTTTCCCTATCATGTGTTTCTATAAAAATTCTATATGATGGAAAAAACAAGAAGCCTTTGACTCCTGACTCCTAATTCTGAAAATGTTTTTCCAAAATAGCTTCCAAAAATTCCTGATCAATGGCATCAAAAGAATTTTTGATCGTACTATCCACATCAAAAACAGCGATCAAATTTTTATTTTTATCAAAAACAGGAACAACAATTTCTGATTGTGAATTAGGATCACAAGCAATATGTGCTGTTTCTTGGTCAAGTGAATGAACATCTTGAACTACTTGAGTCTTTTCTTCTCTAGCGGCACGTCCACAAACTCCTTTTGAAAAGTCAATATGCAAACATCCTAAAGTTCCTTGGTAAGGGCCAACACTCAATTTTCCATTATTAACGATATAAAAACCTACCCAATAATAATATGGTAAGTAGGTTTTTAAAATACAATTAATAGTAGCCATCTTAAGAATCAAATTTGATTCTCCCATCAAATTGGCGTCAATACCTAAAAGAGCTTGTTCGTATGCTGTTCGTTTTTTATCACTTTCTAGATTTTTGGAAGGCTTGATAAAATAGGGCATCTCTTGCGTTGCACTCATTTGAAAAAGTAGTTGAATTGTTGAAAAAATAAATTAAACCGAATTGAAAATAGATTTTAAAACTATAAAAATTAACCGAAATTTATTGATTAATATTTCATTTCAACAATTCAACTAATCTTTCGTTTAAAATTGATCTGGACATTGGATATTTTTCACAGAAATAGATTCTAACTGAAAATCATCTAACCGAATTTCCCATGCTTTAATGATGTTTTTTCTTCGAGTAGCTGGAGCTGCACTTTCATAAATTGCTAAAAATGGAATGTCGTCATACTCTTCTTTGGAGCAAAAATTTGTTGTCAAGAATTGGTTATCTTTTAATTTAATTTTTACCAAGTCTAACTTCCTGAAGTTCGCCTCCCCATTTGGTAAATGCCTAATTTCCTCTAAAATAATTATTTTTTCTTGCGGATTCTTGGAGTAAAAATAAGTTCCGATGGAATGTTTTTTTCCTAACAAAATTCCATTTTCTTCTTCATAATTTTCAAATTCTTTTAATTCACTTATCTCAGAATACCAATCATCAGAAGTTGAATAAGGTGAAAAATTAACTCCAGCTTGAACTACTTTTACAGGTATGTCTTCATCAAAGAAAGGATCCGTATTGGATAATTGCGATTGGCATGATGCAAAAAAAACAAGTGTGATTAATAGCGTTAGATTTTTCATTAGGGTTGTTTTTTTTATGATCTAAAGGCTCATTTTCACCCACCGACGTATCTTTCTAATCTTTAATTAACAAAACGTAAACCCCATTTTTCAAAAATACCCGATTTGGGGTAGGATATTTTAATCAAAATTAAGAAGTCGGTTAAAATTAAAAAGGAACAAATGAGTATCATTTTCCAATTTTTAATTTTGACTTCAATTAATATTTTGAATTAAAAAGTTGGTTATATTTGTGATTCCATAAAAAGGAAAAATTTAAATATGTCATCCATCTCCTTGTCATCAGATTTAGAACTTGTAGAAGCCATCAAAGGCGATGATCAGAAAGCTTACCGAGCTCTTTTTGATAGATATTACAAATATTTATTGGTTACTGCGTATGCTTATGTCAAGGATGAAAATACGATTCGAGATTTGACTCAAGATGTTTTTTTTGAAATATGGAGAAAGCGTAACTCCTTGAATATCAACAATGTAAAAGCATATTTGCGTCGATCCGTCATCAACAAATCACTTAATCATATCAAGGCACAACGCATGAGTTTCGAAGATTCTAATGATAGTTTTGATGTGCCAGATCGAGCAAGAGTACAAGAGGAGTTGGAAGCTTCTCAGCTGCAAAATGTAATCAATGAAGCAATTGAAGGTTTGCCAGATCGATGCCGAATAATTTTTGTTATGCGTAGAATGGAAGAATTGTCATTGAAAGAAATTGCAGGGAAATTAGATATTTCGCCAAAGACGGTAGAAAACCAATTGACCAAGGCGATTAAAATATTGAGGGCAGCGGTGGAACCATATGTTTCGGGTGGATTATTTATTTTTTTAATATTAGGGATTTTTTAAAAAAAATAAAAAACAAATAGGGGAAAATTTAAATTCAATTGTCCTGAGGTTGAGTCAAAATCAACTAATCAAAAAAGAAGAGGGCAATGAGTGAATTTATTCATTTTTTGTTCCCTTTTTCTTCGAACTAATATTTTGTAATGGAAAAAGAATTTTATATCAATTTAATTTACAAATCCTTCTCTGGCGATCTCTCCGCAGAAGAGCAAAACCAATTGGATAATTGGTTGAGTGATTCTGATGCGAATCAGAAAGAGGCTGATGCTTTGACTAAAACTTGGCAACTCAGCGCTAATTTTTCTAAGAATCTTGAAGTTAACTTGGATGCAGAGTTTGCTCAATTGCAAAACCGAATAGATGCAGATGAAAAAGGAAATGTAAAAGAAGCCATTGTCAAAACAATGCCTACTGCTCGAAAAAAGTCTTGGTGGAAGCCATTGAGTGTTGCTGCTGCAGTTTTACTTTTAGCAGGTGCGTTTTTTGTTTTCAATCAAAATCCAGCAACGGTGGAAATGCTTGCAATGGAAACGCTTGAAGGAGAAATGAAGGAAGTTGCACTTGCTGATGGATCGAAAGTGTGGTTAAATGAAAATTCAAAATTGACTTATCCAGATGTAATGAATGGGGAGGAGCGAAGAGTTAGTTTGAAGGGTGAAGCATTTTTTGACATCACCAAGAATCCGTCGAAACCATTTATCATTGATACTCGAGATACAGAGGTGAAAGTTTTAGGAACTTCATTCGAAGTACGTGCGATGGATGATGAAACGAAAACGGAAGTAGTCGTAAAAACCGGGAAAGTTTCCTTAGGAAAACGGAATGAAGTGAAGCCGCTTATTTTGACCAAGAATCAAAAAGGAGTTTACAATAATAAAACTCAAGGCTATGTTAGATCGGAGGTGAAAAACTTAAATTCGATTTCATGGCAAAGTAAAATCTTGGATTTCAATGATGTAACTTTAGAAAAAGTATTAGTTGATCTTGAAAATTACTTTGATATCAAAGTAATCTTAGAGAACCAAGATTTATTTAAATGTAAATTTACTAGTGTTTTTATAGAAAAAGATCAAGATCATATTTTAAAAACAATTAGTACTCTTTATAAGATGAAACTAGTTGAAACAAATGACAAGACCTATCGTCTTAAAGGTGGAGAATGTCAAAATACTGAAGAATAAGCTCGTTCGTAAAGTATTTTACAATCATAAAAAAGGCAGATTTTTTTAACTAAAAATCTGCCTTTTTTTAAATGATTTTTTTGATTTTTGACTTTGTATGAAAAAAAACTTCATTACTATCCTAATGTTATTTTTATTTGTTTCTCTAAATGCGCAATCGCCTTTAGAAAAACGAATAGATTTTTCTGTCCATCGCCTTCCCGTCAAAAATGCCCTTCGGCAATTAAGCCTTGAATCTAAGATCAACATAGCCTACAGTAGCGATTTTTTCAATAAGAAAAAACGTGTGTCAGTTAATGTGAAAAATGAGTCTATTGAGAATATTTTATTGCAAGTTCTAGAAGATTCGAATGTGAAATATGAGTTGATAGACGAACAGATTGTTGTCACTTCAACGAAGCCTAAAGAGAAAAAAAGATATACGATTAGTGGCTATGTGGAAGATGAATCTTCTGGCGAACGATTAATTTCCGTGACAATTTATAGCCCTGATCACCAAGAAGGAACGACAACTAATGAGTATGGATTTTATAGCATCACGCTTCCTGAAGGAGAAACAGAATTAAGAGTTAGGTATATTGGATGTGAAGAAGTTAGAAGGAAAATTCAATTAACTCGAGATCATCATGCTAGTATAAAATTAAAACCGACCGCTACTCTTTCTGAAGTTGTGATTATTGGAAATGCTAATATAGCTGTAACCGAACCTCTTTTTGATACACACAATGAGTCTATTACGAAAATCGGACAATTGCCTATCTTAGGAAGAGGAGATGATTTAATCAAGCAAATTAATTTTTTACCTGGAGTTGAAACTGGAGTGGACGGACTAGGTGGAATGTTTGTTAGAGGTGGAAATATAGACCAGAATTTGACGCTGATGGATGGAGTTAGCATTTATAATCCGAGTCATTTGTTAGGGATATTTTCAGTTTATAATTCAAGTGCTATCAAGAGTTCGAAGTTATATAAAGGTGATTTCCCTGCTCGATATGGTGGAAGAATTTCTTCCGTTTTGGATGTAAGAACTAAAGATGGAAATACTCAAAAGTTTTCGGGTGAAATAAATCCTGGATTGTTGAGTAGTCGATTAACTTTGGAAGGGCCTATTTTAAAAGACAAAATTGGTTTTTTTGCAACGAGTCGGTTTTCACATATAAGAGGACTACTTAACCTTACTAATAATACGATTGCAGCGGGTGATGAGATTCCAGCAAACCTTCAATTTTATGATCTCAATTTAAAATTACATTATTCTATTTCGAAAAAAGATAAAGTATTCTTAAGCTTTTATGCAGGTCAAGATATTTTTACGGTAAATGATGTTAGCGTATTTCGGCGAAATGCTTTTATTAATATAGATTCTTTTCCTCTTATAATTGATAGTGCTTTTCAACAAACCAAAGTAAATTGGGGGAATAGTATTTTTTCCCTTCGATGGAATCATTTGCACAACAATAAGCTATTTTCCAACACGACTATAACCTATAGTAAATTCAATTTTAACTTAGCTGATTTGCAATATTCTAAAAGTTTTGTGAATGACACATTAGTTAATTTTGATATTAAATTTTTGCAGTACGAGAATTATATTCATGATGTAGGGATGAAGATGGACTTTGATTATATTCCTTCTTCCAAGCACTATTTTAGATTTGGATTAGGGGTGATCGGGCGAAGGTTTAGTTCTGGAAATACTGATGAATATATCGATATAGAAGATCTGGAGTCACCTCCTGATGATCCTAATTTCTCAGAGTATGTAGAGGCATATGCGACCGAAAATTTTTACTCCTCCTATGATTTTAATGCTTACGTAGAAGACGAAATAAAGATATCAGAATCTTTAAAGGCAAATGTTGGATTGCGTGTTTCTTTATTTGGCAATAACTCCAATAATTGGTTTGGATCGATAGAGCCTCGCATTAAAATTATTTACGCGCTTTCTAACCGTTGGTCTGTGAATGCTTCTATCAATCGAACTAGCCAAAGTTTACATCTGTTAACTAATACTGGATTGGGATTGCC
The DNA here is from genome assembly GCA_045104975.1 of Saprospiraceae bacterium. Taxonomy (GTDB): domain Bacteria; phylum Bacteroidota; class Bacteroidia; order Chitinophagales; family Saprospiraceae; genus CAJQQY01. The sequence continues at coordinate 35,722 of JBGCCY010000107.1, forward strand.
GATAGATGTTTGGATTCCATCTTTGGAGGAAATACGACCACAAACTGCTTGGCAAGAAACGATTGGGTTTGAGTATAGATCACCAAAAGATTTTAAATTTAAGATGGAAGCTTATCATAAAAAGATGAAGCATTTAATTTTTTTAGAAGAGTCCATTTTTCGATTTGAGAGTTTATCACTTTCTGATTCTACCTTCATCAAAGGAACGGGAACATCATACGGATTGGAGTTTACCCTTGAAAAGGAATATAAGAAAATTGCTTTTTATGCTTATTATACTTTGTCAAAATCGGAGCGACTCTTTCCTCAGTTCAACTTAGGTAACTCATTTCCATTTCAATATGATCGCAGGCATTCTTTAAAAGTAGCTGGATTATGGAAGGCAACTAAGAAAATGAATATAGGGTTAGGGTGGACTTATTTTACAGGAACACCTCGAATATTTAGTGATATTTTCGAAACAATCACAGATGATATACCATTTGAGGAAGAACCATTTGCACCCGGTAAATTTAATGGAAGAAGAACTCCAGCATATCATAGATTAGATTTTAAAATTGATTTTACTTTTAGAAAAAAATACGGGATACATCGACTTGGATTTAGTATTTATAATCTTACTTTCAGAAAGAATGTTACTTTTTATGAAAGGATTCCACAAATAGATAATCAAGGAAATTTTTTAGGTTATATAGAAGACCCTATTGTTTTTGCGCCCATTATTCCTTCTTTAAATTATTCCTTTAAATTTTAAGTTGTTGGTCAAAAGAAACCGTATAACTACTTATTTACGGAAGGTATTTTACAATGATAAAGAAGGTAGATTTTTTAACTAAAAACCTACCTTCTTTAGAAAGATTTTTTTGAATCTTGATTTCATATGAAAAAAGCCATCATTACAATCCTAACATTATTTTTATTTTTTTCTCTAAATTCTCAATCACCTTTAGAAAAGAGAATAGATTTTTCTATCCATCGTCTTCCTGTCAAAAATGCACTTCGTCAATTAAGTCTTGAATCTAAAATTAATATAGCATATAGCAGCGATTTTTTCAATAGGAAAAAACGGGTATCGATTAATGTCAAAAACGAGACGGTTGAGAATATTTTAGTACAGGTACTTGAAGATTCAAATGTGAAATATGAGGCAATTGATGAACAAATTGTTGTTACATCGACAAAGCCTAAAAAGAAAAAACGATATACGGTTAGTGGATATATTGAAGATGATACATCTGGTGAAAGATTAATTTCAGTTACAATATATAGTCCTGATCATCAAGAGGGAACTACGACTAATGAATATGGATTCTATAGTTTAACTCTTCCGGAAGGTGATACGGATTTGATATTTAGATATATTGGTTGTAAAGAAATCAATGAGAAAATCTGCTTGAATCAAGATTTTAATAAAAATATTTCCTTAAAACCATCTCTTGAACTTTCTGAAATAGTCGTATTAGCTAACCCAAAAATACAAGAGGCTGAAAACATAGTTGATACAAATAATGAATCAATTGAAAAGTTGAGAAGGATGCCTACTCTTGGTAGAGGAGGAGATCTGATGAAACAAATTAATTTTTTGCCAGGAGTAGAATCGGGGGTAGAAGGGTTGGGAGGAATGTTTGTAAGAGGAGGAAATATTGACCAAAACCTGACGATGATGGATGGAGTGATCATTTATAATCCAAGTCATCTATTTGGTCTTTTTTCAGTTTATAATCATAATGCAGTAAAGAGTACAAGGTTGTATAAAGGTGATTTTCCTGCTCGTTATGGAGGACGTATTTCATCGGTTTTAGATGTACGTACGAAAGATGGTAATACAAAAAAAATTGCTGGAGAATTAAATCCTGGTTTTTTGAGTACAAGAGTTTCTATAGAAGGACCTATCATAAAAGATAAAGTTGGTTTTGCAGTAACGAGCAGATTATCTACCCTTACAGGGCTAACCAAAATAGGTCTTGCTCTTTCTGGAGAGGACGAAGTGGAACCAAAGTTAAATTTTTATGACCTCAACGTCAAATTTCATTTTTCCATTTCTGAAAAAGACAAACTGTACTTAAGTTATTATAGTGGACGAGATATTTTTAAATTTTCTTCATACCAAGAATCTAATCAAATATTTTTTGATGGACCAAATGAAATAATAACTGGAAGAGTAGAGAATCCTCTAGATGCAAGAGTTAATTGGGGGAATGATGTCTTTGCTATTCGTTGGAATCATTTATTTAATAATCAATTATTTTCAAATACTACTTTGACTTATAGTAGGTTTAATTTTGAACTGTCAAATCTTGATGTCGAAAGAGATTATGAAGGATCACCAGGGGCAGATACTTTGATAAACTATACCTATAATTTTATAGAATTTGAGAACCATATAACTGACCTTGGGGTAAAAGTTGATTTCGATTATATTCCCTCCCCTAAACATTATGTTCGATTTGGTGCTAGTTTGGTCGGACATTCATTTGGTTCAGGTAATACTGATGAATTTGTTCAATTTGAAAATCCAAATGATCCCGAGAATGATCCTGATTTAAATGAATTGAGACGTAGTTTTGGAGAGGAAAGTGATTTTTCTGCTATAGAATTAGATACTTACTTAGAAGACGAAATAGCCATTTCAAAATCATTTAAAACTAATGTTGGACTTCGTGTTTCGGTTTTTAGTAATAGTGATAATAAATGGTATGGTTCTATTGAACCTCGGATACAGAGTAAATACTTTATTGATAATAGATGGTCTTTAAGCTCGTCCATATCTCGGACTAATCAAAAATTACATTTGTTAACTAATACAGGATTGGGACTTCCATTCGATACATGGATTCCATCTGTACAAGAAATTCGACCTCAGATAGCTTGGCAAGGAACACTTGGATTACAATATTATAAATCTCAATCGTTCAAGTTTAAGTTAGAAGGGTTTTTTAAAAAAATGAACCATTTGGTTGCTTTAACAGAATCATTATTTGAGTTTGAAGAATTAACAATTTCAGATACAACCTTTATTAAAGGGAGAGGAAAAGCCTATGGGGTTGAATTGTCATTAGAGAAAGATTTAAAAAAAGGTTTTCTTTTTGCTTACTATACTTTATCAAAATCTGACCGAAAATTCTCTAAATTTAATTTAGGTAAATCCTATCCGTTTCAGTATGATCGAAAACACTCCTTAAAATTAGGTGGAATTTTTAAAGTGCGGAAACGAATGAATTTAAGTTTTACATGGACTTTCTTTACTGGCACACCTAGAATTTATGCAGATCTTTTGGCGGCGGGTTTATCCGATGATGCTAGAATACCAGAATCTCTTCTTCCTCAATCTTCAGGAAAATTTAATCAAAAGCGAAACCCTAATTATGATAGACTTGATGTAAAAGTTGATTTTACCTTTGTCAAAAAAAGAGGGACGCATCTTTTAAGCTTCAGTATCTACAATTTATATTTTAAGAGAAATGTTCTTTTCTATGAACGTTTACTAATCTATGAAGATGGAGGTTCTAAAATAATAGGTTTCCGAGAAGATGCTAACCCTCTCCCTATTATTATACCTTCTGTTAATTACTCTTTTAAATTTTAATCTAAAGAATTCTCCGATGCTTGCATCGGGGGTGTCAAAATTTAGGATTTTTTATTACTTTTTTTCAAAAAAAGTAAAAAAGAAATAGGGGAAATCAAAACTCCACCTGTCTAGTGTATGTATTTAGCAATGAAGAAAAAAATAAAATATTCATTCATTGCAAACTAGGCAACTAGCCTTTTCGAAATAATAATTTCAAATCATTTTTTTACTAAAATAAAAAACTTGTGATGTCTTGCACAGACTTCACCTGGAACCTTATTACCTAATTTAAAAATCAAATTACATGAAAAATTTAGTGAGAGTATCGAGTTTCGTTTTTGCCATTTTATTATTCACCAATTTATTTACGTCTTGCAAAAAAGATAAAGTGATTGATCCTGCACCAGAGGTTACGACCACGACACCAACAACATCAAATGTAACACCTTCGACTAATGCTGCTAAAGTAATGGCACTCCAAACAGAGGGGATGATGACTTCTGATAGTACAGGTTTTTGCGATTGCTTTAGCATCTTTGATAATGTAGATTGGGAAACATCAGATGATGAAATCATTGTTCAATTGGAAGTAATTTTAGAAGAATTAAGTGAGCAAGAACTAATAGAATTATTTACACCAGTTTGCACTTTTGATGGAGAAGCTTATGCAAATGCATGTGTTGCAGAATGTAACGGAGTATCTGCTTTCCAGATCTGTGGAGGTTTCTATAGCAATAACAATAACAATAATGAAGATGATTGGAACGAATGTTTTTCATTTGTGTATCCATTTACAGTTGTACTTCCTGATGGAACAAATACAGAAGTAAATAGTGATGAAGAATTAATTTCAGCAATAGATGACTGGTATGATGCTAACCCAAACTCTGATGATGACCCTACATTAATTTATCCTGTAAATGTATTGTTAGCAACTGATGGTTCTACGTTAACAATTAATAATGAAGATGAGTTAGAAGATATTTTTGATGCATGTGCAGAGCAAATTGATAATGATTGTTTTACCATTAATTTTCCAATTAGCATTCAATTTCCTGATGGGGAAATAGTTGAAATCAATAGTATTGCAGAAGGAGATGATTTAGTGGAAGCATGGGAAGATGCTAACCCAACTTCAACTGAAGATGTGGAAGTTATTTATCCATTTGATGTGACGCTAGAAAATGGAACAATCGTTACCATTAATAGTGAAGATGAATTTGATACATTTATTGATGAAGAGTGTGATGGAGATTGGGATGGAGGATGTTTAGTTCAAGATTCACCAAGTGTACTTGTTCAAGGGCTAAAAAAAATGACTAATTAAGGGATAGTGTTATAAGTTATTCTTTTACTATTCTTAAATAAAAACATTTTTAGTAATGATGGATGCGACGCGTACCTACTAGTGTAGGTATGCGTTCTTTTTTTTTGTAAAAAAAAATCCAAGTAACTCTACTAAAACTCCCTCCCAACTTGGCGGTAAAAAATGAAACAGCATCTTTTTAAAAATTAACACATTTTCTCCATCTCCTTTTTTATTTTTACCATATGAAAATTAACGGGAAAAACTTCCACACAATTTGGGTCAAGGAAGATGATGAACAAATCGTACAGATTATTGATCAACGATTCTTGCCACATAAATTAGTCATAGAAAATTTAGAATCCGTAGATGATGTGGAAAGAGCTATTCGAGAAATGCATGTCAGAGGTGCTCCGTTGATTGGAGTTGCCGCGGCTTATGGAATGTATTTCGCAGCACTCGAAGCAATTGATAACCAACAGTTTACAAAATATATTCAAGAGTCAGCTATCTATCTAAAAGCAGCTCGCCCAACCGCCGTTAATCTTGCTTGGGCTGTAGATCAACAATTAAGTTTTGTTTCCGAAAACTATAAAATCCTTCCATCCATACTTTTAGAAAGTGCTGAACGGATCAAAAAAGAAAGTATCGAACGGTGCAAAAAAATTGGAGAATTTGGTTTACCACTTATCGAAGGTATTTTTCAAAAGACTAAAAAGACCGTAAATATTTTGACGCATTGCAATGCCGGATGGATGGCTTGCATAGATTATGGAACTGCAACTGCACCTATTTATGCTGCACATGACCAAGGCATTCCTGTTCATGTTTGGGTGGATGAAACTCGCCCTCGAAACCAAGGAGCAAGAATTACTGCTTTCGAATTGCAAGAGCATGGTGTGCCTCACACGATCATCACCGACAATGCTGGAGGACATTTGATGCAACATGGGAAAGTGGATTTGGTGATCGTCGGAACGGATCGAACAACTCGGAATGGAGATGTTTGCAACAAAATTGGAACCTACCTAAAAGCCTTAGCTGCTCGAGATAACAACATTCCTTTTTATGTAGGAGCACCTTCGAGTAGTATTGATTTTTCTTTGAAAAATGGATTTGAAATTCCAATTGAAGAAAGAGGAGAGGAGGAAGTAAAATATATTCAAGGCAAACATGAAGGTGAAATAAAAAGAGTGTTACTTACTCCTGAAAAAAGTCCAGCGGCAAATTTTGCTTTCGATGTAACCCCTGCAAGATTGGTGACGGGACTCATTACAGAACTCGGAATTTGTGAAGCTAGTAGGGTAGGGTTATTAAAATTATTTCACTAAGCTATTGTTTCCTTTTTACTTAAACTTCTATTGACAACTTTTTAAAACTACAGATGTTTTACAAAAAAAAAATAAAACATGCAAGTTTGTGATCTCGAACCACAAGGAAGTGCACCTTGGGAATTACTTCGAAAATACGGAGGGAAGTTTGGTCTTTTTGAAAAAATAAAAATGGGCGGCGTAGGTTCTCCCAAAATAAAATATATTTCAGGCTTACCAGAAGTAGATGAATTTGTAGAGGAAACAGCTGGAAATGATATCCCACATCTCAATTTCGAATATTTAAAAAATGGACTCTTAGCTCGAATTAATAAAACTCAATACTTAAAAGGAGTATTGATTGCTTTCGATGAAATCGCTTCGATTGATTTATCTATTTCTGAAAAATTACTCACGCAAGGAAATATTTTAGAAGAATTAGAAAAAACAAATATTAATAGTGCGGAGCTCATCATTAAATCTTTGCAAGGCGAAATCTTAACTTGTGAAGTGTCAACTCAAGCTTACATGAACCTCAAAAAATATTTTCAAAAAAATAAGATACTTCAAAATAAATTCCACTCAGAAATATTAAAATAATGCAAGAACTACTTAAAGATTTTCTCTCAGTCGTCGAACTCCCTGTGCAATGGGGCGAAATGGATGCAGCCAAACACGTCAATAATTCCGTTTATATTCGTTGGGGAGAATCTGCTCGAATTGCCTACTTCGATAAAATGAATTTGGACAATTCATTTACCGAACAAATTGGTCCTATTTTAGGATGGCAAGATTGCAAATATATTTTTCCAGTCACTTATCCTGATACGATTTCGATAGGAGTAAAAACAGTAGAAATAAAAGCAGATCGGTTTTTTGTGGAGTGCCACATGTTTAGTCACAGGCACCAAAGAATTGTGGCGATCAATAAAAACTCTATCATCGCTTACGATTATCATAATCTGAAAAAAGCAGCGTTACCTAAAGAATGGATTGATAAAATTAGTGCACTCGAAGGCAAAACATTTTAACAAAGTCTTAAGTCCAAATCACGAAAACTAAATCCTTTTGTGATATTTCTGTTATATTTCAATCTTATCTTTGTACTATAAATATTTAAAAAACAAGTAGCTGGACTTTCCTAAGTTCAGCAAAAATAATGGACTAAAAAAGTCCCGCTACGTAAAATAAAAATCTAATAAATATGAAACAGTTAATAATTATTTCAATCCTTTCCATTTTTGCAACGATGGGTTGTAGCCAAAAAAATGGCGGAGCACCTAAAATGGATAATGCTAAAAATCCAAAAATCGAAAATTATATCAAAGGGAAAGATTTCGAAAAATATTCCGTTGCCACATTTGCTGGTGGATGTTTTTGGTGTACGGAAGCGTCATTCGAAAGAATCAATGGAGTAGTAGAAGTGATCAGCGGTTATTCAGGCGGTCGTACGGAACACCCAACTTACAAAGAGGTTTGTAGCGAAACTACAGGGCATGCTGAAGCCATTCAAATTTACTTTGATCCAGCGGTAATTACTTTCGATAAATTGTTGGATGTATTTTTTGTAGCACATGATCCAACTCAATTGAATCGGCAAGGAAATGATGTAGGGGAGTCTTACCGCTCTGCTATTTTTTATCAAAATGAAAAACAGAAAGAAACGCTTGATGCTAAAATTAAAGCATTGAATGAATCTACTTTTAAAGGAAAGATTGTTACCGAGGTAAAAGCATTCGAAGAATTTTGGGTAGCAGAAGAGTATCACCAAAACTTTTATGAAATCAATCCAAGGCAAAGTTATGTGTACAATGTAAGTCGTCCGAAAGTAGAAAAGGTGATGAAGACATTCAAAGATATTTTAAAGTCAAAATACAAATAACACCTGGTGGTCTGCCTTAGTTGACCGAAAAAAAATAAAAACTAGGAGGAAAAATCACTCCGCTCTTTTTCTTTACGGTCAGCTAAATCAGACCACCAGGTAACAAAATACTCAACATGGATTTATCAAAAATAAAAATTGGCTCATTGGTTTTGTTAGGAAGCATATTCTTTTTGTTTGCTTTTAAATCCAATGAGAATATACAAGGTAAGACATTTACAAAAATGGAAAATGGCAATCACGAAGAACTTGGGAAAGTTGTTTGGGAAAGAGACTTTGAAAAAGGACTAGCCAAATCCAAGGCGGAAAGTAAGCCAGTTTTTTTACTTTTTCAAGAAGTGCCTGGTTGCTCTACCTGTAGGAATTATGGAAACAATGTGTTGAGTCATCCTCAAATCGTGGAAGCTATCGAAACACTTTTTATTCCAGTAGCTATCTTTAATAATAAAAAAGGAAAAGATGCAGCCGTTTTAAAAATGTACAACGAACCATCTTGGAATAATCCTGTAGTCAGAATTGTCGATGCAGAAAAGAAAAATATTGTCAATCGAGTGAGTGGAAACTACTCTGCTTTGGGAATTGTTCATGCGATGGTTTTCGCTTTGCAAAATGAAGAAAAAGAAATTCCCACTTATTTGGAATTGCTAAAGCAAAGTTTGGAGGCAGAAGTAAGTGGAACTGAAACAGCTACTTTTTCCATGTATTGTTTTTGGACAGGTGAAAAAAAGTTGGGTAATGTTGATGGAGTTTTGGAAACTCAACCTGGTTTTATGAATGGACAAGAAGTAGTCGAAGTAAAATATAATCCAGTTTTGATTTCCTATGAAAATCTAGTGAAAGAAGCGAAACAAGCAAGTTGTGCAAGTCATGTTTATACCGAAGATCAAAATCAAACTACTGTGGCAGAAAAAGTAGTCGGTAAAAATGGAGCAACAAAAAAATCAAAATTTCGATTAGATAAAGAGCCTAAATATTATTTATCAAAGTCAGTTTATCGATACGTTCCGATGACACCATTTCAAGCAACAAAAGTTAATGTAAAAATCGGAAATGGACAATCACCTGATGAATATTTATCACCAAGACAATTAGAATTGCTGAGTTTAATCAAAAAGAATCCAAAGAAGAAATGGAAGAATGCAATCAATGTTGACTTGTTGAAAGCATGGGAGAAAATTGAAAAAGTGAAGGCTTAAAAAAATAGTAATTATAATGTTATGTAAGGTTTTAGTAGAGATAGGGGATCCCTTGTCTCTACTTTTTTTTGTATGAATTTATCTAAAAAAAGTATATTTTGGAGAGCGTCTAGGATGAAATTTATGTCGATTTTTTATTTTGAATGACTCTGAATAGAAAAATGAATAAAAAAATAATTTTACTTTGTTTAATCTTTTTGTAAACTTGTTAAACAAAAATAAAACCACCTTGTTCTATTAAGTATGAAGAAATCAACCGCACATATTATAGGTTCTGGATTTGCAGGCTTGGCTACTGCAGCTAGTTTAGCTCAAAAAGGAGTAGAGGTAACTGTTTTTGAAAAAAACCAGATGATTGGTGGACGAGCAAGACAGTTCAAAGATAGTGGGTTTACCTTTGATATGGGGCCAAGTTGGTATTGGATGCCTGATGTTTTTGAGAACTTTTTTAATCGTTTTGGAAAACAGGCTTCTGATTATTATGAGTTAAAAAAATTAGATCCTGGCTTCACTATCTTTTTTGAAAATGATCAACGGATGGATGTTCCTGCTGAACTCTCAGGCATTTATGAAATGTTTGAAAATTTAGAAAAGGGAAGTGCCGACAAACTCAAAAAATTTCTCAAAGAAGGAGAATATAAATATGAAGTAGGTGTCAAAGATTTAGTGTATCGACCTAATTTATCTTTCACCGAAATCCTTGATCCTAGATTGGCGATGGCTTCTTTAAAGTTAGATGTCTTCAAGCCATTTGATAAATATGTGGCGAAATATTTTAAGCATCCATTTTTACGAAAATTAATGGAATTTCCAATTTTGTTTTTGGGAGCAATGCCACAAGATACTCCAGCTTTGTACAGTTTGATGAACTACTCTGCACTTACAGATGGGACTTGGTATCCAATGGGCGGAATGCATGAAATCGTCAAAGCCATGGAATCGGTCGCTCTCGAACAAGGAGTAAAGTTTCAAACAAATACTGAGGTTGAAAAAATTATTGTTGAAAATAAAGAAGCAAAAGGGATTCAAATCAAAGGCAAAGAATTTCGTGCAGACGTAACGATTGCTTCGGCTGACTATCATCATGTTGATCAGTTTTTATTGGAAAAAAAGCATCAACAATACACTCCAAAATATTGGGACAAAAGACATTTAGCACCCTCGTCAATGATTTTTTACTTAGGAGTCAACAAAACAATTCCAAAACTTAATCATCATAATTTATTTTTTGATACTGATTTTGAAGCGCATGCAAAAGCGATTTATAAAAATCCATCTTATCCAGATGATCCACTTTTTTATGTATGTTGTCCTTCCAAAACAGATGCAACAGTAGCCCCAATTGGAAGTGAGAATATTTTTATTCTTATTCCGATTGCAGTAGACTTAGAAGACAATGAAGAATTGCGACAAGTATATTTCGATAAAGTGATGACTCGATTAGAAAAAACAACAGAGACGAATATTCGAGATCATATCGTTTATCAAAAAAGTTATTCGGTCAAAGATTTTAAAAAAGACTATCATTCGTTCAAAGGCAATGCATATGGTTTAGCTAATACTTTATTTCAAACTGCGATTTTTAAACCAAAGATGAAAAGTAAAAAGGTAGATAAATTATATTACGCTGGACAATTGACTACACCAGGACCAGGTGTTCCGCCATCACTAATTTCAGGAATGGTTGCAGCAGATTTGGTCGGTCAACAAGTTTTTGATTTGAAAAAAGATTATGTGAAAAATGCACAAGATGACTTAAATAAGATTTCTATTTAATTATATTAAGTAACAAACTCGAATTCAAATTTTATAAAAAATCCGAAAGTAAATTTTTTTCGTACGTATCAACAAACAAGCATTTAACTGATTATGAAAGAATTATATGACACGCTTTCTCGCAAAGTTAGCAAATCAACTACTCGACTTTATAGTACCAGTTTTTCTATGGGTATCATGATGTTGAGTAAAGAAATTCACTCACCTATTTATTCAATTTATGGTTTTGTAAGATTGGCGGACGAAATCGTAGATAGTTTTCATGACTTTGATAAAGCGAAAATGTTGAAAGAATTTCGCCAACAAACTTATCAAGCGATTGATGAAAAAATTAGTTTAAATCCAATCCTTAATAGTTTTCAAGAAGTGGTGAATCAATATAATGTTGAACAAGAATTGATTGATACTTTTTTGGATTCAATGGAAATGGATTTGCATCAAAATTTTCATGACATGGCTTCTTACGAACAATATATTTTGGGTTCTGCTGAAGTGGTTGGGTTGATGTGCCTTCGAGTTTTTACGAATGGAAATGAGGAACAATACCAACATCTCAAACCATCAGCGATGCGATTGGGGGCAGCTTTTCAGAAAGTAAACTTCCTTCGAGATATTCAAGCTGATTTTGATGTGATGGGAAGAACATATTTCCCCGGAGTTAATTTTAAAAACTTTAACCAAAACCAAAAATTAGAAATCGAAAAAGATATTCGAGCTGATTTTGATGCCGCATTAGTTGGGATTAAGCAATTACCCAAAAGCTCTCGCTTAGGAGTTTATGCTGCTTACCGATATTACATTGCATTGTTTCAAAAAATTACTATGCTGACTCCTCAACGAATCATGCATGAAAGAATTAGAATTTCTAATCCTCGAAAACTTTGGTTGACTTGTAGATGTTTTTTAAAATCGCAGTTGAATTTACTGTAACAACTGATTTATTGAGTTTTAAATAATACCTTGGTTTTTTATCTAAAATCAATCAGTCGAGTTAAAAAAAATAGAAAATGACAATTGTAGGTATATTAATTTTAATAGGAACCTTCCTAGTCATGGAAGGTATTACTTGGTGCACTCACAAATATGTGATGCATGGATTTCTATGGTACCTTCACGCAGACCATCACGAACCAAAATATCCACACGTCTTCGAAAAGAACGATTTGTTCTTTGTAATTTTTGCTATGCCTAGTATTGCCTTAATTTATTATGGTTTTGAAGCGCCAGGATTTGATGTAAGATTGTGGATTGGATTTGGAATAATGGCTTATGGAGCAGCTTACTTTTTTGTGCACGATATATTTATCCACCAAAGATTTAAGATTTTTAGAAATACCGATAGTGCCTATTTTAAAGGTTTACGAAAAGGACATAAAGTGCATCACAAACATTTAGGGAAAGAAGATGGCGAGTGCTTTGGAATGTTGTGGGTACCAATGAAGTATTTTAAAGACGCTGCAAAAAGTAAAGCAAAGAGTAAAAGGATTAGTGCTTAGGAAGTATTAATTTTCAATTTAAAAAAAAGGATTATTCAGTCAAATGAATAATCCTTTTTTTTGTAAAAAAACCTAACACGACTTTGAGTCATGACCACGGAAGTTTGGTTTTATATTTTAGACTCTAGTGTCCTTTCTCTTTTGCGTAACAATATAATTACATTTTTCATAAAGTATGGTTTTAATAAATTTAAAAACAATTTTGGATATATTTATCCAATGAAAGAAAACGAATCATCTATGAAAAACAAAAATGGTTTCCTTTGGGGAGTAGCCTTTCTCTTTATATTAGTTTTGACACAAGATTATTTATTTATCACATGGGAAGATAAAACTTCATTTTTAGGTTTTCCAATTTGGTTAAGTTGGTTTATGTTGATGCATTTTTTATTTATCGTCGTGTTCTATTTTTTCTCCAAAAAATATTGGAAATAAGTTTAACAAGTTGATTCAAAATTACTCTCAATCCTTTTTTAATCCATAATCCATCCAATGATCTACGCAATTCTTATCGGTTACATTGCCATCGTTTTTTTAGGTAGTCTTCGAGGCGTTAAAAAAGATGCGACGACCCCCGAAGGATACTTTTTAGCCAATCGAAATTTAGGAACACTAGCATTGTTCTTTACCATTTTGGCGACTAATTTTAGTGCATTTTACTTTTTAGGATTTGCAGGCGCAGGTTATCGAATTGGCTATTCACATTATGTGGTGATGGCATTTGGGACAGGATTTGCTTGCCTATCATTTTTTCTTTTGGGCACTAAGATTTGGCGACTTGGAAAAGAGAAAGGATACATTACACCAGCAGAATTAATTCGAGATCAGACAGGAAGTACGACGCTCGGTTATTTATATTCGAGTATCATGTTGTTATTTACTTTTCCTTATTTGGCTTTGCAAATTATTGGTTCGGGGTATATTTTAGAAGCGATTACGCAAGGGCAAGTTCCCTATTTTTGGGGAGCTACTTTTCTGACTTTTTTTACGATTGCTTATGTTTGGATTGGAGGAATGAAAAGTGTAGCTAAGACAGATTTAAAGCAAGGAATGTTGGCTATTATTTTAATGTTCGCTGCAGTTGTTGTCATTAGTAATAGTTTGGGCGGGCTAACTTTGGCGAACGAAAAGATTTTTGAAATGCAACCAGAATTATTTTCAAGAGAAGGAATGGGCAATGCTTATCCACCTCAAAAATGGTTTAGCATGTTGGTTTTTTGGATGTTTTGCATTCCGATGTTTCCGCAAATTTTTATGCGATTTTATATTGCTAAGGATTTACCCACCTTAAAAAAATCAGCTTTACTTTATGGATTGATTCCACTTTTTATTTCCATCCTTCCTGTTATTATTGGAGTGTTGGGACATTTGACTTTTCCTGATTTAATGGGTCTTGAGCCAGATTTGATGAAAAAAGAAACCGATCAAATTTTACCAAAAATGCTGGTGGAGCATAGTTCAGATTGGTTTGCAGCATTAGTGATGACAGGAGCATTGGCAGCTTTTATGTCTACATTGGATTCTCAATTATTAGCATTGAGTACGATGGTAACACGAGATTTTATTTTACCTTTTCGAAAAAAAATAGATTTAAAACAGCAAGTTTTTATAGGAAGAATCTGGGTAGTGATTTTAGCTTTTATTGGGTTGGCGATTGCGGCACAACCTTTCGCCACGATTTTTGATATGGGAAAATTAGCGTTTAGTGGATTGGCCATTTTATTTCCATTAACGTTGATGGAGTTACGAGGCGGAGGTGTCAATCCAAAATTCGGGATTGCTTCTATTCTTGTCGGAGTATTGTTATTGCTTGGTTTTTATTATGAAAAAATATCGAGTGAATGGTTGTTTGGATTTGAAAGTTCAATAGTTGTTTTAGCAGTTTGTTTTGTAATTGTATTGTTAGGGAAGTTATTTCCAAATAAATAGTATCTAAATATAAGTTTCGTTCGTCTAAAAAATGAACATGTTTATTCATAAATGCTTAATTTTGAGTTACTTATGAATTAAAAAAGCATGAGGAAAGTCATTAACAAAAAATGAATCTAAAGTCATCAATACTACTGAGTTCCATCATTATTTGACACTTAAGATTCACAGAATGACTGTGTCTTAAAAACAGCAACTACACTATGGTAATCGATTTAATGTTTTTTATTTTTGCTGCCACAGGCTTTTGGCTAGGGTATTCGAGAGGAATTATTTCTACGGTTTTTACTGTTTTTTCTTATTTTTTTGGAGTAATCGTCGCCATCACATTCTCCGATGGGATGACCAAATTTTTACAAACTACCTTTAATGATGATTCAGCATTGTACTACATTGCAGGACTATTTTTATCTTTTGTCTTAGCCATGTTTTTGATTAGGATGATTGCTCGGGGGCTGGAAAATATTTTGAAGGCTGGAAATGTCAATACGATAAATCAATTGTTCGGTGGGATATTATTGAGTGGTGTTTTGGTCGTACTTTTCAGTTTCTTAGTTCGCTTTGGAAATGAAGCGAGAATGATTGAACCTAAAACAAAAAATGAATCAATCACTTACGAACAATTAGAACTCCTACCTGATCATGCGATGGTTGTTTTGGGAAAAATAACTCCACTCTTCCGACAACTTTGGAATAATACGATGGACATGATGGATAAAGTGAAAACGCAAAGCATCGAGAAAGAAGAAAGTAATCCAAACGTATATGATATTCCGGATAATGCAAATGAGAAAGATTCTGGTTACTAAACTTTTTTGCTTTTTTTCTATTTTATTAAAAAAGTAAATAAGGTATGTCTGACTTTTGGGAAAAAATAAAAAACGTATTATTCTCCACCGCACAAGCAAGTTCTTCGATTCATCCGACGATTCATGAAGTCATCGAACGTTCGGAAAAAGAGCTCACAGATTATGAAGATTGGAAAAATTCATTGGCTGCTCGTCGCTTAATTGATTGGCTCAAGAATGAATATTTTAATTATCTGACTTCTCCAAAAAATGTTGATCACTCGATTGATTTTTTGAATTCTACTTCGAAGAAAGGATTCGTTATTCATTTTTCCAATATGCAATATCGGTTAGAGGAAATCACTTTCCTTTTCGATTACTTGAAAGAAAAAGTGAAAGAATTGCCTTATCGAATTTATGTGTCAGATACACGAACTTATCCTAAAAATGATTTTGTAGAAACCATTCATCGACATTATTTAAAGCCTTCGTTGAAGCTAAAAGTGGCGGGGCAAAAAGCAGGTCAAGCATTTGGGAATATCACGATTGAAATGCTTTTGAAAAATGATCAAATTGTAGATTTAAAATTTTCTGCGACGACGTATCGAGATGATCAGTTTGAGGAAGCGGAGGATTTTAATGATTTGATGAAGGTGGTTTTGCAGTAGGCAGTTTTCAGCTTTCAGTAAGCAGTTTGAAGCATTTTTGAAAAATGAGAGATTTGTTTATTTATTGGTATTTTGGCAATCTCTTAAATAATTAATACTATGGATTTCAAAAAACTGCTTGCCTTTCGGAAGGGATTTAATTTAGCAATGGAGATATTCGAGATAACTAAAACTTTTGTCAAGGAAGAAAAATATTCGTTGACCGATCAAATTAGAAGATCCTCTCCTTCTACTTGCGGTCAAATTGCAGAAGCTTATCGAAAAAGACGTTACGTCAAACATTATATTAGTAAACTTTCAGATGGAGATGGTGAAGATTCAGAAACTCAAGTCTGGCTTGCTTTTGCTTATACTTGCAAATATATTGATCAACCCACCTTTCAGAGATTAACTCAATTGTCTGAAGAAGTTGGAAAGTTAATCGGTTTTATGATGAAAAACCCTTATCAGTTCGGAGTGCAAAAGCCTGAGTAGTAGGCAGTTTTCAGTAAGCAGTATAGAGTTACGAACTGCCTACTGAAAACTGCTTACTGCTCAGTTTTTCCAATTCTTCCTTTCCTGCTCCACATGCTCCAAAATTACCTTCACGCCATACTTCTCTTCCAAATGTTTCGCCATCGCATCCGCCGAATAAACAGACCGATGTTGCCCACCTGTGCAGCCAAAATTAACATTCAGATTAGTAAAACTTCGTTCGATATAATTTTCCACAGCCTTGTCTACGATGCGATAAGTTTCATTTAAAAATTCACCAATGTCACTATGATGTTGCAAAAAATTAATCACCGATTCATCTCGACCTGTGAGTTTTTTATACGGTTCATAGCGACCAGGATTATGAATAAATCGGCAATCAAAAACAAAACCTTCTCCATGTCCGGAGTCGTCAGTAGGAATTCCTTTTTTATAAGAAAAACTTCGAACGCCAACAGTAAGCAAACTCGATGAACCTTTGATTTTATCAAAAGGTTCGAAGGCTTTTGTGTTGACAACTGAGTACAATGCTTTTTCTAATTCAGGAATTTCGATTGGTGGTTTAGCATTTTCCAAGACCCATTTTATGTTCCGAATGGCAAAGGGAATACTTTTGATAAAATACTCTTTTCGCTCGTACAAACCTCGAAAACCATACGTCCCAAAAGTCTGAATATTTCGCATCAAAACGTATCCGTAAAAATATTGTTTGAATTGCTCTCGGTCGATGGTTGTGAGTTTTTCCGCAGTATCGAGATAGTGATCTAACAATTCATCTCGAATGTCTTGTGGAATATTTGCTTTCGATTGATAGAGTAGGGAAGCCAAGTCATATTGCAATGCGCCTTTTCTACCACCTTGATAATCAATGAAATATGGATTGCCATTTTTTATCATAATATTTCGAGTTTGGAAATCTCGAAACATGAAATTTTCACAATCCGTTTGCAAAAGATAATCTGCAAAGCGATGCATATCTTCTTCTAATGTTTGCTCGTCGAATGGGATTTTTGCTAATTTTAAAAAATAATATTTGAAGGTATTGAAATCCCAAAGCATACTTTGTTTGTCAAAACGCTCTCGTGGATAGCAAACGGAATAGTCTATTTCTGCGCCACCTTCGATTTGTAAATGCGCCAATTGCTCGACTACTTTTTTATAAATCTGAATCAAATAATCGGGAAACAAATCTCCTTTTTGCAACAAGTAACTGTATAAAGTAGTCGCACCCAAATCTTCTTGCAAATAAACATTTTCATCCAATCGCTCGACATAAATTTCTGGAACGGGTAATGCCTTGTTTTTAAAATGTTTGGAAAAAGAAAGGAACGCAGCATTCTCTTTTCGGTCTGCATTGAATGCGCCGACCGCAACTTTATCGCCATTCGACAACCGATAATAAATACGTGTTGAAGCAGATGGTGCAAGTGGTAAAATTAAAGTTGGAGGTACGCCTGCCCATTCTTCGAAAAGCTCGGAAAGGAGGGATTCTATTTTTTGATTTGTCATTTTCAAGAAGTTATTTTTTGAAAATGTGAATATATGGTTTTTATTTTTTTCTAATCAAAATCTACTTCTACAATTTTTAATATGCTTTTTCCTGCCGATCCATTATCAGATTCTTCCCAACTCCAAAGCGATTTATTTTTAGGGTTTTTATTATACTCTTTTTGATTTTGTTTAATGGAAAAAAAATCAATAGGAATAGAATCTAAAATGGCATAAGCTCTATTTGTTTTATTTCCTAATCCAGAATAGTTTTGAATTATTTCTTCAGATCCAGCGGCAACTATAATTGTATCATTGAAAGGTGAGTATGATCTGATTACACTAATTTCATCATTACTTTGATTGGAGATTTTAAATTCAATATCATGTCGAGGGGCACAGCTTGAAAATAATATTAAACTGAGAATTAAAAAAGCAAGATGGTTTTTCATAACTGATGTCTATTTTTTTGAACAGTATTAGAATTTGATTATTTGATGGGCGATGATAGGGCGATTTATTTTTTCTTCTTCAGGTTCTAATTTTTTTGTCCATATTCTTTGTTCAATTTGAAAACAACAGGCATAATAAATTGAACTTTTACAACTTTACCTCTAGCAGAAGCACGCCTCCATGGTTTTTCTTTATTCATAAGTAAAAGTGCCCTTTTAGCTTCCTCGCCACATCCATTTCCTATATCTTTTAAAATTTCAACTTTTGAAACATTTCCTTCTCTGTCAACATAAAATTTAAGGAGTATTTCCCCTTCTGTTTTGTTTGCAATGGCTTCAGGAGGATATTGAAACTTGGAATAAATAAATGCTAATATTTTTTGTTCCGTACAATACTTCATCTCATTAAGTGAATCTTTTAAGTGCTCGCACTCTGGGTGAGCAGGGATATCTTCGACCACTTTGAATATCATTTCCTCATTAGGCTGTTCTTCGATTTTTTTTACTGCTGGAAAAGTATCCAAAAAATCAGCCTCTATTTCTTCGTAATAATATTGTTCTAAGTCTTCTTCTAAGGAAAGAGTACCTAATTTAAATTCAATTGGAACGGTTAAATATAATTTTTG
>JBGCCY010000108.1:0-52602 GCA_045104975.1 Saprospiraceae bacterium
AAAAAAATCAAGACTTTATAGGAAATTGATACATTTCTAAACTTGATTTCCCATAAGGCAACCTAAAACCGACACGTTTTCCTTTCAGTTGAACAAGTGAAACGTCTAACGTTTAACGATTTAAAATTGATCAGTCATGTCAAGAAACTCACCGCCCACCATTTTTTGATTTTTTAAAAAAATACGAAGTCGACGATTTCCTGTAAATGCAACATATGCTTTTCCATATTTTTCATGATTGAATTCTTCCATGGTCAGGTTAAATTCTTTTTCCAAATAGGATTTTATTTCTGGAATGATTTCTTTGGAATAAACCTGTTTATTCCATTTTGAAAAACCTGTGTGATAGAATTCAAATTCTAGTGTATTAATTTTTTTGGATTCATAGCGTGGGTAGAAGTTCATTTGATATTGGTTTTCCTTCCAGGTAATTCTTTGACCTACTTGGAGTGGAGTTCCACTATCGAAGATATCTCCTGCTTGATTATATTTTTGGCAATGATCAAAAAAATCTTCTTTGGTCATTCCAAAACGAATTCCTAATGTGAGAGAATCTTCTTGGATGTCAGAGGCAATTGCCGTAGCCAACATCGTTTGATATTTTCCTTTTTCACAAGAAGTCAAACAAAGAAAGAAAAAAGAAATACTCAAAAGGAGGAAGTATTTTTCTTTTTTTAAAATGGTCATATCTGTAAGTTTGTTTTAATAAAATATCAAAAATAAGAATCAATGTAACTATTCAGTAAGTCTAAGGTTAGTTTTGCAATATTTTTCAAATGAGTGGATATTGGAAAATTTGTTCTTTTTTTCATTGAAAAAAAAGAACCAAAAAATTCTAGACGAAAAAATAGCTTAACGCAAGCAAGCTCCCGCACCCTCATTTTTCGCCAGACCTAACCCGCCCCATTTCTCATAGACCAATTCTCGACTTTCAGTTTTGTTGAATAGTTACGATCCAATATAAAAAAGAATCCCGAATTTTTGATTCATCAAAAATTCGGGATTACTATTATGTATTTAATAAAATTAGTAACAAGGATTTTGCATTAGATTTGGATTGGCATCAATTTGACCTTGTGGAATTGGCCAAAGTGAAACACAATTTAGATCACTCACCTCTTTTTCCCACCATGCATCACCGTATCTTCCAAATCGAATTAAGTCAGTTCTTCGTTGCCCTTCGATGTATAATTCTTTGGCTTTTTCTGCTAAGATTATATCTTCGTCAATTGTCGTTAATGGATCTAAATTAGCTCGGTCTCGAACTAGATTTAAATATTCAACTCCCCCTTGATTTAATCTCCATTGCGTTTCTGCTTTCATTTGTAAAATTTCAGCATATCTGAAGATAGGGTAGTCTGCACTATTATCAGCGTCAATCCCTTCTTCGATTTCAAACTTTCCAATCCGAGCACCAGCTTGACGCAATGCTCTTGGTTCCAATTCGTTGATAGCAGGAGTTAAGTTTAACCCTGGACCATCAGTATCAAATGCGCCTGCAGGATTCGTTGGATCAAAAGGTTCGTACAATGGATCAGTCAATTGAGTGACTCCATCAGGACCATATTGAGGACCAGCTAATAATCCATTTCTTCGATCATCATCATCTTCAAATGAATTGTAGAATTCTTCCAATGCACAGATTCCATTCCATGGAGTTGCTTGTAAACTAAACTTCTCTTGGTGTTGGTAATGCAAAGAAAAATAATGTAAAGTCAAACCTGTTGCAAATACGTCATCGTAAGGAACAGCCAAAATTGCTTCAGGAGATCCACTTGCATCTACTTTGAAATTATCAAAATAACTTGGTGCTAAATCGTATTTGTTCGCATCAATAATTTGATCTAAAACATCATCGGCTTTTTGCCATTGAGCAGTTCCTGTGTAAACTTCGGCATTCAAATATAATTTTGCCAAAGTAGTTAAGGCTGCATATTTTGTCATTCGACCATAAGTAACTGGACCAACTTCTTCCGTCAGCAAAGGAGCTACTTCCAATAATTCAGCTTCGATAAATTCATACACTTCTTGGCGGGTATTAGGAGTTGGTAAATATCCATCAGGTACATCGAATTCTGTTTCGATTGGAATATTTCCAAACAAATCAACGCCCCAGTAATAATAAAAAGCACGTAACGCTCTCAACTCTGCAATGGCATTATCAGCTAGCTCTCCACCTGATAATTCAAATTGGAAAATTAGCTGATTACAAATATTGACTCCGTTAAAAATAAAACCCCACATATTGTCCACATAAATTTCGTTAGTTGTCCATTCATGTCTGTGAAGTCGTTGCCATCTTCCTCCATCTAACCAATCACCACCTCGAGTTGGTACGGCAAAAAGGTCAGTAGAAACATCCAAAGAAGGCATAGAATATTGAGCACCATATTGATACAAGATGGTATAACTTGTTCCAAATGCTCTCAATAAATTCTCTTCCGTATCGAAAAAAGTATCCCCTGTCAAATCACTATAAACTTCTTCATCCAAATTAGTACAAGAGAAATTAGTTGCCAAAACGCAACCAAGCAAAAGAATATATATGCGTTTAAAATTTTTCATAATTAAAATTGATTAGTAGACTTTAATTTGTTTGACGTTGAACGTTAGACGTTTTACGTTTGCTCGTGTTAAGGTCTATTGAAATTATTTTTTATAAAAAAACAAAAATTAGATTCACGATTAAATAGAATTTATAAGTGAACCGTAAAACGTCTAACGTTCAACGTCAAACGAAAAAAAGTCCATCGTAATTTTTTTTTAGAATCCTAAATTTAATCCAAAGGTGAATGAACGAGTTGTTAAATAAGTACTTCTTCGTTCAATTCCTGGAGCTAAAGGATCACCAAATCCATCTCCATCTGGATCATCAATAAATCTAACTTCAGGGTCAATTCCAGTATAGTTAGTAAATGTCGCTAAGTTTTGTCCAGAAATATACAACCGTATTTTGGAAAAATAAAATTCATCAGGCAAATTGAAATTATACCCCAATGTGGCATTATCAATTTTTACAAATGAAGCATCTTCTACATATCGATCACTAAATACAGCAAACTGAGTAGCATCTTTATTATCCAATGCAGAAGCCAATCCGTTCAACTCAGAAATGTTGACAGGTGTTTCATAATACAATCGATTGGTGTTTACCAAATCATGGCCAAATACTCCTCTGACGAAAATATTGAAATCAAAATTTTTGTACGTAAAAGTATTGTTAATTCCCAACTGATATTTTGGTAAACCATTTCCAATATAAGTTCGATCATTGACTGGGTCAAAACCTGCAATCGTATCAATATCACCATTATGCATCCATTCTCCATTTTCATCTAATCCCAAATATTCAGCTCCGAAGATACCTCCGATTGGTTGTCCTTCTTCGATTCTTACCATTGTTTCTCCTGAAAAGTTAGGAGCGCCAAGACCTGCTAAATCTCTAAATGATCCAGATAAAACCGACTCATCAGAAATCTTTAATAATCTTGTATCAAAAAATCTAGTGAAAGCAATATTTGGTTTCCAACTGAAATTTTCTTTTTGAACACCACTATATCCAATGGTCAATTCTAAACCTGAACCTTCCATTTCTACTAAATTCAAAAAGGTGGTTGGGTAAAGATTCGGAGGAGAAGGAACTGAAAAATCTAAGATCAAATCAGCTGTTTTAGTTCGGTAATAATCAATAGAACCAGTCAATAAATAATCAAACATTCCAAAGTCTAAACCGAAATTAGTTTCTGTTTTGGTTTCCCATTTCAAATTAGGATTTGGGTTAGAGACCGGACCATACGCTTGAATGTATTCGCCATTATTATAAAATGACTGACCAGTTGGACCGAATCGGAAAACAGAAATTAATGGATTCCCTGGAGTATTTCCAGTAACTCCATAACCAGCTCTCACTTTTAATCGGTCAATGTTTTTGATGTTAAGTAATTTCGCCAAATTAATACCAGCACTTGCTCCTGGGAAATTTCCCCAAGCATTATTAGTTCCAAATCGAGAATCACCTTCTCGTCTTAAACTTGCTGATAAAAAGTAAGTATCGTCGTAGTTGAAATTAACTCTACCAAAAAATGCAATCGTTCTAATTCTTTGTTTGAAAGAATAAACATTTCCATTTCCATTTTTTATATCATCAGCCGCACCTAAATTATTATAAGTAAAATCGTCTGATAAAAATCCACCAGCAGAACCACCAAAACCTTCTTTGATATTTTGTTGATAAGAATAACCTGCGAGGAATTTCATTTCACTTTTTCCAGCTTCCAATTGATAGTTTAAAGTCGATTCAAAAAGATTACTTACTCGCTCTTCAGTTTGTCTGCTAGCAAAACCTCTGTCGTCACCTTTCGATCCGAATCTCCAAAAACTTTCTTTAGAAATATATTGACCTCTAAATTCATTCTCACGCGTCTGAGCAAATTGAACCGTTCCAAAAAAACCAGGAAGGATATCCAATTTTGCTCGAACACTTCCCAACATTCTCTTTTTAGTTTCGTCATTTAAGTTCTGTTCCAAAATGGCAACAGGATTAAAGAATCCAAAAATTTCTCCTTGAAAATAACCTCCCCAATTTTGAGCAAGTGCAGAAGTATCTTGAACTGAAGCAGTAGGATTAAAAGTTACTGCTGTTCCAAATGCAGCATTAAATCCTTTTTCTTCTTCTCTAAAAGTAGTCGATAATTCAGAAGAAATAGTCAATCTATCTTTTAAAGCTTTTTGCTCAATATTGATTCTTGCATTGAGTTGTTCATAAGTGGTAGCGATTCCTACACCTTGTCCATTTCTATAATTAAGAGACATTCGGTAAGTCGTTTTATCATTTCCACCAGAAAGTGAAAGTCCATTTACATGAGTAAAAGCAGTTCTTGTAATTTCATCAAACCAATCTGTATCACTTCCAAAATCACGAACAGAAGGATTAGAATCTTTGAAAGATAAATATTCTTCTCTATTTAAAACATCTAATTTTCTATCTACGCTTTCGGTTGTCACAAAGCCTTCATACTCAACTTGTGCCTTTCCTTTTACCCCTTTTTTGGTGGTAATTAAAATGACTCCACTCGATGCTCGTGTACCATAAATTGCCGCAGCCGATGCATCTTTTAGAATGTCAAAGGTTTCGATATCTCGTGGGTCAACACTCGAAAGTGAAGCACCAATTACTCCATCAATAACAATCAAAGGTTCTGTATTTCCACCAAAAGTGGATAATCCTCTCAATCGAATATTAACATTCGCATTTGGATTTCCTCCTGGTCTTGAAACAGAAAGTCCTGCTACTTTTCCTTGTAATAATTGCATCGGATCAGTAACATTCCCTTGATTAAAATCTTTACTGCTAATGCTGGTAATGGCACTTGTGACCTCTTTTGTTTTTTGAGTTCCATACCCAACTACCACAATTTCTTCGATGAGTTCGCCTGAAGTCATTTTGATCAGGAGATCATCAGAAGTAATTTCAACTGTTTGTTGAGCATAGCCTGTGTAAGAAATAATTAGGGAAGAAGTTTCTGAAGAAACGGTAATTGAAAATTTTCCATCGAAGTCAGTAGTCGTTCCGTTGGCGGTGTCATCGGAACTTTGGACGGTAGCACCAATGAGTGTTTCATTGGTGTTTTCATCGAGAATAGTACCTGTAATAGTTCGTTGAGCAACGCTAGAACTAATCAAAAAACAAGTTCCTAAAAGGATGAAAAAGGATCTTAGAAGTAATGTTTTTTTCATAAAATGTAGTGAAGTTGATTTAATGTGTCATATTGACATTATGTTCCAAAGGTAAAAATTTTTATAATAATGCAAATACGAAATATTATTTTTTTGAAAATAAATTTAAAAATGAGGTTTGGAAAATTTTTCGGGTTAGAAATTTTTAATAAAGTGGGTTAAAAAGGGTACTTCAAAAAAGTACCATTTAATTTTTTTTGGGAAAGTTTGGCCAAGCAAAAAGAGGACAAATTAGTTTAAGAAAAATATCAATATGATTTTTTATTAAAATAAATATTTTAAAATCCTATCGGAGTTTACCGTTTTATTTAAAAAAGTATATACTAAATAATAAATAACAGACAAAATAAATATGATTTTTTTCTAAGATTTGAAAATAATCTTATACATTGTGTCAACTTAACACGTTGTGTCACATTGACACAATAGAAAATCAACATTTTCAATCATTTTTAATATTTAAAACTAGAATAGAAATGAAAAAACTATTACCCGTTATTTTTATGTTTTTAGTCTCGAATATGCTACACGCACAAAGCGAAATTGTAGGTATTATTGGAGAACTTACCGAGTGGTCATCAGATATCATTATGACCAATGACATGAGTGACTTAAATAAATACACAGCTGAAATTGCGGTGTTTGACAGCCAAGATGGCGATGGAAGTGGATTTATTGATTTGAAATTTCGACAAAATTTAGATTGGGGTACAAACTGGGGAGCTGCTGATTTTCCTTCTGGAACTGCAGCAGTAGATGGCCCAAACATTCCTGTTCCTGCTGGTTCTTACTTGGTTGAATTCGATCGAAGTACAGGAGCTTATTCTTTTACGGAGCAATGTAATAATGTTAGTATCATTGGAGAAATAACAGAATGGGCTAGTGATATATTCCTTACTCGTAGTTCAACTGATCCAAATGAGTGGACTGGATTTATCGCAACTTTTGATAGCCAAGATGGTGATGCAAGTGGATTTATTGATTTGAAATTTCGACAAAATTCTGATTGGGGTACCAACTGGGGAGCTACAGATTTTCCTTCTGGGACTGCTGTAGGAGATGGACCTAACGTTCCTGTTCCTGCTGGTTCTTACAATGTTACTTTTAACTGTTCGACAGGAGACTATAGCTTTACAGCTGTTCCTGGTTTAGTTGGAGTTGTTGGTGAATTTACGAATTGGGGAGGAGATCCTGATGCAACGTTGGAACGAGATGGCAACGACTGGAGTGGAATTATCACACTAAATGAATCACATGATTTAGATGGTAATGGAACAGTAGAATTGAAATTCAGAGAAAATAGCGATTGGGGAACTAACTGGGGAGGTCCAAGTGATTGCGGAACCAGTGTTTTAGATGGAGATAATGTTTCTCTAGCTTTTGGTTCTTATGTAGTTGACTTCAATGACCAAACTTTAGAATACTGCTTTACTCCAACTTGTGGACAAGTATCTATGATTGGTGCATTCAATGGTTGGGGAGCAGATGTAAACATGGTACGATCTGAGTCAGATCCAAATATGTGGACTGCTGAACGAGTATTTTATGCTGATGTAGAAATGAAATGGAGAGAGAATGCAGATTGGGGAACTAACTGGGGAGCTACAGATTTTCCAACAGGTACGACTACCGTTGGAGGTGGAAATGTTCCTGTGGTAGCTGGAGAATATACTATTTCTTTTAACTGTTCAACTGGAGCTTACTCTTTTGTTGCTTCCAATAACTTGCCATGTGGAGAGATTGGAATCATTGGTAACTTCAACAATTTTGGTACTGCAGATCCAGCAACGGACCCAGTTACTGATGTTTGGATGAATAGAGATCCTAACAATCCAACTCAGTTTTCATTATTTTATAATTTTGATGCTGCTACGCCAATGTACTTTAGAGAAGATGGACAACCTATTACGAATGATGCAGTTTGGGGTGGTTCTGGTTTCCCTCTTGGTGTAGGTGTACAGGATGTGACACAACAAGTACCAGTTGAAGGTGGAAAATTCAATATCAACTTTAACTGTTTCACTAGATTATATGAATTCGAAAGATTAGGAAACTCTGCAACTGCACCTAAAGTATTTACTATGGAAGTAGATGGAGTAACAGATGAAGCAGATTGGAATATTGATAGAGGAGTATTGAATGTATTGGAAGGTGATTTAGGAGATGATGGAGCTCAATTCGCAGTAACGTATAATGATGAGTTTATTTTTGTAGGTGTTAATGTAACTGATGGTGAAGTTAATTTACTTGATAATGCAAGTGGAGATAACGTATCTATTTATATTGATGGGGATAAAAGTGGCGGTGATTATACCGATGCCGATGTTGCTGTTAGAGCATACGATGATACTAATGGAGCAATCCTAAATGGTAATACTGGAGCTGCATTTGATGATTGGGGAGTTACAACTACTTCAACTGGTTACTCTGCGGAATTTTCATTTTCATGGGCAGAGTTGGGAGTTGATCCAGCAGCAATTGGATCTTTTGGATTTGATGTAATCGTTCAAGATGTAGATGGTGCAGATACAGCAAGATATGCTTGGAATGGAACATTGGACAATGATACTAACACTAGTGGATTAGGTGATATGAATTTAGGTGGATTAGAATGTGGACAGATTTCAATGTTTGGTGATAACATCGGTGATGTTGGATTAAATACTTTGACTGCTACTCCAACTGAATATGTAGCAACATTTGATTTTTCTGCAGCTGAAGATATCGTATTTAGAAAAGATAATTCAGATGTAGTTACTTGGGGTGGAGGTGCATTACCTTCAGGAACAGCAACTTTGGGTGGAGATGTAATTAATGTGGCAGCAGGAAGATACATGGTATCTTTTGATTGTAGCACATTGGATTATACTTTCTCTGATGCAACTGCTGGAGACTGTGTGGCTATTTCTGATAACACGACTCAAGCTGTTGCTATTGATGGTGACTTAGCTGAGTATACTTTGGATCAAGTAATGGATTTAGTAGTAGATGGGTCAGGTGAAAATAATACAATCACTTGGGGAACTCGATGGGATAATGATAATTTATACATCGCAGTTCAGGTTACAGATGGAGCTGTTTTGAGCGCAGGATCAGTTAATCCATGGGAGCAAGATGCCATAGAAATTTACATCGATGGAAATCATGATGCAGATGGTGAATATGATTCAGACAAAGATGTTCAGATTATCATTCATGATGATGGTGCAGGAGCTACTCAAATTTGGAATAATGGTGGACCAGCTGCAGATGTAGAAGCATCATTTACTTTAACTGGAACAGGGTATAATGTAGAGGTTAAATTCCCATTCAGTAATATTGGATTTGTACCTGGAGCAGGAAGAACAATTGGATTTACATTAGGTACTAATGATGCAGATAATGCAGTAGGTACTAGAGAAAATCAAATTGCATGGTGTGGAACTGGAAGTAATTTCAATAACACAACTGACTTTGGAGATCTACAATTTATAGGAGGAATGATGGATGCAACGGAGAATGTTTATGTGAATAATGAAGTGCTTGTTTATCCAAATCCAGCTTCTTCTATAATTAATATTCAAACTTTAAGTGATGCTTTTGATAGCAACACCAATGTTAGAATGTTTGATTTATTAGGAAGAACTATTATGAATCAAAAAGTTGACCTTTCTAGTTCAAATGTACAATTGAATGTAGAAAATATTCCAGCAGGAATATTCTATTTAGAATTGTTAAGTTCTGATGGCAATATTGCGATTAAGAAATTAGTGATCGAATAAGAATTACATTTCAATAAGATAATAGAACGTTCTTAGACAAAATCTGTGGTCAAGTTAAAATTGGAATCAAAAATGACCAATGGAAATGTTGATTTTAATTTTAACTTGACTTAAAACACAGAGATTGTCTAAGAATAAATAGAAAAGGTGTTAGTCCGTTTGGGCTAACACCTTTTTTATTTTAGCTAAAATCTAATTGAATAACGAATATCAAACGCTAGGCTAAGGATTTGAGAATTAAAAAGTAAAAAAAAAAATCTAAATCGAAAAGTTCAAAACCCCTTTCTCCATCAATCTGTCATATTTTTTAAAGTCAAAACTATATAACTTCGCAGGACGATGAGAAACATTATTTTGAATTTCATTTAAATCAATCAACAAGTCAAGTGAATTTAATTTTCTTCTAAAATTCCGACGATCCATTTTTATTTGCACAACAGTTTCATAAAAATTTTGCAATTGCATCAACGTAAACTTCTTAGGCAATAAGGTAAAACCAATCGGATGACTTCGAATTTTTTTCTTTAACGATTTATAAGATTCATCTAAAATTAATCGATGGTCAAATGCTAACTCATCAATATCATCAATTGGAATCCATTCTAAATGCTTGTCTTCACTATCATGAATTTTATAATCAGAAATTTTGATAAAAGAATAATAGGCAATCGTCACCACACGACCTAAAGGATGGCGGTTTGGATCACTATAAGCTTTTACTTCTTCAAAATACAAATCCGTCAAAGTAGTCCTTCTTTGCAAAACTCGAATAACCGCATCTTCTAAAGTCTCATTTAAATGCACCAAATCACCAAGCAAAGATTTTTTCCCTTGATAAGGAGGCATATTACAATCTATCAATAATACTTTTAGACCTTCTTCATCATAACCAAAAATTACACAATCAACAGAAAGAGAAGTCTTTGATTCTTGCGTCAAATGTGTTAGCCATGTATTGATATTTTTAACTTGTGTCATGTCTCGTAATTTCTAATATTAGAATTAGTTTAAAAATAAATAATTGGAAGAGTAAGTTTTGTGGTTAAATGTCAAGAAGTAAACCTCAAAAAATAGATTATTCTTTTATCTTTGCGTCTAAGTGACACACATGGAGGAACTTTGCAACAATATTAAAAATAAAATTGCAAAAGAGCGAATTCAAAAGAATTTATTCCAAAACATTTTAAAAGAATTTATTTGAAAACTTATCAAAAAGTAAATCATATGAACCACAATCTATTCTACAAAATCCAAGCCTCTCTCCTTTTTTTTCTGTTAAATGTTTCTTTTGCCACATCTCAAGTTGTAACCATTGATCCTACCTTTTTTAACGGAGATAGTGACATTACTGTTACCTTCGATGCGACTCAAGGTAATGGTGGATTGGAAGGGGAGTCTCAAGTTTTTATGCATGCAGGTTTGGTCACAGATACTGGCGGCGCTGGAAGTTGGCAAAATGTTCAAGGTAATTGGGGAACATTTGATCCTAATGTTTTGATGACAAACATTGGCGATAACAAGCATCAAAAAACATACAACATTAAAGACTTCCACAACTTTACCAGTACAACTTCGACCATAGTTCAGTTGGCATTTGTGTTTAGAAATTTGGATGGATCAAAAGTGGGCAAAACTGCTGCAGGAGGTGATATTTTTGTTGATGTACCTGATGCATCTGGATATGATGCATTTTTTGTAACGCCAACTTCTCAGCAAATTGTAAAGCAAGTAGGAGAGTCGATCGAAATTAAAATAGTTAGTTCAGAAACGGCAACGATAACTTTATTTGATAATAATCAATCAGTTACAAGTGCTGCCAATGTGGAAGAATTAGAATATACTTTGCCGGTGTCAACGCAAGGAAATCATGTAGTTCATTTTGAAGTGAATAATGCGAATGGAATTTTACGAGATACTTTTTCTTATGTAGCGTTGGATGGAACGACTGTGGTGCAAGCTGATCCACCTGCTGGGACAAAATTTGGTCTTAATCGAATTAGCGATACTGAAAGTATTTTAGCATTGTATGCTCCAATGAAAGAGCATGTTTTTGCTTTTGGAAATTTTAATGATTGGATCGTTGATGTAAATTATTTGATGAAGCGATCATTGGATGGAAACACTTGGTGGTTGGAGTTGGATAATTTAGATCCGAATATTTTTTATTTATACCAGTATTTAATTGATGGTTCTATCAAAATTGCTGATCCCTACAGCGAGTTGATTTTAGATAAAGATAACGATGGAGGAATTCCTGCATCCTTACAAAGTATTCCAGCGGATTATCCAAATACTCAGACTGAGGGACATGTAAGTGTTTTCAAAACAGTAGCGGATAATTTCAATTGGCAAGTGACTAATTTTCAAGCTCCACAAAAAAGAGACTTAGTGATCTACGAAATTTTGATGCGAGACTTTTTGGAAGATCATGCCTTTGAATCATTGATTGATACCTTAAATTATTTACAAGATTTAGGAGTGAATGCAATCGAATTAATGCCTGTTTCTGAATTCGAAAATAACGATAGTTGGGGCTATAATCCATCGTATCATATGGCTTTGGATAAATATTATGGTTCAGTAGAAAGTTTTAAGAAAGTAGTTGATGCCGCTCATAGTCGTGGGATGGCAGTTATTTTGGATGTAGTTTATAACCATGCTTTTGGTCAATCTCCTTTGGTGAGAATGTATTGGGATGCGCAAAATAATAAACCTTCGGCAGAAAGCCCATATTTTAATGTTGATCCAAAACATCCTTTCAATGTTGGTTATGATTTTAATCATGAAAGCGAAGCAACACAAACCTATGTGAAACAGACGCTTGATTATTGGATGAATGAATATAAAATTGATGGATTCCGTTTTGATCTTTCAAAAGGTTTTACCCAAACATTTTCAACTGATGATGGTGTTTTTGCTTCCTATGATGTAGACCGAATTGCAAGGTTAAAAGATTATGGCGATCACCTTTGGAATCAAGATACTGATCAATTATTGATCCTTGAACATTTTGCTACCAACTCCGAAGAAAAGGAATTAGCTGAATATGGATTTATGCTTTGGGCGAATGCGAACCACACTTTTAATGAAGCGACGATGGGCTACCATGATAGTAATAAATCTGATTTTAAATTTTTATATTTTGAAAATAGAAACTGGGATGTACCTCATAATATTGGGTACATGGAAAGTCATGATGAAGAAAGGTTGATGTATAAAAATTTACAATTTGGAAATTCAGGAAGTAATTATAGTGTTCCGAATATTGTAACGAGTTTGGAAAGGAATGGTATGGCAAGCGCTTTTTTCTTTGCAATTCCGGGACCTAAAATGGTTTGGCAATTTGGAGAGTTAGGTTATGAATTTTCTATCAATCGTTGTGAAAATGGAACCATCAGTCCAGATTGTCGATTGTCTCGAAAACCAATTAAGTGGGATTATTTAGACAACTCTTTGAGAACAAATTTGAATACTATTTACAGTAAAATGACTGCTTTAAAAAAATCACATCCTGCGATTCGTGATGGAGAAATAACCCTTAGCGTAAATCCTGCTTTGAAAAAAATGCACTTGGATCATGCTGAAGGAAACATTTGTATCATTGGGAATTTTGGGGTGGAAGAAGCGACGATTGATCCTGAATTTCAACACACAGGAACTTGGATCAATTATTTATCAGGCGACGAATATATTGTAAATGATGTCAATGAAAATATAGTTTTAGCACCAGGAGAATATTATGTGTATGTGGATAATTTGGATTTTACGGCAGTAGAAAATTTAGAAAGTTTTGAAAATGAGATTACTATTTATCCAAATCCTGCTAATGAGTTGGTGAATATCACGACGACTTCAGATATTTTATTTGATGAAAAATTTCAATTAAATATTTTTGATGCGACTGGTCGATTGATTAAAAATGAAAAGATTCAATTTCCATTTGAAATAGATTTTTCTAGTCAAAATTCAGGAATGTATTTCATTCAATTGGTTAGTGAAAAAAATGAAGTGATTACGAAAAAGGTAGTTTTACAAAAATAAAATTATTGTGATACCTAACTAAACAAGGTCAAAACAAAACAAACAATGAAAAACGAACAATCAACCATACAAAAAAACGAACTTAGTTTCTGGCAAATTTGGAACATGAGTTTTGGTTTTTTAGGAATCCAATTTGGTTTTGCATTGCAAGGAGGTTTTATGTCCCGTATTTTTCAGACCCTTGGTGCTGACCAAGAATCTATTCCATTATTATGGATTGCAGCTCCTTTAACTGGTTTGTTGGTGCAACCAATCATTGGTTATATGAGTGATAAAACTTGGAGCTCAAGATGGGGGAGAAGGCGTCCTTATTTTTTGATTGGGGCTATTCTGAGTTCTATTGTTTTGTTATTTGTACCTCACTCGCCAGCGTTGTGGGTTGCAGCAGGTTGTCTTTGGATTTTAGATGCATCGATCAATATTTCGATGGAACCATTCAGAGCATTAGTTGCAGATAAATTACCTGACTCACAACGGTCGTATGGATTCGTCGTGCAAACTTTAATTATCGGAATTGGAACATGGATCGCCAGTAATTTGCCTTGGATGATTTCACAAATTGGAGTAAGTAATTCAGCCGAGTCAGGAGTTGTTCCTATGTCTGTAAAAGTTGCTTTTGCGATTGGAGCATTGGTTTTTTTATTGAGTATTTTATATACTGTTTTTACCACGACGGAATATCCGCCTGAAGATTTGGAAGCATTTGAAAAAGAAAAACGAGAATCAAAAAATACTTTTATCTCAGATATTTTAGGCAACATAGGAAGTATGCCTATGACGATGAAAAAATTAGGATTGATCCAATTCTTTTCATGGTTTGCATTTTTTACGATGTGGAGTTTGGCAAATCCAGCTTTGACGGAGCATGTTTTTCAAACGCCTGCGCCAATCAATTCTGCTTATAATATGGCTGTTCCAGCTGAAGCTGAAGCATTTAATATTGCAAACACAGCCTTTCAAGAATCGTCCAATTTAGTTGGATCTGCGATGGGAATTTATGGATTGTCTTCGATGGCATTTGCTTTGTTGTTGGTTTTTTATACCTCAAAAAGAAGGATTAATCGGAAGCTAGTTCACTTAGTTTCGTTAGTGTTGGGTGGACTCGGATTTATATTCATGTCGTACACTTCGCCAGGGAATTTAAAATACTGTTTCGTGTTAATTGGATTCGCTTGGGGAAGTATTCTTTCGATGCCTTATGCAATGTTGTCGAGTTCTGTCGATCCCAAAAAAATGGGAGTCATCATGGGAATCTTCAATATGTTTATTGTAATTCCACAAATTATTGCAGCGCTTGGAGGGATTAATTTTGTTTCAGGATTGTTGGGGGAAGAAGCGATTCATGCGATGACTGTAGCAGGGATAAGTTTGATTATTGCAGGGTTGTTGAATTTAATTATTACGAATAAAAATGCGATTACTTATCAAGGGGAATAGCAGAGGAAACCTGTGGCACGGCTGGAAGCGCTAAGGTATGAATACAAAAGGGTGGAGTTTTTTGCCACGAATTTTCACAAATTACACGAAACCATGATGGGTAATTCTTTTCTCTAATAAATCTAACAAAGTTAGATTTTGCAAAAATACACGAAACCATTTTTTGGACTTTCGCTAACTAGGTTTCGTGTAATTTGTGAAAATTCGTGGCAAAAAATCCCAAAGAAGTTTACTCATATTTTAAAGGAAATAACTATTTTAGTTTCTTTTAACGATCTCACTATAAAACATCTACTATGAGTAACATTATCTATAAAGATGAAAGCTATAAAATTATTGGAGCTTGCCTAGAGGTTCACGCTCAATTGGGACCAGGATTACTTGAGATTTTATATAAAGATGCTTTGGAATATGAATTTCACTTGAGAGGAATTCCGTACCAAAGAGAAAAAAGGTACGAAGTAATTTATAAGGGGTATAAGTTACCACATCATTATAATGCAGATTTTGTTGCCTATGATGAAATAATATTAGAAGTCAAAGCTCAGAAGAAAATTGCAGATGGATCGATAAAACAAACACTAAATTATATAGCTTTAGCAGAAAGTCAATTAGGAATAATATTGAATTTTGGAAATATGAGTTTTGAGCAAAAGAGGTTAGTAGTGTAGTTTTTTTGCCACGAATTTTCATAAATTACACGAAACCATGATGGGTAATTCTTTTCTCTGATAAATCTAATAAAGTTAGATTTTGCGAAAATACACGAAACCATTTTTTGGACTTTCGCTAACTAGGTTTCGTGTAATTTGTGAAAAATTCGTGGCAAAAAATCACACCTGCTTCATCGACAACTGAATCCTCCCCCTTTGCAAATCCACCTCCAAAACTTTCACCTTCACCTCTTGATTTAGGGACACCACTTCAGCTGGATTTTTGATAAAACGGTTCGCAATTTCAGAAATATGAATCAAGCCACCTTGTTTAATTCCAATGTCAACGAATGCTCCAAAGTTGGTAATATTATTAATTACTCCAGTCAAAATCATCCCAGGATTAACATCCTCAATCGTTTTTATAGTTTTGGAAAATTCGACAGACTTAGCACTTCCTCGAGGATCCAATCCCGGTTTTTCCAACTCCTTTGCAATATCGGTTAAGGTGGGCAAACCAATCTGATCAGTTACATATTTTTTCAAATCAATCTGCTTCCGAAGCGATTCTGTTTTGATTAATTCTTCCACGGAGCAATTCAAATCCTTCGCCATTTGTTTCACCACAGCATAACTTTCAGGATGCACCGCTGTATTATCCAACGGATTTTTTGCTTCTCGAATTCTTAAAAAACCTGCTGCTTGCTCGAATGCTTTATCGCCCATTCGTTTCACTTTTTTCAGTTCTGCCCGACTTTTAAATAATCCATTCTCAGTTCGATATTCGATAATGTTTTTGGCCAGAGTTGGTCCAAGTCCAGAGACATAAGTGAGTAAAGGTTTACTTGCTGTATTCAAATTTATACCTACATTATTCACACAACTTTCTACCGTTCGATCGAGACTTTCCTTCAGTTTAGTTTGGTTGACATCATGTTGATATTGACCCACTCCAATTGACTTTGGATCAATCTTCACCAATTCCGCCAAAGGATCCATCAATCGTCTTCCTATCGAAACTGACCCCCTAACGGTAATGTCTTGATCTGGAAATTCCTCTCTTGCAATTTCGCTCGCAGAATAAATCGATGCACCATTTTCGTTGACCATAAAAACTTCCACAGGTCGTCCATAGTCCACCTGTTGGAAAACAGCCAAACTCTCTCTTCCTGCAGTTCCATTTCCAATGGCAATCGCATCAATTTGATATTTGTCCACCAAATGTTTTATATCCGCAACGGCTTCATATTCTTTTGATTGAGGTGGATGAGGGAAAATAGTGGAGTACTTTAAAAGAGCGCCACTTTCATCCAAACAAACCACTTTGCAACCTGTTCGAAAACCGGGATCGATCGCCAAAACTCTTTTTTGCCCCAAAGGAGGAGAAAGCAAAAGTTGCTTTAAGTTTTCAGTAAAAACATTAATGGCATCAGCATCTGCCGACTCTTTTGATTTATTTCTAAATTCAGTTTCGATAGAAGGTTGCAATAATCTTTTGTAGGCATCTTCCATGGCTTCTTTCACTTGATTAGTAGCAGAGCCATTTCCATTTTCCAAAAACTCTCGCTCTAATCGATACAAAACTTCTTCCGCTTCAGGAGCAATATTTACTCTCAAAAAACCTTCATCTTCTGCTCGTCGAATCGCTAATAATCGATGAGAAGGACAATTGTGCAAAGGTTGTTCAAACTTAAAATAATCCTTGTATTTAATAGCCTCTTCTTCTTTTCCACGCACCAATTTTGCAGAGAGGCGAGCATCTTTTTCGAAAGCATATCTTACTTTCTGTCGAGCTACTTCATCTTCATTGATCCACTCTGCCATGATATCTCGCGCACCTTGCAATGCATCATCGATAGACTCAACTTCATCAGTTAAATACTGTTCCGCTAACTCTTCGATACGATGATTGTTTTGCGAAAAAATTACATCTGCTAATGGTTCTAAACCTTTGGCTTTGGCTACACTTGCTCTTGTTTTTCGCTTCTGTTTATAAGGCAGATAAATATCTTCTAGTTCAGTAGAATTGAAAGTATCTTGAATTCTTCGTTTTAAATCATCCGTTAACTTCCCTTGCTCTTCGATAGCTTTAAGAATGGTTTCCTTTCTTTTTTCAATCTCGTTGAGTTTGTCTAATTGTGTTTTGATGTCACCAATATTTACTTCATCCAAAGAACCAGTCACTTCTTTTCGGTATCGAGCGATGAAAGGAATCGTTGCACCTTCTTCGAGCAATTTGATGGTATTTATTACCTTGGATTGAGGAAGGTTTAGATCTTTTGAAATGATATTAAGGTGAATGGTATTCATAGTATTTTTTTATTTGAACTTTTACAGCTTGTTGGGAAAAAATGATATTGCTTCTTTATTTGTAAGCATTTAAAATTAACAATTTTGAGGGGCGAAGTTAATAAATGCGAAGTGATTTTTCCAATAAAAAAAAGCTGCTAACAATGATTTGTTAGCAGCTTTTTTAGTTGGGAAAACGGAGTTGTCTAAAAAGTGAAATCCACCAAATATTAAAGTAGTGAATTGTAATATTCGAAAACTTTTTTCAAGTCATTTTCCTTTTTGACATCAATTTTATTTTTAACGATAAATCTAGAAACCGAATTTTTATGCTTTGACATAAATTTTAAAATTGAAGAATTTTTTACTTTAAATGTCTTTGCTGGTTCGTTTTTATTTTGAAAAAATAGAACTGTTCTAATTTTTTCTTTTCCTTTTCTTTGAAACTGTTTTAGGAGTTTCATTTCTCCATCTACCAGTAATTCAAAGTAACCTAAGTTGATATTTTTTTTATTTGAATATTCCATCGGAACAAACACCTGTTCTTTCCCATCTACCTTAAAAATGAGTTTTTTGATTTTTTGAGGAACGATTGCTTTGATTTTTTCTTGATGCATTATTTGCATTTCATCGTCTGCAAAGCGATATCTCAATTCTACTTCAAATTCTTCTTTTTCGAAGTCAATAATAGTGGATTTAATAAAATCATTGGTCAAAAAAATCCTTCCTTTTTCTTTCAAAGGAAAACTTTCCGCAACTAAAAAATATAGTTTATTGGAATTTTTTTGAAACTGTTTTATTTGTGGGGAGGTAAGTACTTCATCTGACAATTGTGCATTAAGATTTAATCCCATGACAATTATCAAATGAAAGATTAAGAGTAATTCTTTCATGGTGTTGTATTGTATAAGTATTATATAATAAAATGGAGGGGTTTTCGGAAAATATCGTCTAGAGTTATTAAGTAGAGTTAATTCAAAAATAAAGTTTTCAAAAATATTTTTTTAGTTAAAGTTACTTTATGCTAAATTGGTGATAAAAAAAATGAAATTAACCCTTAAAATCTTAAAAGACAATAGTTATTTTTAATAATTAATATAAGTTTGAGGTTCAAAGCATTATTGTTTTTTTATAGACGTATTCACTTCAACAAAGTAACATCTCCTTTTTTTTCAATGGTTGTTCCATCCAGGAAAGTTGCATTGATGTAGTAAACGTAAACACCATTTTCTTTTAGTTGTTCTTTAAATCTTCCATTCCAACCCTCTTGAATATCATTACTTTCAAAAAGGAATGTACCCCAACGGTCGAAAATTTTTAAGTTGAATTTGGTTACTTCAATTCCATAAGCTTTAAAGAAATCATTTTTACCATCTTCGTTGGGTGAGAAGGCATTGGGGACATAAAGTTCGGTGGAACAATTGGTGAAGAAGGAGATACTGTCCTTTGCGAAACAACCAAATTCATTCATCACCTCAACCGCAATAGTTCCATAATTTTCCACAAAAAAATCACTAGTTGTTGATCCATCGTGCCAGCGGTAATTTGCTTGGTCTCCAGCAGAAATATAAAACGGATTTTCAAAACAAAACATAGAATCATTTCCCAAATTAACCATTGGACTTGGCGAGATTTCTATGTTTAGAAAACTATCAATTTGACATCCGAAGCCATCTGTAAATGTAATGTTGTAAAATCCACTATCATCAAAAGTAGTATTGAATTGATCGTAATTTTGCCCTTCGAAAAATTCGCCATCAGGTGTTTCCCAAATATATTCACCTGCAATAGCAACACTAACAAAAAGAGAAATAGAATCACCTTCACATTCATTGCTCAATGATTGTAAACTCATTTCTAAGAATGGAGTAGGAGAGATGTTAATTTGAGTTGCGTCGCCTTCGTCTGATGTAACTGGATTGTTAGAATCTAAAATGCTTTCCCATGTTTGAGTGAACCCATCAATTTTGGCTTGATTATAAATGGTCGAGAAATTAGAAGAATTACCAACTACCAATGCTAGGATAGTAAATTCCGAAATGCCAGGTGGGATCTGCATGTCATTGATTGTCAGTAAGTTATAATTGCTGGCAAGTGGAATGATTTCCGTCGTTCCTCCAAATGTGTTACTCGGGTTTCCCAGCCACATAAGTTCTGGGTGGAGTGGATCAGCAAATTGAACATCGGTAAAAGTATTGTCTGAATTATTGATAATGCTAAAGGTGAAAGTGATCGTATCTCCTTGGCAAACATCAGGCGACTCAACTGATTTGTTAAATTGAATATCATTTAAACAACCACAAGCATCAATGCCAGCATTAATATCTAAACCTTCTCCAATCAAAGTTGATGCACCAGTAACTTTATTAATTTTATAAATATCTTTTAAAATAATTCCTATGAGTTCTCCATTGGCATCGAAATAATGTCCTCCAAAAATATGGGTAGAAGGGCTTGCGTTTGTCCCAATTTTTTCGACTGCGCCAGAGTTCAAATCTATGGAAACTAGTCGGCTAGAAGAATTTTCAAAAGAATAACATATCCCCGAAATTGGGTCAACTGCAATGTCTCCAAAAACGGGACTGTTAGGTGATCCATCTGCATAAAATTTTTCTACTGCTGAGATGACTACAGGAGGAGAAATACTAACATCTAAAACCACAACCCATGCATCGCCACCACCTGAAATAACCATGTTTCCATTTTTATCAAAGGTGCCTGCCCAATAATTACTCCCAGGTAAATCAGTAGGAAATCCAAGGTTGAGATGATCTCCATTTTTATCCAAACGAACTATCTGAGAACTGCTTTCGTTGATAGCATAAATAAAATTATCATTTGGATTATAGGCGAGTCCATTGATAGAAAAATCTAGTTGTTTGATTAGGGTGAAATTGAAAGATGAGTTGAATTTGTAAAAATAATTCTCCCCTGCTTCATGGTAGGAAAAGTAAGCATCTTGGTTGCAGGTGAATGGAATATTTTGTGCAACTAAAAAATGTAAATTTATTGTTATAAAAAGAAAGGTAGCAAATAATTTATCAAACGAAATCGCGGTCATCCCATTCATCTCGTAGTTTTTTAAATTCTTTCAGTTCTAATTCATCATCAGGAAGCGTAATGTTTTCCTCATCAGGTTCTACAAAATGTTGCCGTTTGATTTTCCTCATTTCCTTTTCCAATTCTTTCTCTTCCCAATCTTCACCAGAAGGACCAGAGAGACCAAAGACGCCAAGGTAATGTGCGACAATTCCAATTCCCCAACCTAAAGTCGGAAACAGAAACCACCAAAATCTAGGGCTAGTTAAAAAATTAATAGTAAATAAAAATAGTGCAGTTGCACAAAAAATTCCAAAGTGAATATAGAATCCTTTCTTGGCTATAACTTTTCTTTTTGCTTTACGAAATGCTTCTTCTTCAGTCATTACTTTTTGATTAAATTTATACAAAGTATCGGTCCACCAATTTGTCTCTTAATCTTTCAATTTTAGCTTATTCAAAAATAAGAAAAATTACTTAAAAAGTCGTTGACCAAGTGTCCCCGTCAAGGCACCCATCCCTCCTAATAATCCACCGAGTAGGGCGGTAACCACGATCATATTTGCACCAAATATTTCTCCCATTCGAGTGGAAAGAATACTTTCATTTGCTACATCCATTTGATAGGCAGCTATGCCCCATAATAAAAACACGCCAATGAAACCAATTAAAAAGCTTTTACCTGCATGCTTATTAAACACACCTCCAATTATGGCAGCGACAATCACAATACTCCACCAAGGGGTAAATTGATGAACGAGCAATCCTAGTAAAATGAGAGCGATAATTCCGTAAATTGAATTTTTCATAGGTTAACTTTTACTTATAGTTTAATACTTTGTCTGTATCTTCTTTTGGGAAAAATCGTGGACCACGATGCACGGTCTGAACTCCGTTAACTTTTTTTGCATTGAAATTTTTATCAGTATACATTTCTTTATAGTTACTTAATTGAAATGGTTCCACCACCAAATCTTCGATAAAACATTCTTCATAAAATTTTGTGTTTTTATCAAGCTTCAATCCTCCAAGTTGGATTTCTACATTGTCAATAATATCATCAATCATCAGTCTTTTTATTTTACTTGTTTTTCCGTAAAATAAATTGTCTTTAATTTTCTTGGAGTTGACGACATAGTTGATTACCATTTTTTCTCCTGCTAATATTTTGCAATTTGTTTCATATCCTGCGGTCATCATGTGCTGTTTGAATGGACCATTGATTACAAAAGTGGCTAAGTTTAACGCCACATCTTTATCCGAAACATTTTTATAAGTTGCCTTAAATTTTAAATTTTTGACCTTCGCAGTTGAGGTTTCTGATTTATTGAGGAAAGTCGATTTTACATTGCTAATCGTAACTTCTAAATCATCTTGGTATTCAACCTCATCATAAGTCTCCTTGATAGGCATTCCATTTTGATGGTAAGATTTTGCCATTTCTAAAATTTCCCGATAAGTTTTTCCTTCTATTTCATAACCTAAATAATCACGCTGACGAATAATCGCATAATTGATTAGAAATGCATCTTTATTTGAGATATTTTTATCTTGAAAAAATTGTGTGAATTCTGTTTTGTAAAGAATCGGATTGAATGGTTTATCTAAAACTGATTTTTCACAAGACATAAAAAAGAAAGAAAAAACGAAAATCAAAAAGAGGAATTTTTTCATTGATTGAGCTAGTTTTATTTTAAAAATTAAAAGTATCAATTTTTTGGAAATATTTAGAATTTAAAATGATAGATCGCTTCGCAGACAGAGGTTAGATCGGTCGCTGTGCTTCCTGTGAGATCGTTGCGCTGACAGATTGATTTTTAGAGTTTTGTAAGACTGAAGAAGAAGATGATGATTACCTGAATGACTTTGATTTTTAATTTTTTGCAACCTACTGCTCAAATTCTCTTGAGTTATATTATTCGTCTTTTTTATTTCAAAACCATCATCGTCAATCTGTCAGCGCAGCGATCTCACAGGAAGCGCAGCGACCGATCTGACCTCTGTTAGCGAAGCGATCTTTTTTGTAACTTCGCCGCCATGAATTTTGAAAAAAACAAATCACTTCAATTTTTCAATACATTTGGCATTGATGTCAAAGCAGAATCTTTTGTTGATGTACAGTCGGTGGAGGAGTTGCAACATGTTTTAGCGGATAATAAAAAACCGATTTTGATCCTTGGTGGTGGCAGTAATTTGTTGTTGACGAAAAAGGTAAAAGGACTTGTGATTCATAATTCTATTTTGGGAAGAAAGGTAGTTCGGGACTTTCCCAAAAGCGTTTATGTTTCAGCTGGGGGAGGAGAAAATTGGCATCAGTTTGTTTTGTGGACCATCAAAAAAGGATTGGGAGGTATTGAGAATTTATCCTTGATTCCAGGAAGGGTAGGAGCTTCGCCGATTCAAAATATTGGAGCTTATGGAGTGGAGCTAAAAGATGTTTTTCATCGACTAGAAGCGATCGAATTAGCAACGGGTAAAGTACATGTTTTCCGAAAAAAAGATTGCCAATTCGGGTATCGCGAAAGTATTTTTAAGAAAAAGTTGAAAGGTAAGTTTTGTATCACTAAGGTATATTTTAAGTTGTCAAAAAACCCAAAACTCCACCTAAATTATGGTGCGATCAAACAAACCCTCGATGCTAAAAAAGTAAAAAATCCAACTATCAAGGATGTGTCAAAAGCGGTGATTGAAATCCGTTCTTCCAAATTACCTGATCCTGCTGAGTTAGGAAACTCTGGCAGTTTTTTTAAGAATCCAGAAATTTCAAAGCGGCAATTTAAACTGTTGCAAAAGTCATTTTCCCATATCGTTTTTTATCCTTTGGAAAATGGAAAAATCAAAGTTCCAGCAGGGTGGTTGATTGAACAATGTGGATGGAAAGGAAAGCGAGTTGGGAATACTGGAAGTCATGCAAAGCAAGCGCTCGTACTAGTGAATTATGGAAATGCGACAGGAAAAGAAGTGTATCGTTTAGCGATGAAAATTATTGATTCGGTGGAGCAGAAGTTTGGAATAAGATTGAGTGCGGAGGTAAATGTTTTATAAAAACAAAACTTCCAGATTTTTAAAATTCTGGAAGTTTTGAGCTTTTTCTAAAAAGAAAAGTTAGTTATTAGTACTTGCATCTTTTTCAGACATCACCAATTAATTTTAATAGTAAGTCAGATTCCCAAACCTGACTATAGATTTAGGATTGCTATAGAATCAATCAGGTTTGAAACCTTTAAATTAATTGTTCTTTTTTTCTTCTGTAGTTTCTTCTTTAGGCAAAACAAGAGGATTTTTTTCATCAATTTTTCTCACCTTTCTTCTAGATTTAAAAGGAACATAACGAGCTGGTCTTTGCTGAATATCTAACATTAAAATATTAGCTTTTTCGGCAGCACCTTTTAATTCACTATACAATTCATCATCTTTCACCAACTTGCCAAGTGAACCTTCTCCTTTGTTTATTCCAGCCAGAAGAGAGTTAAATTCAAGGATTGCTTTATCAGCTTTTTCCATAGTTTCTTTCATCTTGGCAATTGCAGCTTGAGTTTCCTCCATCGTTTTATTAGTATTGTCAGAAATTGCCTGCATATCAATTGCTTTGACTTTTGCAGAAATAGAATCCGCATTAGCAAGGATAGATCTCATTTTTTGTTCTTCGATGCTAGCTGTTAGCTGTTGGACGTTTTCCAAAATTTTATTGACTTTACCATTACGAGCCATTTCTCGATTAAGGGTACCAGTTAGGGTTTTCATATTAGCCATAGTCAATTGAAGATCACTCATCGTTTTTCCCATTACATTATTAGGATCATTTACCATAGTATCTAACTTTCCAGTTACATCTTTTAGACCTTTAGTAATTTCTTTCATGTAATCAGCTATCTCTTCAGTACTAGTCATGGAACCTAAAACGGATTTATACTTACCTGTTAGATTATCTCCGCTTTTTGCACAATCAGGTCCAGAGCAAGGGTTTTTAAATTCAAGATGGATTGATTTATCACCCATTGCTGATTGTTCAATTACAGCAACAGTTTCTTTAGGAACTTTAAATTTCTTAATTACTTCAATTTCCACCACTACCTTATCATAACTACCAGGTTTTCTGTAAATATCAGTTACTGTTCCTACCTGAAAACCTAAATTAAAAACAGGACTTGATGGTTGCATTTGCCCCACGTCCTCATATTCAATATAAAAAAATTGTTGTGAGGAAAAGATATTTTGACCTTTGATAAACTTGTATCCCCAGATGGAGGCAGCAATTACAATGATTGATAAAATTCCAATTCTTGTTTCTCTAGACATAACCTATCGGTGTTTTTTTGATGATTA
Source organism: Saprospiraceae bacterium (assembly GCA_045104975.1). Lineage (GTDB taxonomy): Bacteria > Bacteroidota > Bacteroidia > Chitinophagales > Saprospiraceae > CAJQQY01. The sequence continues at coordinate 25,283 of JBGCCY010000108.1, forward strand.
ACATTTACTTAAACGGGTGAAGCACAAAATGGTTCTCATGAATTTTTTGAACCTGCTTACTGCAGGCAGGTATCGATAATTACTATATGTTATTAATTATTCGATATTCATTTTGTTTTTACACGCTTCCCTTCTTGATAGGCGACAACAAAAGCGCCTTTAAAACCAAGTCTTCGCATTTTTTTACGAGCATTATTGGCTTCAGCAAGGGTTTCAAAATTGCCCGCAAGGTACTTGAAATTTCCATTTTCTCGTTTCATTTCAATAGGAAATTTGACCTTTTTCCATTTTGAAGTATTGGTTTTTATGGATTTGCTAGAAGCGGCTAATTGAACTTTAAAGATTTTCTTGGAATTTTTTTCAGAATTGGTTGAACTAACATTTTTTTCTTCTGGTAAAATTTTTTGTGAGTTGAGTGGACTTAACCTTTTGGCTGGAAGAGCAGCAGGCGTGGTGGCATTATCTACTTCGATTTCTCTTTTGTAAGATTGAAATGCTTTAAAAATTGCGAATGCCAATTCGTCTTGACCTCGCTTGGATTTCATATATTTTTCATCTGACTTATGAGTCAAATAACCGGTTTCGATTAAAACACTTGGCATTGTAGTTTCCCTTAAAACTAAAAAACCAGCTTGTTTGACCCCTCTACTTTTTCGACCTGCAAGGTGATTAAAATTATATTCTACTTTTTCGGCAAAGGAAATACTTTGTTCCAAAAATGCATTTTGCACCATTGCTAAGATAATATGACCTTCGGGAGATTCAGGATCAAAACCGTGGTAGTTTTTTTCATAATCCTTTTCCAATAGAATAGCTTCATTTTCTCTTTTTGCAACCGCGAGATTTTCATCGGCATTATGCAACCCCATCACATAAGTTTCCGTTCCTCGTACTAGATGTTTTTGAGTACTCATGGCATTACAATGAATGGAGATAAAAAGATCAGCTTTATTTTTATTGGCAATTTCTGCACGAGTATGAAGTGGAATAAATACATCTTTCTCTCGAGTATAAATGACTTTTACTTTAGGAAATTTACCATTGATATATCTACCTAGTTTTTTAGAAATATTGAGAGCAATATGTTTCTCTTTAGATTGTTTGCCCGAGCAACCATGATCATGACCACCATGGCCAGCATCAATAACCACCGTACGAAGCTGGTAATCTAGTTTTGTGAAATGGTCGAGTTGGTTATCTTTGCCGAAATTAGAGAGGTTAGCTGTGTTAATTTCGTTAACAATAGCTAAAGGTGGGTAATAACTATAGTTAAAGTTGAGAAAAGCCCCAGACATTAGTAGCAAAACCAACGTTGAATAGAGTATGTTGTGTCGCATAATGTTGCACATGTTTTTAATAAAAAGAGTTTACCTATGTTTTGGGTGAAGTTAGTTTTTGCTAATTCTTTTTTAAAGGTAATAAATTAAATAATTAATTGAATTAAAGATAAGTAGTTAGAAAATAGAAAGCGTTGAACTAAAAGGGTAAGATTTTTTTGATAGTTTTTCTTAAAAAATCATTGCATACTCTACGGTACGGAATTATTTTTTAAAGAAAAATAGCAGAAAAAGATATTCTTTTAATCTACGTTTTCTATTGTCTAGTTACTTAACTCTTCCTTAGTCTCTCGCAACAGGAGAAAGCTGAAGGAAGGAATCTAAAATAAATTTCAAATTTGAAAAATATTTATACGATCATACTGCTTTTTTTGTTGGGATTGGCTACAAACGCCAATGGTCAAGATCTTCCTATAAAACCAACAAAATCAGTAACTGATACCATTCCTGTTTCTTCAGATTCTCTTAGTCAATCCATTCCAACTCCAGTAAATGCACCAAATCCTAGCCAAAAAAAGTTAACAGTTCAAATTTCTCCTGACTCTCCAGATGATCCTGTAGAGTATGATTGTAAAGACTCCATGGATTATGATATTAAAAATAAAAAAGTATATCTCTATGGAGAAGCTGTCGTATTGCAGAATACTTTGAAGTTGACGGCGGAGCGAATTACGATTGATTTTGGTAATAATATAGTGACGGCTGAAGGACTGACTGACACCTTGGGAAATCGAATAGGCTATCCTATTTTTGATGAAGGCGAACAAAATTTTTCTGCTAAGAAGATTCAATTTAATTTTAAAACAAAAAAAGGAAAAGTCTATGATGCAGTGACGCAAGAGGGCGATTTATATATTCATGGAAGTGAATCAAAGATTTTTCAAGGAGTGAAAGCAAATCCTGCTGATACGATCAATAGTGATATCGCATATAATAGGAATTCCATTTTTACAACTTGTAATCATCCAGAACCGCATTTTGGTATTCGATGCAATAAGTTAAAAATGGTCACGGGAAAAGTTGCCGTAGTTGGTCCGTCGAATATTGAGTTGGGAGGAATTCCAACCCCGCTATTTTTGCCATTTGGTTTTTTTCCACTAAAACAAGGTGCGAGAACCGGACTTATTTTTCCTAGAGATTACGAATTTTCTGAAACATGGGGATTTGGTTTTAGAAATGTAGGTTGGTATTTTCCAATCAATGATAATTGGGATACTAGGGTGACGGGAGATATCTATTTCAAAGGAACTTGGGGATTGAATGTGGATACGCGATATAAATACCGATATAAAAGTACGGGGAATTTTAATTTAGCTTTTTCAGATCGAGTGCAAGAATTAGCTGATGCAAGTAAATCAAGAGATCGATCTTTAAGTCTTCGTTGGTCTCATTCTCAAGATCGGTCAGCTCATCCGAATCGGTCTTTTAGCGCGAGTGTAAATATTCAAACGAATGGTTTTCAGAGCCGAAATTTTAATGATGCGAATAGCGTGTTAGATAATTCATTGAGTTCAAATATTAATTATCGACAAGCATTTCCAGGTAGTCCATTCAACTTGACGGCCAGTATGAATCACTCTCAAAATACTCGATCTAATTCAGTTACTTTTAATTTGCCGACTGTTGGATTGGTGATGGATCGAATTTTTCCATTTAAAAAAGAGAATAGAGTTGGGAAAGAAAAATGGTATGAGCGAGTCACGTTTAAATATGACATGAATGCCCAAAATCGGTTTACGACAACTGATACCACTTTATTTACCAAACAAACTTTGGAAAGTGCGCAATATGGAATGAGGCATAAAGTGGCTTCGGATTTAAATTTTAAGATTTTTAAATTCATCAATGTTTCGCCAAATATTAATTATACCGATGTGTGGTATGGCAATGAATTGGAAAAAGAATATGTGGTAGATTTGGTCATCGTTCAAGATACCTCATTTAATCCTGACGGTTCGGTATATGAGATTACTTCAGACACTACTTCTTATGGAGGTGTGGAGGACAATAAAATCAATGGTTTCTCTAGATATTTCCAATTGAATGCTGGAGTCAATTTGAACACTACTCGATATTTTACCAAAAATTTTAAAAAAGGATTTATTCGTGGAATTCGGCATGTGGCAAAACCTACGGTTGGTTTTACTTACACCCCAGATTATACGAATCCCGAATTTGGTTTTTATAAAGATGTAATCTCACCAGAAACTCCGTTAACGGAAATGGATACGCTTAACTACAATGTTTTTGCTAACGGAATTTATGGAAGTCCTGGAAGTGGAGGAAAACAAATGAGATTGACCTATGGCGTTAGAAATAATTTTGAAGCAAAATATTGGTCAAGAAAAGATACCGTTGCAAAGAAGTTCAAACTGTTCAATGATATCAATGTCAATGGAGATTATAATTTGGCAAAAGATTCTTTGCAATGGAGTGATGTTCGAGCAAGTGGAGCAACTCGTTTTTTTAAGGGAATGACGAATGTGAATTTGACGGCTAGTTGGAGTCCTTATGCTTTGGCTGATGATCGAAAAACTAAAATCAATACCTTTTATTGGGATACTAAGAAACGACCACTTCGATTTGTCAATGCAGTAATGAGAACAAGTACCAGTATTTCTGTCAAGCAAATTCGTGATTTATTTGGCAAAGGAAAATCGAAGCCTAAAACTGGTCAAGGAGCACCTTCCTTTCCAGGTGGAAATCGAGACGAAGATGATACTTCATTTGGTTCTAATCGAGGATCGGTGAATGCGTCAAGAGGAAGTGTAAAGTCTGGGGAAGGCTTTTTGGATTTATTTGAAAACTTTAGAATCAGCTATAATTTTAATTTAGAATTTGAACCTTCTATCGCTACAGGAAAAGATACGCTGGTTATTACCAATCATTCCATAGAGACGAGAGGGAATATTAATTTGACAGATAATTGGAAAGTTACGGTGGGACGAATTGGTTATAATTTTAAAGATAAAAAAGTAACGTTTCCTGATTTTTCATTTTACCGAGATTTGCATTGTTGGGAAATGGGGATGAGTTGGCAGCCAGAACGAACAACGTATAGTTTCTTTTTGAGAGTAAAACCTTCGTCGTTGGATTTTATAGAATTGCCTTATAAGAAAAATAATGCGGATGCGAGGTTTGGAGGTTTTTGATTTTTTTGCCACTGACTTTTATGACTTTTTATGACATCCCCACTAAATACTTCTCGTCAGTCTTAATTAGAGCATGTTTAAATTTTTACCGTTCTGAAAATCAACGCTTTATGAACCTTACGTCCAATTTAATTTTTATTTAGCTCGCTAAACTTCAAATGAAATTGTTAGCAAGAACCACAAATCATTGATTTTCAGTTAGTTAAAAATTTAAACATGCTCTTAGTCATAAAAGTAAATCCAAGTCAGTGGTAAAAAAAACTAGCCCATCGAAATCATCCATATCGCCGAAATAGCTAAAACAACTCCAGCCACATTTACCTTCGATAATTTTTCATTAAAAAACAAATACGCCATCATCGTTGACAAAGCAATGATGGAAATATTATTGTAAGGGAAAAATTTCGACCCTTCCCAGCCTTCAGAAATCGCAACAATAATCAAATAAATCGAAAAGAAATTAGGTACACCTAAAACGATTCCCGCAATGATATTTTTATAAGAAAAAACCAACTTTCCTGAAGTCAATCCTACGATAACTAAAATTAATCCTATCGTTCCTGCGATCCCAAAAAGTGTAGCTACGAAATTCAATCCACCCATTCCATCTAAAATTTTGATCTCCACATATTGCAAAACAGTTTCGATACAAACTGAAATCAGCCAAACGATGATGGGTAAAATAAACATCCATTTCGATAAATTTTTAGCTTTGTCTAATTCTTTTTGATTGGGTTGATTAGTCAAATAAATTGCAACCAAACCAGACAATAAGCCAAAAACCTTCCAAGCATTAATATCTTCATTATACATCCATATCGAAATAGGAACCGTTAGCAACAAGGACATTTTTTGCATAATCGTAGTTAACGTCACGCCTAATTTTTGAAAACTAAGTGCAGTAATATTAAAACCGGTAATAAAAATAAATCCTAAAAAGAGCGCAAAAGGAAACCACTCAGTTTGATGAACGTTAGAAATGATAGGGAATTCTCCTAACACCAATCCTGCCATAGCAACACAAACGAAATAATTAACTACGATGGCTTGAAGGGTATTCACGCCATACTTTGGGAACATTTTAAAAATAAAACCAATGACCGTATTAGTTAAAATGCAGATAATTAGTGTTTGCATGAATATGTAAGTTGATTGTTATTAACTTAACAAGTGATTAACAAAAGTTGAAATCTCATTAACAAAGAGAATAATTAAATGTTAGATATTTGTACAGAAGGGCGAAATTACTCAACAATAATAGAACAGCTAGTTATTTTGTAAAAAAACGAAGATTAGGAGTTGCCCTTTCAATCTAATTTCTTTTTATATTTGCGAAAATTAGACAGATTAAAATTTGATTTAAAAAAAATACAAGAATGACTTTAACGACGATAGTAATTTGGGTAGCAGCTATTTCAGTTCTACTAACGGGAATCACTTCTCAGGTTTTTAAAGAAAATAAAAGCCTGTGGGTTAGTTATTTACAAAACTTCTGTGGTGCGTTTTTTATTTTTTCAGGTTGGGTAAAAGCGGCTGATCCACTTGGTACTTCCTACAAATTGGTGGATTATTTTACCGAATTCGAATCTACTTTTTCGGAAACTTGGATGTCCTTTATTGCACCTATATTTCCATTCTTTTCTGAATATTCTGTTGCTGTTTCTTTATTTGTAATCGTGTTGGAAATCGTTTTGGGAATCATGTTAATCATGGGTGCCAAGAATCGATTAGCGGCTTGGTTGTTTTTTGGGATCGTAGTATTTTTTACCTTCTTGACTGGATTTACTGCGCTGACAGGGTATGTTCCAGAAGGAGTTAACTTTTTTAGTTTTGGTGATTGGGGAGCTTTTGATAAAAATAACATGAAGGTTCAGGATTGTGGATGTTTCGGTGATTTTATAAAATTAGAACCTTTTACCTCCTTCAAAAAAGATTTAGCCTTACTAGTTCCTGCATTTATTTTTCTTTTTAAAACTAAAGAGATGCATTCGATCTTTACACCAAAAGTTCGAAATATCGTGACTTTAGCGAGTATCGGAATTTTTACTTTATATGGTGTAAGTAATTTCGTTTGGGATATTCCTGGCAATGATTTCAGACCATTTGCAGTAGATGTAAATATTCGAGAGCAAAAAATATTGGAAGAAGAATCAATGATGAATGCGCCGACTAATTATGTTTATACCAATAATGAAACTGGTGAAGTAACAAGTCTAAGTGAGGCAGAATATATCAAACAGTACAAGAATTTTCCGAAAGAAAAATTTGCAATGAAACAGGTGACTGATGATCCTGAAATACCTCATTCAAAAATTAGCGAGTTTTCTGTGGAGGATGTAAATGGAAATGAAATAACAGAGGAGTTATTGAATGAATCTGGATATAGCTTGATGTATGTTTGTTATAAATTAGGTTATACTGAAGGTGAAAAGACGATCATGGTGGCTGACACTTCTTGGTTGGTAGATACAGTCGGGGCACCAGGAGCAGAAGATTTTCAGTTGGTGAAAAAAGTGGATAAAGTTACTTCGCATGAAGAAAAAGTTAAAGATTATCAATTCAAATCTGACTATAAAAATCGCTTTGAAGGTATAGTTAATCCATTTGCAGAAGCTGCTCAAAAATCAGGCGTAAAAGTTTATGCTATTGCCGGTGGGGCAGGGGCGGCAGTCATTCAAGATTTCAAAGAAGAGATCAAAGCGACTTATCCAATCCACATGGCTGATGATATTTTATTGAAAACAATTGTTAGATCGAATCCCGGAATTGTATTGTTGAAAGATGGAAAGGTCGTGCAAAAATGGCATTACAAACAGTTGCCAAATTTCGATGAGGTAAAAGCAGAATTTATCAAATAAGTTTTAGTTTTAGCTTCCTACTCACAAGGTGACTTCGATTCACCTTGTGAGTAATTTAATTTATCTCCTTCATTTTTCTTTCCAGATACTCAATCATTTTTTCTATCTCACTCGCTTCAAAATTGACCCAATGATCTTCCTTTCTAAACCAGGTCATTTGCCTTTTTGCATATCGTCTTGAATTCCTTTTAACTAATTCGATCGCTTCTTCTAATGTTAGCTCTCCTTCGAAATGAGTCATAAATTCCTGATAACCAACAGTTTGTAAACTGTTTTTTTCTTTAAACGGAAAAAGACTCTTGGCTTCTTGGAGCAAACCCGCTTCCAACATTAAGTCAACTCTTCGATTAATTCGTTCGTAAAGTTGTTCTCGATCCATCACCACATTCAAATAAATTGGCGTAAAATTTCGAGGTTTCTTTTTTTGATTTTGAAAAGAAGAGAAAGGTTTTCCAGTAGTTTTGATGACCTCTAAAGCTCGCATTAATCGAACTGGATTTTGTTGATCTACTTTTTCAAAATAAATAGGATCTGCTATTTTTATCATTTCTTGAAGTGCTTCTAATCCTTCGTTATCAAAAATCTCTTGCACCTTTTTTCTTGTCTCCATTGGTATTTTTGGAAATTCATCCAAGCCAGCACAAAGTGCTCGGATAAATAAACCGGAGCCACCCACAAGTAGCGCTACATCTTTTTCCAAAAATATTTTATCTAATAATTTTATAGCATCTCTTTCGAAATCACCAACATTATAATCTTCTTCAATCGAAAGTAAATTGATAAAATGATGAGGTGCTGCGGCCATTTCTTCAGCGGTAGGTTTAGCTGTCCCGATGGTCATTTCTCTATAAAATTGCCTAGAGTCACAAGATAGAATTTCAGTCTCAAAATGTTGAGCTAACTGAATTCCGATGGCAGTTTTACCTGTAGCAGTTGCTCCTCCGACGACGATAAGAAATTTGTTTTTTGACATGTGACTAAACTCTGAAATTTTGAAAAATTAAATATTGAACGTTTTGCTAAAGAATATTCAATGTGGTTTGTTAGAATAGTTATGAGGTTATTGAGTTATTTCCCAATAGTTTTAATCAATAACCCAATAACGAATGAACTAAAGCTATTTTTTCTTAAATTCTAACCCTTGCCGAATTCCCTTTTCGATCGCAGGCACTCCTCTCTCCATCCACATCGGTTTCTGTTTTTCTTGCAAATAGAAATCAAAAAACTGTTGCATCCTCAAATTAAAATCCTTCCGATTTTGCAACTTCAATGGCCAATGAGGTTCATCATTATAATTCAACATCCAAGCAGGTTTTCCCAATCGACGCAACGCATTAAAGAACTCAATTCCTTGATACCAAGGCACCGCACCATCTTTATCATTGTGCAGAATCAACAAAGGCGTTTCGATTTTATCAATAAAAAATATCGGAGAATTTTCGATATATCGAATTGGATATTCCCAAGGTGTCCCACCAATTCTACTTTGCGTATGCTCATATTGAAACGCACGACTCATACCACTTCCCCAACGAATTCCACCATAGGCAGAAATCATATTCACTACTGGTGCACCTGATTCTGCACATTTAAAAATGTTCGATTTAGTTACAATATATGCTGCTTGATAACCACCCCAACTATGTCCTTGCATCCCGATATTATCTGCATCAATGAATCCTTTTTCGATTAAAGAAGTCACCCCAGGAATCACCGCATTGTAAGCACTCTCTCCTGGATATCCAATTCGATATGGCACATCTGGATTAAAAATCACATAGCCTCGATTAGCGTAATAAGAATAATTAATCGTAGAACGATGTGGATATGGTGCTCGGTGTCGATGCAAGGTATGCGAACTTCTTTCATAAAAATTCACCAACATTGGGTACTTTTTATTTGGATCAAAATTGTCAGGTTTGACTAACATTCCAGATAATTCTTGCCCATCAAGCGACGTCCAAGTGTAAGGTTCAATGGTTCCCCATTGGTATTCAGATTGTTGTGGATTAGCTGTACTAATTTTTGTTTCTTTATTAAAATTAAAATCTTTTACCAATCTCAAATCAGGGAAAAGTTGAAAAGTTTCTTTTGTGAAAAACAATACATTTGCATTTTTTGCTTTTCTCGGACGAGTGGTGATTTTATACTCACCACCAACCAATCTTTTTATTTTTTGATTGGAAAAATTAATACTCAAATATCCTTCTTGCTTACTTTTTTCTTTAAACGAATGTAACAATGCTTCTTTTTTCAAATCAATATTTCGTTCCTCTCGATCCAATCGAAGATACCGAAAAACGGTAGGATCTTTCGCCTCTCTTCCCTTCGTCAATCGGATTGGTGGCTCTTTATATTCAGGATGAATTTTCCAAATATCATAGCGATCATACAATAAAAGATATTCATCATCAGTCGTCCAACCAGCCATTCCTGTACTTCGTGGGTGCATTGGTCGATCATTTAATTCATCATAAAATTTTGAAATTTTATTGTTTGAAATCTGTGTGGTTTTTTGACTAGAAAAAGAATAGGTAAACCATGCCGTATCTTGCGGACTTTGCCAATAGATGTAATTTCCTTTCGGCGACATTTGTGGATTTCCTCTTATTTCTTTTGCAATTTCCTTCCATTTGCCACCATTTAAGTCCTTGATATACAAGTCTTTATACGATGGCCAACCTTCCCATGTTGTTTTTTCTAAATAAGGTTTTGCATTATAACCCAACACCATATTTGCATTTCCTTCGTCCCCCAAATCTACTTCATCAATGGTCAAATCTGCGAGTTGGTGAAATGATTTTTTTGAAATATCATAGACTGTTAGGTAAGCTTTGTTTTTATCTCTTTTTAAATCATTTTCTTGTTGCGTGTATAATTTTTTATCGGTATAACTCCACACTTCCACTTGTACTATTTCATCATCCAGCAAACTGGTGTCTTGCAAAATCGGAGGTGGTGCAACGCCAAAAAATAATCGTTTTCCATTTTCCGAAAAAGACAATTTTTCATGTTCGCTAACAATCCAATTTTTTTCTAACAAGCTATTTACATTATTAAAAATAACGTCAGCGACATCAGACTTCCCATTCCAAAAATGCAATTGAAAAGGAGCAACTTGTGCATCAGTCGTATCGACATTGGAAAGGAAAGCAGCTTGTTTTCCTTTCTCATCAAAAGTCAGAAATTTATATTCACCTTTTTCTTTGTGAAGTGTTTTTAATTCTTTTTGGAAAAAATCATAACAATACATTCCCGCATAAAAAGTAGAATCATTTCCTGTACTCGAAAACAACATTTTTCCTCCTTCTTCTGAGAGGACATAATTTTTTACATAGGTAAAAGTTTGCTCTGTTCCTGTTTTTAATTCTCGAACAGTCAGGCGAGTTCCATGGTCAGAGGTCTCTTTCTTTTTAGGTCGAACGGAAGTTGAATCTCCTTTTTCAAAAATTTGTTCTTCTTGCAAATAGGCAATATGACCATTCCATTTTCCAGGTACTTTAAATGATTTGACATTTGGGATTTTGAAAATAGATCTTGTAGCTAAATTGTAAATACCCAATGTATCATTAGGCATATCTTTTTTCTTCACTTTATTCCGTTTCATCATTTTTATTGAATCCGCGTGAGGAGTTATATTAAAAACAACAAACTTTGAGTCGTCTGTAATTCTTGCTTTTTCTCCTCGATCAAAAGTAAACTCCTTTTGAGATTTTGCATTAAAAAATTTGAGTTTGGGATCTCCTTCTCCAGGTTTTAATTGATAAATTACCCATTCACCATTATTAGAAATAGTCGGACTTTGGATCGTATTCCATTTGGCATAAACGGTTTCGTCCATCGTTTTTTTCGATAAATTTTGACTAAAGGAAATATTAATAAAAGAAAAAGTAAGAATTAAGATGTGGAAAATTTTCATAATAGTATTGGTTTGTTTTGAATGCTCAAAATAGTAAAAAGCATTCATTTTAATACTATGTAAATCGGTTTGAAATAAGTCATTAAAATTGAGAGAATATTTCATTTATACATTGTTAAAATTTAACTATAAAAGTTATAAACATTAATTTTTATATAATTCCTATGGGAAAATAGTTATACACATGTAAAAAGTATGTTTATAAGTCTTAATGTATTCAATAGTTTACTGTTATTTTTTGATTCAATTTATTGATTGTCAGTAAATTAACACATGTTGATAACTTTTGTGAGTTATTTGTGAAAAAGTAAAGTTTAAAAATTGCATCTAAAAAGTTTACCTTAGCATCATAGTTGTAAAAAATATAATTTAAAATAAAATAAATATATAATAGATCATTATTTTTAACTCCTGTCAACAAAAGCAGTTTTGATTTTGAATGTTTTTCATTCAAAATTTATCCAAAAGGGAAGTACCCCAAACAATGAAGGCTAATTAACTACAATAGCCTTCTTGAAATCACAATTTAGATTTACATGAGAAAAATTAAAAAAGGGAATGGTGATGCTTTCGCTTTATTATCTGACTGAATCTGAGATGAAAAGTGAATTAGTCCTCGGTCTTTTCATGAGTTTTTAACAAAGATTGCAACATTGCAATATTCCTGTAAGCACATCATCCTTACGCTTCTACAATTACTGATACTACTACAAGATGAAGTAGAAGATAAAGGGTTCAGGAACTTGGTTTCCTGAATCCCTTTTTTTTTATATTTTTAAGAAAAAAATGGACTTTGAAGATATACTCAATGACAGACCAAAAAAGCTTCACGATATAGCTTTCCGTTTACGAAAAATTTCCAATCAACTACATTCAGAGATTTCCGAAGATATTTATGGTGGTAAGGTCGTCAGAATGGCTTTGTATTCTATCGGAAGAAAGGATAATCCGATCCTAGGATTTTCATTATCGAAAGATCATTGTCAATTGTTTCTACATCATTTTGACAAAATAGAGTTGCACGGTTTAAAACTAAATGGAAAAGGTAAACACTCTCGTCATGTCAAAATTCGAAGTGTGGAAGAAATAGATGAAGCTGTTCTTTCTAAAGTGTTTCAATCCATTTTTAAAATTGCTCAATCTAAAATTTGAGAACAAGACTAAGTTAGGCTATTTTTGCCTTTCAATTAAAACGAAATATCATGTTTGAAAAAGATTCCTTAATCGCAGGATTATTACTCGGTTTTTTTATTCCATTTGTGGGGTATGCGGTGGTGCTCGAAATTTATGATCAACTGGATGCCGCTGAGATAATTAGTGGTTTCGGGACTGGAGAATTTAGACGACGGACCTCTGCACTTTTGGGACTTTGTATGAATCTTATTCCCTTCGCAATGTTTAATCGTAAGAGATTTTTCTATTCCATGCGAGGCATTATGATTCCGACCATTATTTATGCAGGTATTTGGTTTTTCTATTTTGGTTCAAAAATCTTGTGGGAATAATTTGACCAATACTAAAGAATCAAAAAAATGAAATATTACATTATCGCTGGTGAGGCTTCGGGGGATTTGCATGCTTCCAATTTGATGCGTGCATTGAAGGAAGAAGATGCTGCTGTTGACTTTAGAATGTGGGGCGGAGATTTGATGGAAGCAGTTGGAGGGACGCTGGTAAAGCATTATCGAGATTTAGCATTCATGGGATTTTCGGAAGTGGTGATGAACTTGAAAACCATTCTTAATAATTTCAAAATATGTAAAGCAGATGTTTTAAAATATCAACCTGATGTTTTGATTTTAGTAGATTACCCAGGGTTTAATTTACGCATAGCTAAATGGGCGAAGCAACAAGGGATCAAAATTTTTTATTATATCTCACCACAGATATGGGCATGGAATAGCCGTCGAGTTCATGGAATTAAAAAGAACATTGATAAGATGTTTGTGATTCTTCCTTTCGAAAAAGGTTTTTATAAAAAATATGATTATGAGGTAGAATTTGTTGGCCATCCTTTGTTGGATGTAGTGGCGGAGAGAGAATTGGATTCGAGTTTTAGAAATCGAAATGGTCTTTCTGAAAAACCAATTATTGCTCTTCTTCCAGGTAGTCGGAAGCAAGAGATTTCGAAAATGTTGAAAGGAATGTTGAGTGTGGTGAATGATTTTCCTGACTATCAATTTGTCATTGCAGGTGCACCTTCCATTACTTTGGATTTTTACAAATCCACTTTACAAGGGATTAAAGATCAAGAAGTTAAGATCATTCAAAATAATACCTACGAACTTTTGCAACACAGTTCTGCCGCTTTGGTGACGAGTGGAACAGCGACTTTGGAGACTGCACTTTTTAATGTTCCGCAAGTAGTTTGTTATAAAGGAAGTCCGATTTCATATCAGATTGCGAAGCGGGTGATTAATGTAAAATATATTTCGTTGGTTAATTTGATTGTGGATCATGAGATTGTAAAAGAGTTGATTCAGAGTGAATTTAATCAGGAGAATTTGAAAATTGAATTAGGAAAATTACTAGATGCTCAGACGGTGAAACTGGTGTTGGATGGGTATCTTTTATTGAAAGAGGAATTGGGGCATTCGGGGGCATCGAAGAAGGCGGCGAGGAAAATGGTGGAATTGTTAAACAAATAAAATATGAAAGCTTTATCTTTTTTGGTTTGTATTTGTCTTGTTACAAGTTGTGCTTCTCAATATGAACTTGAAGAGAAATTATATGATTGCGCAAAAAAAAACTTAGCAGCAAAGGACATTAATCCTGACCAACTTATCCTTGATTTCGAAACTTACCTTTTAGAAAATAAATTTCTAAAAAATACCTCACCAGATAGTTATCTTCAATTAATTGATTCTTTGACGCAAGAAAATCATTATAAGATTTCCATTGCAAAGGAATTAGAAACACCTTTATTTGCTTCGTTTTCTGTTCCTGGAATAAATAATTATTGTGAGCAAAATGTTTTTGATTCAATCGAAATAAAAGCGTCAAGAATATTTGAATGGCAAAATGAAATAGGTACGGTAATTCAAAAAATGATGGATCAAGGAGAATTAGATCAAGGGAAATTAACAATAGATTTGATGCAAACTTTTAAAAAAAATGATTTCCAACATCCAATCTATAAATTGTATTTCTATAATTTATTGACGATGTATATTTCAAATTCTAAGGAAGATAGAGGAGTATTGACAAGTCTTCCACCTTGGTCAGAAGAAGAACCAGACGTCACGAAATTAAAAGGAAGAAATGTCTTCAAGGTTTTAGTTAATGAAAAAAATGAGATTTTTGTCAGAAATAAATCGATGAAATTGGAGGATTTGAAAATGAGAGCAAAGGAATTTATCAGCAATCCAAATCAAAAAAATGACCTGGCAGAATCTCCGACTAAGGCAATCATTTCTTTGGAAAATCATCGAGGGACAAAGTACGAAGTTTATATCGATGTACTTAATGAATTAAACGCAGCTTACAATGAATTGCGAAATGAAAAGGCTATGGAATTACATAGTTTGCCTTATGATAAATTAGAAAAAGAACAACAAAAAGAAATTAGATATATGTATCCTCTGATTATTTCGGAAGCGGAACCAACTGATTTTGGAGAGGAGAAATAAAACGAAGAGGAACTTTCTTGAGTCCCTTTTTATGGATACTTACTGGACTCGGGAGAGTCCCGCTACGTGAAAGCTATTTGTTTTATTTGTTCCGCTAATTTTTCATTAGAAAAATCAACCTCCAATCTTTTCCTTCGTTCCAAAATACCTTTTACAGAAAATTTTTTCTCAAAAACATCAATCAATATTTTTTGAAAATCCTCTGCTGTTTTTCCCACAAAACACAAGTCTTCCAGTCCCGTATTTTTCACCATAAAATCATTCACCACACAGAAACGACCTTTGAAAAGTGCATTCAGTAATTTCAATTTCATACCTGCTGACTGAAATGATAACAATATATTTACATGAGCGTTTTTTATCAGGTTTTCCATTCCTTCGTTGGAAAGGTCAGCATATAAATTAGCATTTTCATTCAAAATAACCTGCGATATTAATTTATCAGAAGGATTTAACCCTGCTATAATAAACTGATAATCAACCGAATGCACTACCTTTTCTAATAAGAAAATCGCAGCGCGCTCATTATCCTTTACACTCAAATCTCCATGGAATAAAATATATTTTCCTTTCCCTACTTTTATATCTACTCTTTTATTTGGATGAAATGCTGGAATATAATGAGTCGAAATATTGGGATATTTTTTCTCGAAATATTCTTTATCTATTTTTGAGATAGCTAAAATCCCGTCCACATTTTTTATTTTATTTTCAAAACAACGAAGCTTCTCACTTTCCAATTTAAAGTAAGTTTTCTTAAATAGATTACTTTCCACTTTTGCTAAGTGAGCATAATATTGCCATTCCACATTATGCATGCGAATGTATTTTTTTCGCTTCGCTAAATCTGGATGATTCAAGAAATAACACGTGTGCAAACCTTCAAAAAGAATTGGATGATTGTCTTTTTTTAGATTTTGTAACAATGTATTTACATCTCTAGTTTTGACGATAAATGGAAGTGTGGAAAGTTGTTTGGACAGACTTAACGAACGATGATAATAGTGAACTTTTGCACAATGTTTTTCTAATTCATCGGCAGGTTTTCGACCGTACTCGAAGGCGTGAAGAATGATGTTGATGCCTTGGCTTTTAAGTGCTTTTATTTTATAGAAAACATCAATGACTCCTCCGTAGTTAGCAGGGTAGGGAATGTTGAAAGAGATGATATGGAGCGACTTTTTTTCCAATTTTACTTGAATATTCATTAAAAAAAAGTCACTAGCGCTGGGCCTCTGGTCCGTGTTTACTTTTCTGTATTATACTCTTAGGAGTGTAATGGTCTTAAGAGTAAACACGAGCCAGAGTCCCAGCGCTAGTGACGATAACTATTATAACAACATTTCAATTTTGTCATAAAAAATAAAACCTTCCAGCCCGATTGGATTGGAAGGTTAACCTGATGTTTTTTTATTTACTTAGCTGCTTCCTTTTTTTTCTTTTTCGGAGCTGCTTTTTTTCTAGCCTTCTTTTTGAAAGCATCTGGAATCTGAGCAACAATAATTTCTTTAACATACTCCAACGTAAATTCAGCTGCTTCCTCTGGCGTCACTCTTGTCCCATCTTCTTTTTTCGCAATTTTAACTTGCTTCTTTTTGAATTTGATGAGTGGTCCCCAACGTCCATTTTCGACAGAAATTTTTTCATCATCCCATCGTTGGATATATCGATTCGCTTCTTTGACTAATTTTGCTTCGATCAATTCATGTGCTTCCGCATCGCTCAAATTTTCAGGATCGTACCGTCTTGGAATATTGACGAAGAACTCATCGTATTTCAAAAATGGCCCAAAACGACCTTTCCCTTGAGTGTATGGAATACCTTTATATGTACCGACAGGTGCGTCCGCTTTTTTCTTTTCTTCAATCAATTCATGCGCCCGTTCAACAGGCAAAGTCAAGGCATCTTCATCTCTTGGAATCGAGATAAATGCTTCTCCCCATTTCACATAAGGGCCAAATCTTCCAGCTCCGATGATGACATCTTTATCTTCATATTGACCTAATTCTCTAGGCAATTTGAACAATTCAATCGCTTCTTCAAAAGTGACAGACTCCAAAGAAAGTCCACCTCGAAGGTTAGCATATTTTGGTTTTTCATCTTCTGCTAATTCGTCCGGAGCACCAATTTGTGCAACTGGTCCGAAACGAGACATTCGCACTAAAAGTGTTTTTCCAGACACAGGATCTTTCCCTAAAATTCGTTCTCCCGTTGCTCTTTCTGCATTCTCTAAAGTATCTTCAACCAACTCATGAAAAGGATGATAAAATTCACCCAACATTTCCGTCCAGTTTCGATCTCCCGCTGCGATGACATCAAATCGACCCTCGATCTCTGCCGTAAAACTATAATTCATTACATCCTTAAAATGCTTATCCAAAAAGTCAATAACCAAAAGTCCTAAATCAGTCGCTACCAACCGTCCTTTGTTTGCGCCTGTATTTTCAGTCTGAACTTGCTTTTTGATTGACCCATCTTTCAAGGTCAATACATTATAATTTCGAGGGTCACCTTCGCTATCTCCTTTGATGACATATCCTCTTGAAGGTTCCATAATTCGGCTAATCGTCGGTGCGTAAGTTGACGGACGACCGATTCCGAGTTCCTCTAATTTCTTTACCAAACCTGCTTCAGTAAATCTTGCAGGTGGTCGAGTAAATCTTTCCGTTGCACCCATTTCATTCAACGCCAATTCTTGTCCTAAAGTCAATGGAGGTAAAATTCCTTTTGCATCTTCATCATCATCTTCGTCATCATCTTTGGCAGCTAAATAAACTTTAAGGAACCCATCAAAAATTAAAACTTCTCCTTTTGCTTTGAAAGTAGCATCTCCGATAGTTGAAATACCAATGTCAACAGTAGTTTTTTCTAATTCAGCTTCCGTCATTTGAGAAGCAACTGTTCTCTTCCAGATTAGATCATATAATTTTTGTTGATCGTGATCTTTAGTGACTATTCTTTTATCTGCGTAAGAAGGACGAATGGCTTCGTGAGCTTCTTGAGCATTTGATTTTTTATTTTTGTATTGTCGAGTGCTCAGGTATTTAGCTCCGTAATTTTTAGTGATTTCATCTGCGATATTTGCCAAGGCAGTTTCACTCAAGGTTACACTATCCGTTCTCATATAAGTAATGAAACCTTGCTCGTACAATCTTTGCGCATTCGTCATGGTTCTTTTTACTGAAAAACCTAACTTTCGACTCGCCTCTTGTTGCAATGTAGAAGTGGTAAAAGGAGCGGTTGGTTTCCGCTTGGTTGGTCGGACTGCGATATTCGTAATGGAAAAAACGGCTGCTTTGCATTTTTCTAAAAATGCTTGAGCATCTCCTTCTGAATCATATCGAGTTGGTAAATCAGCTTTGAGTTCTACCATTCTGCCTTTTTCATTTTGCACATCAAAAATGGCAGCGACTTTATAAAATGGAGTCGTTTCAAATCCTTTGATTTCTCTTTCTCGCTCGGTGATTAACTTTAATGCCACCGATTGAACTCGACCTGCAGATAATTTTCCTTTTACTTTTTTCCAAAGCAAACTAGATAATTCAAATCCAACTAGTCGATCTAAAATACGACGAGCTTGTTGTGCATCTACTAAATGTAAATCTACTGTACGAGGTGATTGAATTGCTTTTTGAATAGCAGATTTGGTAATTTCTCTAAAGGCAATTCGTTTGGTCGTTTTGGGATCCAAACCTAAAACTTCGCACAAGTGCCAAGATATAGCTTCTCCCTCTCGATCCTCATCCGTCGCGAGCCACACTTCATCTACCTTCTTCACAGACGATTTAAGATCGTTAACTACTTTAGTTTTATCGGGTGAGACTTCATAAGTAGGATTGAAATTATTTTCAATATCTACTCCTTTATCACCTTTTGCTAAATCTCGTATGTGTCCCATACTTGATTTTACGGTAAAATCTTCCCCTAGAATTTTTTCTATGGTTTTTGCTTTTGCTGGGGACTCCACGATTACCAAATTCTTCGCCATTGTTGAATTGATTTTTGATCAGTATTCGAAATTGTTGGATAACAATTCTCTTTAAAAAATTAGTTTTCTGAAAATATAAACTCTATGTGATACTAGAAAAACAGGAGTTAAGTTTCATTAAAAAAATTAAAGCATCACATTAGGAAGCCTTAATTTTATTGGTTTTTTTCAGTAAAAGTAACTCTTGTACACCTATAATATGGTACTTGTTTTTCTAGTTTCAGAATGCAAATGTATAAATTTTAAAATAAAGAGATATAAAGAATGGTTTTTTCTGGATTAATTTTTTGGTGGATAAAGAAAGGGTAGAGGTGAAATTAATATAAAAAAGGTGTTAGTATTTAATTGTACTAACACCTTTTTTTGGATGATTAACTCTTTCTTTTTCTTTTAAAAGTCTCCAACACTTTCCCTTTTTTCAACTTCTCTTGTTTCGCTTCTTCTTTTTCCTTTTTAAAATTTTCCATGTATCCTTTTACATCCAATTTCTTTTTATTCAAATATCGATGATACATAACGATCGTGAATGAAGCCATTTCTTCCGGATGATGAATGCCTACACTTTTTACATAATGTGAATATCGAGAACCTGAATATAAACTCCAATTATGCGTGATCCACCGTCCAAAGCTAAAATGTAATTTTTTAGCCGCAGCAGTTTCTTCCATATTTTTGAATTTTGTTTGACTACTTTTATCAATCAAAATATTCAGTTGGATAAATGCATCAGCTAAATCTTTTGGAATGTAAACTCCGTGCAATCGTTCCTTCTTGATATTTTGTCGATATTTTTTCTCAAACTCATCTTCTGTCGAAGGAGGTTTTGGATCTTTGTCTTGAGCTTGCATCAACAAAGGAGAAATAATAAATAAAGTAAGAAGAGAAAAAACTGATAATGATTTCATGTATTTATTTTAATGTAAATGTGTGCTTAGAAATAAGTTTTTTTCATTGACTTGATGATTTGTATTTTGAGTGTTTTTAAAAATTAACAGCTATTTTATACTTTAACCGAAAACACTTTTTTTCATCATAACTCAAAACGTATATAAAGGTACAGAAATTTCTAACTGACTTAAAAAAATTAATATTTCAACTATTATGCAAAAAATTAGACCGATCGAAATATTCTTAATTGAGTTTATCCTATTTTCATTATTGTGGTTGTGGGACGATTATATTGCTTCGATGTTGACCATTGTATTCTCATTTATCTTCTTTTTTATTTTAGTTATTTCGATAATGGTAGAATTAGTCGAGCGGTCGAAGGTGCCGAGATGGTATTTTACATTAATGGCTGTTTCTATTTTTGCCCCAATTGTGGCAGCTTTTGTTTTTATCTATTTTATGGGAGCTGACTTTGAATGGTTGAGCATTCCGTAAACTCGTCACAAATATTTTTCTTTAGCCTCTTTATTTTAGATACTTCCTGCTTTTTTATTTAATGAAGAAGCTGTCACTCACTACTATAAATTTCATTTTTTTTCTATTTTCCGTATTCTTTTTAGGCGTTTTATTAATCTGTGTCAGAGAATTTAAAGTCAAAAAAAATATTTTATATTTTTATTTGTTTAATTAGTTAATATTTAATATGTGTTAAGTCTTGATAATCAAAATACTTACAAAGGAAATGAAAACACGTTGGAATAAATGCCAATATGAAGTAAAGAAAAAAAAACCAAAATAATTGACACAGAAGCGGAAGGGTTGTATTTTTACATCATAATTACTAACACACACCAACACACGCCCTCAATTCAAAACAAAAAACAAACACTTACCCTATCTCTTTCCAAGAGAAACAATCACTTCAAAAAACAAACATCTACTAATTCTTTTTAGCAAATTTTAATCCTCCTGTTTTTCAAAAAACACACGGCGATTAGAACACTATTTTTTTTTTAGAATTCAAAAAACAAACTTATAACAACACTAAAATATTCCTTTCATACCTCCCTCCAGAAAGGATACTCTCCCCCCATAACAACATTTTTTACCTAAAATTTTTATGTACCAAAACTAGTAATCATGAACAGAAATTTACAAGGGCAAACATTAACTCTTACTTTTTTGCAAAAAAACACCTTGATCAATTGGGGAATCCTGGGTTCCTTGATTTTGACATTTATGCTTTCAACTACGTCTTCCTTTGCTACTTGCTATGGGAATGTAAATGATGGAGGAGAAATTGGATCAGACCAAACAACCTGCTCATCTATAGGCGTAACTTTAACTAATGAAGATCTTCCTAGTGGAGGTTATGGAGATCTAGAATATCTCTGGTTAAGTAACGCGAGTGGACCAAATGTATCTGGTGCTGATAGTTACTTTTCAACTTCACCTACTTATAATACAGGTAATTTAACAGAGACTACTTGGTTTAGAAGATGTTCTAGAAGAAATGGATGTAGTAGCTGGGATTATGGTGAATCTAATTGGGTGAAAATTACTATTGGAAACGCTGAATTTGAGCATGTTGATGGAGTTAATGAAACAGCATGTGATGCAAATGATGGAAAAATTATTACAGATCCTTTTATTAATCAAGGAACTGTTTTGCCTTATTCTGTTGAATATACCTATAACGGTCAAGTTTTTTCTGCTGGGCCTTATACTACTAATGAAGATCATTACATTACTGGATTAGCTCCAGGTGTTTATTCAAATATTACTATTATTGATGCAAATAACTGCTCAAGTGTATGGGGAAGTGATATTACTATTGCAGAATTCAATACAAATTGTGCTACTCCATGTACTGGAGAAATCACCTCTATTATTTTAACAAATGGTACTGAATCGATAACACTTGTAAATGGTGGAACTTACCAAATTTGTGATTTACCTACTGATAATTATTTGGAAGCTATTGTTTCTGGTAATCATGAATCTTTTTACTTTGAAGTAGATGGACAAACTAGAACTGAAAATGTTGAACCTTATAATTATCCTGCTGTAACTAATGGAGAAACCTGGAATCCTCAAGTAGGTACTCATAATATTACAGGTACTCTTTATTCTGAAAATGGTGCAAGTGGAGATTCTTGTAATCAAGTTTCTTTACAAATTACTATTGTAGGCTGTACTCCACCTAGTTGTAACAAATATAAAGTTACTGATTCTAATCCTGAATGTCATTCAGCATTCAATGGGGCTGGAGCTGGAGTCTTCTTTAGAAGAGATTGCGGGGAAACGTTTGAAACATGGAAAGCTGGAAATGATTTAATTTTAGAAGAATTAGGAAATGGAACTGCAACTCTTTCTGGATCTATCTATAACGGAAATACTATAGGTCAGGTTAATCTTAATTTAGAAGGATATAGTTCAACTGGAGAAAATTGGTCAAACCAATGTTATAATGATAATATGACTCCACAGTACTATTATACTGGATTTTCTGGAACAGTTGCGATTGGTGCAGATAGTTACACTTTGATACAAAAAAGTTCGGGAGTAGATTTTGTTGTTGGACCAGGAGCTAATAATGAAAGTGGCAGTCAATTTGGGTTTGGAGCTTGGTTAGATGGTACTTGGGGGAATTGTGTTGAAGCATTTGGAAACCTTACGCCGATCTTGCCTGGAGATACTTGTGATGATGGTAATTCAAGCACTATCAATGATGTTATCCTTGCTGATGGTTGTACTTGCGCAGGTAATCCTTCTATTGTAAATACTTGTGAATTGACTGATTTTGATACTCGATTATTATGGTTGAATTATGATAATACAGGTGTAAAGAAATTTGCAGTTGATAGTGCCTTTATTGTTACTGAATATAGTGACGGTACAGCTACTGTTACAGGAACAGCTACTCAAGTTGATAATAGCAATAAAACTTGGCAAGTAAATGTAAAATTATTGGCCAAAAGAACTTGGACAGAATGGTCAGCTTTGGGTCGATCATATAAGCCGAATAACACGATCAGTTATGAAGATCATACTACTTGGTCTTATTATGAATTAGATAACAACAATAGTACTTTCACAGGATTAGGAGACTTAGCTGGAAAAACATTAAACATTACTCACAATCCAAGTGATTACGAATTTGGATTTCAGGTAGGTTTAGGTGCTAACTTAAAAGATGGAGACGAAGGTTTCTCTGGATGGTTTGCATTTACTGGAGACTATACTGGTCATGGAGATTTCAATGGAGACTTTAATTGTGGAACTGTTGATTGTTCACAAGTTTCTGAAAATATTCCTGGGTATATTTATTTAGGAGAATTTAACGGAAGCAAATATTATTGCTCAAATACAAATGATAAAACTTGGGATGAAGCTAATTCTTTAGCTCAATCTATCGGAGGTCACCTTGCTGTAATCAACAACCAAGATGAAAATGACTTCTTACAAGCTAATATGTTACAAAGTTCTTGGATTGGATATACTGATGCTCAGAATGAGGGAACGTTTGACTGGACTTTTGGTAATAGTTCATTTTCTAACTGGAATGCAGGTGAACCAAATAACTATAACAATAATGAAGATTATACAGAGATATTAAAAAGTTCTGGAAAATGGAATGATTTACCAGGTAGTCATACTAGAGAATTTATTGTAGAAATCGAATGTGGTGTTTTGCCTGCTACAATTGGAGATTGGGTTTTCAACGATGTAAATGGAAATGGTATACAAGAAGCTGGTGAATTCGGATTGCCAGGAGTATCAGTAATGCTAATTAATACTGATGATAACTCTTCAGAAACTACTACGACTAATCAAAATGGAAATTATGAATTTACGAATGTTATTCCTGGAAACTACAAAGTAAAATTTCCTGAAACAGGTGCTTCAAATAGTTTTACCTACAACTTGACTAAAGCAAATCAAGGGAATGATGGATATAAAGATAGTGATCCAATTCCAATGAACAATGGCTCAGGAAATGCAATGACTGATATTTTTGTAGTAAATGCAGGAGACATGATCGATACAATTGATGCAGGTTACTACATCGGGTCAACGATTGCAGGAATCGCATTTATTGAAACAGATGTGGATGGATTGCAAAATGGAAATGAAGATAGGTTAGATGGAGTTATCGTTATGTTGTTAGATGAAAATGGAAACATGATTGCAACTACCACTACTGCTAATGGAGGCGCTTATGAATTCGAAAATCTTGCTCCAGGAAATTATAAAATTAAATTCCCTGAAGCTGCTTCTGCTGCAAGTACAGACTATTCATTAACTCGATCAGAGGTTGGAGCAGACGATGATATTGATAGTGATGCTGTACCAATGAATGATGGATCAGGAAATGCAATGACTCAAATCGTGTATGTTCAAAATGGAGCAACTGTTGACAACTTAGATGCAGGATACTATCCTTTAGCAAAAATTGGAAATAGAGTTTTCCTTGATGTTAATGAAAATGGAATTCAAGATAATGATGATGGAGCTTATACAGATGTAAATATCATGTTAATTGGAACTGATGTTTTTGGAAATTCTGTTAACGAAACTACTTCTACAGATGGAGATGGATTCTATTCATTTGCCAATGTAGTTCCTGGAACTTACGAATTGAAATTTACTTCTAATCAAATCACTTATATTCCAACGATTAAAGATTTCTCTGGAAATGACTTTGATGAAGATGATAGTGATATTTATCCAGGTAGCGGTCGAACGGATGTGATTACGATAAATGCAGGCGAAGTGAACAATACTATTGATGCAGGTTTCATTTTTGATGCAAGTCTTCCAGTTCAACTAATCAGCTTCGAAGCTCAATTAATTAACGGAAGCCAAGTATTACTTAAGTGGGCAACTGCTTCAGAAATTAATAATAGACACTTCGTGGTAGAAAGATCAGCAGATGGAACTGATTTCCGTCCAATCGGATTGGTGGAAGGAAATGGAACAACTAACTTGATCAATCATTATTCTTTGGATGATACAGATCCTTTCTATGGAGCTAATTATTACAGATTGAAGCAAGTAGATTACAATGGAGATTCTGAATATTCTCCAATAGCAACGGTGATCGTTTCTGGAGATAATATTCCTGATGTAATTGTTTATCCTAATCCAGTAATGCATACGACAACTTTGAGAGTAGTAACTCCATTCGAAACAGATGCTCAAATCGAGATCATCAGTCAGTCTGGAAAAATTATCAAAGTATTAACAATGGAAGCTGGAGCGAATAGTAAGCAATTAGATTTATCTAATTACTCAGCAGGAATTTACTACGCTTATATCAACTACAATGGACATAGAACACTAGTTCATCATATCGTAAAAGTGGATGAGTAAGAAATTATCAAGCATAAAATGTTCTAAGAAAATAAAATATCAAGGTACATTTTATACTAGTTCAATTACTTAAAAATTCATTTAGGATTGCTCTTTTGGAAAACGGTTATCCCTAAATTCAGGGATGACCGTTTTTTTATGTTTTTTTCTAAAAAAGAATTACACATAACAACAAAATTACATATCACAAAAACAACTCGAAACTTCCTAATACGCTACAATCTAACCCACCTTGATTTTATTTTTAGCTTATAAAAAATTGAGAAATCAATAGGTATTATAAAATAAAAAATTTACAACTAGCTTACAGTTAAGTGATTACATTATTACATCTAGCTATTTAAGTTTTTGCAAATGGAAGAAATTAATATAGAGAATTATTTCGAATCGTGACTTTTTATAAATTGTCTTGTCACAATTACGATTTAATTTCCTTATAAAACGGCTTTTGTTTCACATTTTTTGTATTTTATAATTGAACATATTTTCAAACACCCTGCTTTAAAAAAAAATAGAACATATCAGTTATTTTTTTGACAGGCAAACACTTAAAATTTATTATCCCATGAAGTACCTAAGCTTATTAGTACTCTTCACATGCCTTTCCCTACAATTCGGATTTTCCCAAGTTAAAAAACAATTTCTTGATGATAAGAATGCCAAAACTACTATTGTCATCAAAGAAGATGCTGCTAACGATATGCAAATTCTTAATTCTCAGTTTGATATTAATTCAATTGGGATGGGACAAGAAATCAGAATTACAACTCAACAAGATCCTCCAAAACAATCATTGGCAGAAGTACCTTTAGCAGAAGTGCCAGAAGTGTCACAAGATATTGTAACTCCAAAAGGTAACAGGATCGTAAAAAAAGCAGCTGCCAAAAAAGTGGTTAAAGAAAAGAGAATGCCTGCGAGAGCAGTTGCAACTATGCAACGGCCAAAGAGTAAACCAACAGAAATTTATTACAAAGGAATTGGAAAATCTTCGACTAAAAAAGTGAAGATGAAAAAACGAAAATTGGTTAAAAGAAAAAAGATCAGAAAAAGAAAACGACGAAAAGTTCGTTGTTATAGTTTCTAAAAAAAAACCTTGTTCCAATTGGAGCAAGGTTTTTTTTTTGGGGAGATGAAAATTATGATGAGGTTCAATTAATCAATAGATCACTTTTGTATACTTTTTTGAAAATTACTTTTTTATGAAAAACTGAGCTTTGCGAAACCCGTGAGTTGGCATCAGAGTAGAGGGAGATTTTTTAAAGCGGGTTAAATAATATTGAGCCAAACTGTTCATAAATCGCTTTAAGAAACTTCTTATTTTCACAGAAGCGGAATCTCAGAAAATCAAAATCTCTTTTGTATGCTTGAATATAGGATATTAAAAAAATAAAAAAAACGGTTAGATGTAACAACATCTAACCGTCCATTTTGAATCCGTTAATATTGGTTTTTAAATGTTTTGAAGATCTTTGAGAATTCCGCATAAGTATTAGTTTTTATGGGTATTCTTACAAAGGCGGATTCATCAAAGATCTTTCAAAACGAATTGACAACAATTTCTTTTAAAACTATTTTACAGTTATTTTTCCTGAACTAATCATTGCTCCATCTCCTACAAGTGTGTAGACATACATCCCACTTAATAATTGATTTCTGAAAAATGAAAATTGATTTCCAGTATGAGTTGAAGTTCGAATGAGTCGTCCAGTAAGGTCAAAGACATTCAATTGGATTGATTGAAATGGTTGGCCTTCTATTTCAAAATTAACTTCTTCATCAAATGGATTTGGAAAAGTCCTCACCGCTATATTTGGAAGAAAAAGTTTCTGAGTATTGACCGTAATAAAATTATCTCCAATAGTATGAAATACATTATTGGTAATAATCGGTTCATTAAAATCAAATAAAATCGAAGCCTCATTTTCTATAATTGTTCCATCGGGAAGATCTTGTTCTTGAGAAATTTTAAACTGTACAAATCCATGCGAAGCGGCTTCATTGATATTGCTATCTGGAAGCATAATATTATTAAATTTAAAAATAGCTAGACCATTTCCAGTCATTTCAAATTCAACGGGATGACTACTTGAAAAAAAAAAAAAAGAACTAACATTTAATAAATTAGAAAGGGTATCATGAATGACCACATTGAAAGCTGTATCCGTTCCGGTGT
>JBGCCY010000109.1:0-46032 GCA_045104975.1 Saprospiraceae bacterium
AGCAGGGAGGACGAGCGGTAGTGCTATCACTTTTCCATTTTGATGGATAAAGGTTGCGATAAACATTCATCAATAAATAATTCAACTTTGTGGCATCCATCGAAATCAAAGTTAATCTCCTCTATTTCCACATAACAAAAACTATTATCAGATAAACTAGTAATCCATTCGATAAATAATTTGTGGTTATCAAAGTCAGCTGTCCATTTACCAACACTTTTTCTAGACTCATACGAAGATTGTATGTTATTCAGTCTTTTAAATTCCCAAGTTACATTCTGTGTATTATCAAAAATAAAAGTCATATCTTTTAAAACTTCATCTTCAATGGAGTCATTATTACCATTCTTATAGAGACTTACTTCCCATTCTCCAACAAATGTCTTGTCTTTTTTACATGAAAAAAAAATAGTGATACTCCAAATAGACAAAAAAGTAAGGTTCGATTTTTCATGTTTTTTATTTTTTGAGTTAAAAATCAATATCAATAGACTTTATTCGGAAGACAGTGAACGGCCTTCCGCACAATTTTATTTAGAATAATCGGTAATGTCTTAAAAAAGTTTTTGTGTCAAAAGAGGTACAAATTAATAAACCTTCCGATAATAGTAATTGTGTATGAGTTCTGGTTTTGAAAAACAAATAGTACCCTGCTGCGTGAAACAACTCACTTCCCCCAACTTCCACCATCTGCTCGTTAGCAGCCTTGCAGGTACACGGACATTGGTAGCGGATTTTACCCGCTGGCGCCATGGCTCTGCCTGGTGTCTAGTATTCAATTTGGCTCTGCCAACTATTAGTAATATTTCAATTGGCTTTCAATAGAGGCCATAGGCTTGAGGAATACTTCACACCAACCAGAGGCATGGCGCGAGCGGGGCTGGGCAACCACAAGGGATTGCCCCTACGGGAAACATTTTATTCGATTTTGCAAAAAGAGGAATCGGATACCTTAAATGTATCCGATTCCTCTTATAATAAACAACCTACAATTTAAGAATCTTAATATTTTTAAACCACACCTTATCGCTATGATCTTGCAATGAAATATGCCCTTTCTTTGCCAAACCAAAATCAGGCATATCTTTAAATTTACTATTGGCAATCATCTCTTTCCATTCATCCGTATGCATCTCATATTCGACCACCTTCCGACCATTTAACCAATGTTCCATTTTTCCATTTTTGGAAATTAGACGGACCTTATTCCATTCCCCAGCTGGTTTTACAACAACATACTTACATGCAATCATATCGTATAAATCACCCGCTCGGTGTGTCGGATATTTTGTATCGGGATGACAAGTATTATCGAGCACTTGCATTTCTGGACCAGTCAACCAAACAGAATGATACTTATCATCTTCCACCACATTAAACATAATTCCACTATTCCCACATGCGCCAATCTTCCATTCCAATCTTAATTCAAAATTTTCATATTCATTTTTTGTGATAATATCTCCTCCTTCTTTTGCTGACCAAGTTCCATCTGGGTTTTGTAGAGAATTCAAATGAATGGCATTATTGTCAATGATCCAACTAGTTCCGATAGTTTCCTTTTTGAAATTTCTCCAACTGCTCATATCCTTCCCATTAAATAATAATTCCCAACCGGCTGCTTTTTCATGCTCAGCTAATTGGTTATCAACTATTTTTCCAAAAGTATTATTGGAAGTAAAACCATTTTGATCTTTTGGAATCGCATTCATGGTGTACCAACCTTCCGTTGACCACAATTCATTATTTTTTTCGCTCACCAAATGATTTTTTAATTTCACATGAACCACTCGATCTTCTTTCATTCCATTGAGTTCTAAAAATACTTTTTTGCGATCTTCCGAAACATTTACATTCACTATTCTTAATTCTTCTTCGTTCAATTTTGGTCCACCATATTCTTTCGTTGGAAGATACATCCATTGATTAATTTGATAACCATTTTTATCCCAACCATCCCCAACTGCTAGAGCTTCTGTAAATTCAATTTCAACTCCATTTGACTTTGCTCGTACCGCCAACATTTCAAATGTAGGAGTATTGTTATATTTTAATCGTTGCACCCCATACCATAACTTATTGTTCTGTGCCCAATTTCCTGGGTTACCGATACAACCTACATAAAGCGCTCCATCTGGCCCCCAAACCATTCGATTTACACCACCTTCCAGTCCTTGAATAAATCGGAAAACACAACCTTGATATTCTCCATTAACTTTTTCAACAAAAACCCTTTTCACTCCCCCATGTGTCACCTCACCATGAATCATTTGACCTTTATAAATTCCATCATTCAAAGCCAAAGGAGTACTTGGAGAGTTTCCAATTTCATCCTGTGGTAACCAAACAACTGGTTTATTTTCTTTCAAATCAGCTGTTCCCTCAAAGTCCACCGAACGGGAACCATACCATGCTCCTTTTTGAACATGGACAATTTTACTGGACGGCAACCAATCACCTTGATTATCAGCCACAAATATTTCACCATCGGTTCCTATTCCAATTCCATTTGGCGTTCGTAACCCATGTGCTAAAAATTCAACTGTTCCATTGTCTTTTGATATTTTTACCACCTTCCCTCGATCTGGAACTTGTGGATCTTTACTGGCTCCTCCTGGCATAATACCTGTTGCCAACGCAGCATAGAAATATCCATCTTTATAAACTAAACCGAAAGCAAATTCATGGAAATTCGCTGATACCAACCAATCATTTGAAACAGTTTGATATTCATCCATAATTCCATCGCCATCTAAATCTTTAAGTCGAGTCAATTCTTGTTTTTGTAAAACATAAATATCACCATCGACCACTTTTACTCCTAGAGGCTCAGCAATTCCATCAGCAATTTTTGTCGCTTTCATTTTGGTAGGATCTCCACCTTGAGCACCTTCAATCGTGTAAATTGCACCATCTGCATCCCAAGTACTTACCACTAATTTTCCGTCAGGTAAAAAATCCATTCCACCTACTTTTGGTAAAAAATCATCTGGTCTTGCTTGACTCAAATCATAACTAGGATGAACATCCGTCAAAGAGTATCCATCTCCTGGAATTCGCAAGGAATTGACCAACGGAAGTTTATAATCTTTAAATTTATTTTGCATCACCTTATCATGCATCATCGAACCAATATCCATATTCATGAACCCATCTTGGGTCGCAGCCTTCCATTGTAAAATCACATTTTTCCCTCCGTAGCCTTGAAAAAATTCCAAATGCATTTCATGTAATCCTTTTTTCAAAGCAACACTTCCATCCACTAATTCTGCTCCATGCAATCCATCATTATCAACTATTTGTTTTCCATTAATTAAAAGTTGAGAACCATCATCACTAATCAATCTAAACGTATAAACATCATCTTCAGGAATACTGATATATCCATCACCAATCAAGGCAAAATTCTTTTCCAAACCTTTAAAATCCGCATCTAAAAAAGTAACCTGTGGACTCACACCTGCATAAATTGGTTTCTTTTTCAAGTCCAAATCCGCCAACTTTAGAATGTTTTTATCATATTGTTGGATCTGAACAATTAGTCCCGGCAACAAGGTTTTCCCTTCAACATTTTTAGCTGCTTGGTAATCTCCTGAATTTTCTGAACCTGTCGCAGTTCCTCCACCTGCTTCACTTTCTGCTAATCCTAAAATATAATCCACCATTTGTTCTGCATCAGTTTTCGACAAATTAGGATGCGCACTCATCAACACATTTCCCCAATTTCCAGAACCACCTTTTTGAATTTTTTCCACTAGGGTCGAAACATTTTCAGGAGTAGTTGGATATCTTTTGGCGATATCAACATATGATGGGCCAATCGTTTTTCTCTCTGCATTATGACATGCTTTACAATCACTTTTATCAATCAGTCTTTCACCTAAAGTCCTTTCAACTTCTGCGACACCTTCTTCTCCTGATTTTTTATTTGAGTTTTCTATCGTTGGGTTTTTTACAAAAACACACGCTAGCCTAGTTTTACCTGAAGCATTCATTTCTAGTGTTCCTTCCACATCTAAAGTGGTGACCGAACCAGTTTGGCGAGATTCTTCTTTAGTATAATTTAAATTTCCATCTGTCTCTACCTTTTCTTTCGAAACGACCGAACTAGCATTAGTTTTCATCAGTACTTTTGCACCTGCAGGAACATTAGTCAAAGTAAAAACTCTTTCAAATCCAGGTTGCCCAGATTCTGATTCGATATATTCAGGTCTTTCAGCGACATTGATTTTGTTTCCATTCGACAAAACCAAATCGTACAAAACTTCAACTTGATTTTTTATTTTTCGATGACCTTTATAAATTGTTTTTGCGGTTTCCGTTTTTCCATCTAGCGTAATTTCCCAAGGTGTTTTATGTTTATTAACTAGATAGGCATCTCCCAAACTAACTGGTTGTGGTCCATGGTAAGTATCATAAACTGCTCCTGTCAATTCAACATTTCCTTTCCAAACTTTATACAACGCACCATTGTCAGCATGATAAGCAGCCCACATTTTATCATCTAAAGCAAGCGTCAACATCCGAGGTTGCAGATCCAAAACCGAACGAAAAACCCAAGGTTGAAAAGGGCGATCTGCTTCAAACGTTGGTTCAACATCTTCTTGACAGCTAAAAATAAATAAGAGGGAAAAAAGCAAGACAAGACAAAACAGTTTTTTCATAATTGATTGATTTTTCGTTTGTTTTTTAATACTGGTAAATTTGACACTAAGATAGATAATATGGTCATAAATACAATAGTTTATCTGTCCCCGATTCCCAATTCAATTTTAGTTTATCTTGATTCTTTTTTTAGAAAAATACAGATTCTGGAAAATGAGTACCTGGGAAATCGAGCTTACTTTTGGCAACTAAACATCTTAGAAATAAGTATAATAAATTATTATCTTCTAATCATCTTTTGAAATCTAACATTTTAAAAAAAAGTCATACATTTGTACGCTTAAAAAAAATTTAAAAATCAAATTTAAATATTTATGAAACCTACACTTTTAGTTTTAGCTGCTGGAATGGGCAGTAGATACGGAGGATTAAAACAGTTGGATGAAGTTGGTCCAAATGGCGACACGATTATTGATTATTCAGTTTACGATGCAATTCGAGCTGGTTTTGGAAAAGTTGTTTTTGTGATTCGAAAAAATATTGAGGACGCATTTAAGGAAAAAGTTTCGGACAAATTTGAAGGAAAAATTGAAGTTGTTTTTGCTTTCCAAGAAATGGATGCTAAAATAGAAGGTATTGACAAAATGCCAGAACGTGTTAAACCATGGGGAACTGGACATGCCGTTTTAGTTGCACAAGATTTAGTTAATGAACCTTTTGCAATAGTTAATGCTGATGATTACTATGGTATCGAAGCATTGCAAAAAGTAGCTGACTTTTTGATTAATGATTGTAATGAAAAGCATTACTCAATGGTAGGTTTTCAATTAAAAAATACAATCTCAGAAAACGGTTCTGTATCTCGTGGAGTTTGCTCTGCAGATGAAAATAGTTATCTTTCAACAGTAACGGAAAGAACTAGTATTCGAAAAATTGGCGATATAATTTGCTACGAAGAAGGTGGTAAAAAAATCTTTTTGGAAAATGATACCGTTGTATCAATGAACCTTTGGGGATTTCATCAAAATGTCTTTGAACATACCCGACAGATGTTTATCGATTTCGTAAAAAACAATTCTGACGATCCTAAAGCTGAATTTTATATTCCATTGGTAGCCAATGACTTATTGGAAAAAGAAGCGATAAAATTGAAGGTATTAACTTCAACTGAAAAATGGTATGGCGTAACTTATAAAGAAGATAAAGATGATGTTGTTACAGCTATGAAAAGTCTTCATGAGGGTGGAAAATATCCAAAGGCATTGTGGAATACTGAGACAGTTTAATTCGTAATTTTAAATAAAAAATTTGAATTTTGAATGTAATTAAAGCAAACATTCTTTCTTCTTTTTTTAAAAACATAAATGATTGCAAAATCATTCCTTTTGGTTCGGGGTTAATTCACCGAACCTTTTTTTTGCAACATACAGAAGGTGATTTTATTTTACAAAAAATTAACCACCATGTTTTTAAAAACCCTTTGGAATTGATGGATAACATCCAATCGATTAGTAAGCATTTGGAAGGAAGAAAGTATCCTAAAGTTATTTTAAGAATCAAAAAAACGCTCGACGGGAATGTGTTGTTACAAACTTCTGACAATGAATTTTGGCGAATTTTTGATTTTATAAATGACTCTCAAGAATTTACCCATCCAGAATCAGAGACTCAAGTTTATCAAACTGGAAAAAGTTTTGGTGAGTTTTTGACTTACCTTAAAGATCTACCAACTGAGAAAATAAAACCTTCCATTCCTGATTTCCATAACACTAGACTTCGGTTTGACAACTTGAAAAAAGCTATCCAAAAAAATAATTTTGATCGAATTCATTTGGCTGAAAACGAAATCAAAGAAATTAGGAAATGGCATTTTTTAGTTGCAGAATTTGAAGCACTTCATTGTCCAATTAGAATTGTTCATGCTGATCCGAAAATTAGTAATCTACTCTTTGATCGTAATAAAAAAGTGAAGGCGGTAATCGATTGGGATACCATAATGCCTGGATTTATTTTACATGATTTCGGAGATTTAGTTCGAACGATGGCCTGTGAGGAAGGGGAAGAATCTACAGATTTTGAAAAAGTAAAAATCTCACTACCCTATTTCGAAAAATTGAAAAAAGGTTTTTTGGAATCGACAGAATCTTGGCTGACAGATTTGGAAAAAGATAATTTGCTGCTTGGCGCAAAGGTGATTATTTATGAGCAAGCGATTCGTTTTTTGACTGATTTCTTGGATGGAGATCAATATTACAACACGGTGTACACGGATCAAAATCTTAATCGAGCAAAAAATCAAATACAACTTTTAAACTCAATAATGTAGCAGGACTCTCCTGAGTCCTGTTAAATAATTAGAAGACTCGGGAGAGTCCCTCGACTTCCCGTAAACCGAATTTTCAAGTCGTAACCTTCCCTAATTATTTAAACGACTTGGAAAGTCGTCTTACATGAAGTCTTTTTCATAAATCCTGATAAATGCAGATGCTTCTAATTCCTCCACATTCCGAATTTGATAAACTTTCTTATCTGTCAATTCATGCATATATTCATAATCGAAATTAGCGAAATCATCAGAAGAGAATTTTCGTTCTTCTAAAAATTCTTTTCCCAACACCAAACCAATTTTTCCAAAATCTCCATAAAAATACTCTTGCAATAGAGGTAATATTTTATTCGCAAAAACACTTTTCAACTCTGCAAAATTATTCACATCTAAAAAATAAGAATGCCCAATCAAGTGATCTTCATCCAAGAGAATCGAGATTCTTTGATTAATTTTAGATAACATTCTTTTTAAGTCCACCCCTGAAATTGGTGTTTGACTAAGTAACTCAGGAGTAGGTTTTTGTTCCACAAATGTAAATCTTCTGCGCAGCGCAGCATCGAGAGATTCAACACTTCGATCGGAAGTATTCATCGTTCCAATAATGTGCAAATTAGGAGGAACACAAAAGTAAGTTTTTGAATAGGGCAAAATGATTTTTAAGGCTTCCGAGTTGCTTTCTCTTTTATCTTCTTCAATCAGCGTAATCATATCGCCAAAAATCCCAGCAATATTTCCTCGATTAATTTCATCAATAATTAAGACAAATTTATTGGCTTTATTTTTTGCTACTTCCGAAAGATTGCTCAATTCAAATGCATCAATTCCTTCTTCTGGCATAGGAATCTCCCCTTGCTCTGCCTCCATCAATGCTTGTACAAAACTTGGTTCAAATTTTTTCAACTCATTAAAAACAGACCAATAAGCTCTGGTATTTACACCACCTAAAAGAAGGTTAATATCATTTTGAGTATGCTTAATGTCGTCAACACTTTGGAATGCTTTGTACAACTTTTTCAACTTAGTTTTAAAAATAGTGTAAGCTAGAAATGAATTTTCAGGTCGAACAGTCAAGTTTCCATTTCGAGCCATTTTTTGCAAAAGCATTCTTTTACCTGTTCTAGATTCGAAGGAATTAAAATCATCACTTTCCAAATATAGAAGAAATGAACCGTACAATGCTTCGTAATCAATATTGATTTCTTGAACCGGAATCAAACTCAACAATACTTCCACCAAATGCCTTTTTGCAGTCAATGAAATATATTTGAATACGCCATCTTCAACCTCATAAATTACATTTCCTTGTTGGGTAGTTTGTGGTTTTATACCTTCCACAAAATCCTCATAAGCAAAGGAAGGATGGAAAGTTACATACTGAATCCACCCCTCTTCCATATATTCATTAAACCGATGTCGCAAGGCTCCTCGGGGTTCCATCTCCAACTCTTCCATCGTTCGATTTTCTATAATCGAAAGTGCATAATTAATCGCATGATAAGTTTTACCTGTACCTGGCGCACCATACAAAATCAAATTGAGCGGATGATCCAAAGAAGTCTGAGGATTGTAGGCGACAGACGGTTCAGCTAAAATATCTTGTTGTTCTACAAGATTGATAATTTCCTCAAATTGTTCTTCGGTGGCTTTATAGTTTGTTCCAGAAAGTCCTCCATAAAATCGATCAAACGATTTACTCAGAGGAATAAAATCTTTGGTAATCGGTTTGCTCCATAAATTATAATCGATATTAAGATGTACCCTTTTCGTTTCCTTAGGCTCTTCTTTGAAAAATGGAACTTCCTGTTGTTCTGCTTGATCATTTTCTACATTTGAAGCAACAGTTGCCAAAGCATAGCAACCCGCTTCTTCTCCAGTTTGCCAAATAATGACTTTATCCCCGATTTTTATTTTCCCTTTGTGAGCTTTGACTACAAAAGTTTTTAATGCCTCCTGTTGAAGTGCTTCTCGAAGTTTAAATTTCTTTGGATTATTTTGAAACAACCAATAGTTGATTGATGATTTATTTCCCATGTCTAATTTTTATTATTCTGCCAAAATAATAGTTTTTTCTAACTATTTAAATATTGATACGAAAAGTAAGATTCAAAGTTGTTTAATTGGAATAGAACGTTAATCTCCTGACATATTTGAAAAGCTAATTTGGGTTCTAGTTTTTGTTTTGGAAAGTATGAGCTTATCTGAATAACTGATTGGTTTCAAAGTGAAAATAGGATTAAAAGAAGCAGTCATATCTATCAGCTGATTAATGTTCTATTCCTTACATTTGTAGCGACATTTTTATTGAAAAAAATTTAAACTTCAACGATGGAAGTACCAATCCATATTTTTGAACCGATTACATTTAAGGCAACTTTAATTACGGTCATTTTCACATTTCTTTCCATATCTATTTTGGGATTGCTCTATTATTTAAATAAAAAAGAAATGACCTATGATCAGGCAAAAAGGCGTGGATTATATTCTATTCTTTTAGGAATCGCTTTGCTCTTAACTACTTCCACAGCTATTCTCAACTTTTGGAATAGCTTTGAATTTAAACCAATTACACTATACAAAGACTCCATCGAAACCCCTAGAGGTAAAGTCGCTTTTGAAGATATCCAGAATGCATACATCTATATTGATAAACCAATGACCATAACTACTCCTCCAGCTGATTCTTTGATGAATTATAAACGACTTTTGATTTTGGAAGAGTTTGATAAAACCTCTCACATTATGGCGGAGGAGAATTATCCTATTGAAGATATTTTAGAAAAAATTAGATTGTTGGCTGAACAAAGCAGAAAACAAGAATAATTTTTTGTTTTTAAAACAAAACAATTTGTTTTTAATTACTATCTTTGAAATATTAATTAACAAACAAAACATCTTATGCCAACCAACTCCTACATGTTTCTAATTGCTGGTTTGATTCCAATGATTTTAGGTGCTATTTATTATAGTGATTTGATTTTTGGAAAAACGCTTAGAGAAATTAATGGTGTATCTGATTCAAATATAAAGAAAGGACATCATCCTAGTGTTTACCTAATTGCTTATCTTTTTTGTTGCATGGTTGCAATGACTTTGATGGGAATGTGTATTCACCAAACTCATGTTTTCCAATTACTGATGCCTGAAGTGGCAGAATCTGGAAGTGATTTAGCGATTGTTTACAATGATCTAATAGTAAAATATGGAACACGTTTTCGAACCTTCGGACATGGTGCTCTACATGGAGCAGTAACTTCTGTATTTTTTGTAATTCCGCTTATTGGAGTCCTTGCCTTGTTTGAAAGTAGAGGGTGGAGGTATATTTTAATCCATGGATTGTATTGGATGATAAGTTTGATTTTGATGGGAGGATTGCTTTGCAAAACCTTGGTTTTTCCAAGCGCTTAAATAAACCTTCATTGATGTGAGTAAAAAACTGTCTTCCATTTTTAATATACCTAGCGGTGTTTGCATTTCGAATGCTAACACCGCTTTTCGGTTTAATCAAACCAATTTTTATAACTTGTAGCAAGTTTTCATTTTACTTATTTTAGAAAAAAGAAATTTCATTTTATGAAAGTAAAAGTTGCGGTTATTCAAGATGCTCCCGTTTTTTTTGACAAAGAAAGAACGATTCAAAAAGTAAGTGAGTGGGCGAAAAAATCTACGGAACAAAATTGCCAATTGGCAGTTTTTCCCGAATCATTTATTCCAGGATATCCTCGTGGATTTGATTTTGGAACAAAGGTAGGAAGTCGATCTGAGGAAGGTCGAGAATTGTATTTAGCGTATTTTAAAAATAGCATTGATCTTGAAAGTGATGATCTAACTCAACTTGAATCTATAGCAGCAGAAAACCAAATATACCTAATTATTGGAGTAACAGAACAAGTAAGAAACACAGGAAGTTTGTATTGTTCTATGCTTTATATATCGCCCGTAAATGGATTGTTGGGAGTTCATCGAAAAATAAAACCAACAGGTCAAGAACGAGTAATTTGGGCGGAGGCAGATGGTTCATCTTTGGTCAGTTTTGATACACCAATTGGAAAATTAGGAGGGTTAATTTGTTGGGAAAATTTAATGCCACTTGCTCGATTCTCCATGTATCAGCAAGGTGTAGAAATCTATATTGCACCAACTGCAGACTCTAGAGATTCTTGGACTTCGATGATGCGCCACATTGCGATGGAAGGAAAATGCTTCGTTTTGGGATGCAATCAATTTTTTAAAAAATCAATGTATCCCGAAAAATATCAAGCCTTAGTTAAAGATGAAAAAGAAGAAATATGTCGAGGAGGAAGTGTCATAGTCGGTCCACAAGGAGAAATAATTGCAGGGCCACTTTTTGATCAAGCAGGAATGCTATTGGCAGAATTAGATTTAGAAAAACTAGTTGCGAACAAGTTAGATTTTGATGGAATTGGGCATTATTCTCGAAATGACATTTTTCAAGTAGAAATAAAAAACCAACCTGCCATGAAAAAGGAAGAATAAAAAATACTAAATTGATCACTCCTTTTCTAGAAGCTTATTTTTAGAATTACAAAAAGAAATAAACTCCAAAATAAACCAGAGCAACCAATGCCAATAACAAAGCCTTTGAAGAACGTTAAGCGTCTCATATATTAAACAGTTTTTGGAATATGAAAATTTAGGTTTTTTTATTTGTTTGTGGTAAAACGAATATATTAACTTTTTAGTTGTATTAATAATTTTTTTAATAATTTTTCAGCCATTACGATTCAAAAATGAATATTATTTTATTCCTTATTATTGGATATTTTATTCTATTTTTCATTACACCGAAGGGAACCATCCTTCAAGAAATGCTAAATATTCCGATCTTTTGGGTTAGAAATTTTACTATTTCAAAGAAAAATTTGATTACTCGTAAAATTAAATTTGGAAAACACCGACAACAATATTTTATCTTTTGTCAACCCAAAAAAAATATCCCCCTAAAGAAACATGCGATTTTATATTTTCATGGAGGTGCTTGGATGGCAGGTTCCCCTGAAATTTTAAAAGCTGCAGGTCAACTATTTGCAGATCATGGATATGTTTCTGTTTTTAGTAATTATCGTAAAGCTCCTTTTTTTTCCTACCCTGACATGAGGGAAGATATTTCAGCTAGCCTAAAAAAATTAAATAAATACCTAAAAGAGGAGAATTTAAACATTGATAAATTTATCATTGGAGGAATGTCAGCAGGTGCTAATTTGGCTGCTCTCCTAACCTATGATGATGCTGAATTAAAAAAAATAAATATTTCCCCAAAACAAATTAGAGGTGCATTTTTGAGTGGTTCACCAGTTGATATAGAACAGATGAAATGGTCTATTCCTCTATATTTTTATGCAGGAAATAGACTAGGTAAAAACTTTAAAAAGGCCAATCCTATCAATTATTTATCTGAGCCTGAGTCTCGTCCAATTCTAATGATTCATGGAAATAAAGATGGATTAGTTCCCTTTCGAAATACTACCACTTTTTTACAAAAAATAAATTCTATTAATCCTAACTTGGCTAAAATGCATCTCGTCCAAAATGGAACTCACATGGATACGGCAAGTTGGAGTTATGAAGACAATGAAATTCGTAGAGCAATTTTAGATTGGTTAGAAGAAAGGGAAGCTGAAATTAATTAATTTTCAACTTTGTAAATATACTGTTACAAAACAGAAAACGGTAACTTGAAAATCAAATTACCGTTTTTATTTTTTTAGTACTTTTAATCTATGCTGGAATATGCCAAGCTGCTAGAAGTCCATTCATTAAACTAATTGCAACCAGCCAATAAGCCGCATTTATTAATAAGTTCTTCATCGTCTTTTTTTCAAAAAGACCGTTAGTTACTAAAACGGGAATTCCAATCATTCCTCCTATCAATAAACCATGGAATGCTCCATGTCCGAAATTTAAATCTCCAGCTTCGATTAATGCTGCTTCCCCGCCATGCACGCCAAAAAATGTTCCTTTGATGGCTAGTGATAACATCATTGAAAGCAAGGCAGCCAATCCCATCGTCAATCCCATATTTCCACTTGCTAAATCTTTTTCTGTAAAGCCTAAAGAATCCATCCAAGCTTGTCCGAAAACTGCTTTGTGATACCAAACAAATCCAAGTGCCATTGGAATAAGTCCAGCTACAATAATTGGTAGATACTGCATAATTTAATCATTTTGTTTTGTTAATAAAGATTACAATCTAATCATTATTCTATCAATTATTTAAAAACCAAATAATATTTCAAGCTAATACATAATGAATAAAATAAATAACAATACTTTTACAAAATCAATAAACGCTCTTTTTTAGTTTTTTTATAAACCCATATCTAGCATTACTCGCAGCTGTAAACCATAAGTCAACTGGATCTGGAGGGCTTCGCCATGAGCCTCCCTCATCAGAGCATAACAAACTTAATGCTCGATGATCGCCAGAAACTGTTGAATATTCATTTCCCCAACAAGACCTTTCATAAACTGAAAATGACTTGGCTTTTTGATTTGTTTTAGCATTAATTAAATCACAAAACAATTCGAGAGACGTATCCAAATTTTGTTGAAAGGTTCTTACCGAAACAGAAACATCTTCATATACAGGAACGGTAATTTCTACATAAGCTGAATCTTTTTCATTCCATACTTTTTGAATTTCGCATCCCGTTTGAATCGTTTCGGTATTGGAACAACAGGATTCACTAGTGTAACAACCACTTTCTCTAAGTTGGTCAAAATAAAATTCTGCATAAAAATCGATGTTAGAATCTGTTGGCTTTTCCAGATAAACTATCTTCCAATTATAAGTTTTTGGAAATTTATTTTTATAGAAAAAACCATCAAATAATTGATTCTCCAATCCATCACTCAAATTAGTTGCAACTGGCTGAATTAGAATTCGAGTGGTTCCTAACTCTAGCATTTCCTTTTCTAATTCTGGAGCATCTTTAAAATTAGGGCGATATTTCATGCAATTTAAAATTTGAGCATAGGCTTTTCGAGCAGCCCTTTTTTCACCATTTCTTGCCGAAGGAATATATTCAAGTGCTTGAGCGTAAAAATAAAGAGCAACGTTATCGGTAGCTTCTTCTATTAACTTTTTGGCTGGATAGAAATCTAGTTCTGGAAAGTATCCCTTGGTGGCAATTCTTCTAGCAATTTTCTCTACTCGAATTTGTCTATTGTCAAGATCAATGGCCTTTTCTCTAATTTCTAGCCATAATTTGGGTTGTCCTGCATTCCTCATTTCTAAAATGATTTGCGCATCTTTGTCGGTAACATTATGAAAAGATTGTTCGAAGACGTAAACAAGATCTGGTTTTACTTTCCCTCTTTTGAGGCGCTGCATACTTGATTTTAGGGCTTTCTCATCTTTTCCCTTTTCCAATAATTTTAATGGTCGATTACAAGAGAAGAATAGTAAAAATGATAAACTGAGGTAGATTACTTTTTTCATAGACATTAAGGTTTTGTTCCTCTAAATTTAAATGTCTTTATCCTAAAACTGTCTTATCATTATTTTAAAATTGGAAAGAAACATAGTTAAAGTCTTGACAACTTTGTTAAAATCAAAATGTTAAAAACTAAAGCATTAAGGTTTCCTTAATTCCTAGGTAAATAGATCCAAAAGAATGGCAAACAAAAAAATATATTCCAGAGGTTATCGAGTTCGCAAAGCATATTGGACTGCTTTCGTGGTGATGATGAGTTACGTACGATTATCTCTATTGAGTAAAATATTTGGAGATCAATTTTATCAAAAAAGAATTGGTGCGTTACATTTAAAGAATGCTAATCGAGTCAAAAGAGCCATCCTAAAACTAGAAGGATTATTTATCAAAGTTGGTCAATTATTATCCATCCTCAGTAACTTTTTACCAGAAGCTTTTCAAGAACCTTTGGAAGCTTTGCAGAACCAAATTCCTCCAAGACCAATTGAAGAAATCGAAAAAAGAATTGAAAAAGAACTAGGAAAAAAACCTGAGGAGTTATTCTCTTTTTTTGATAAAACACCACTCGCATCTGCTTCAATCGGACAAGCCCATCGAGCTACTTTGAAAAATGGGACTGAAGTTGTCATAAAAGTACAGCATGCTAATATTGAAAAAATCGCAGAAATTGATCTAGAAATCATGGAGCGATTAACCAATTTGATGTCTTACTTTTATAAAGTAAAAGGAATTGAATTTGCGTACACTCAAGTGCAGAAAATGATTAGGGAAGAGTTAGATTTTAAGCAGGAGGCTTTGGCCATGAAAAGGGTAAAACAAAATCTTAGTGGAGAAAATGGTTTAATTATTCCATCCATTCATGAAGAATTTTCGACCACTAGAGTTTTGACGACTACCTTTTGTGAAGGCGTAAAAATCAATGATATTGAAACGATCAATAAATGGAATATTGATAAAAAAGATTTGGGGAATCGATTGGTTCATGCTTATTGTCAAATGGTTTTTGGTGATGGACTTTATCATGCAGATCCTCATCCTGGAAATATTTTAGTACAAAAAGATGGAACGATTGTTTTGTTAGATTTTGGTGCAGTTGGAACGTTGCAGCAAGAAATGCGAGATGGTTTTTTAAAATTAATTGAAGCTGCTTCTCAAAATGATTCGGAAAAAATTATTGATGCTTTGCAAAGTTTAGGTTTTATTGCTTACGAAAGAAATGCAGAAAAAATAGCAGAAAAAGTAATTGTCGCCTTTCGAAATTTTTTACAAAATGAAGTAGAATTTGATGGACTGAATTTTAAAGATTTAAAGGTAAATCCATTTCAGACGAGCCTCTTTAATTTGACTACAGAAATTGGATTAAAAGGAATTGCCAATACTGTCCAAGTTCCAAAGGAATATGTTTTGCTCAATCGGATGGTTACTTTGCTGATGGGAATTTGCAATACGTTGGACTCCAGCATCAATCCTATTGATGTGGTGAAGCCTTATTTCCAAACATTTATTTTAGGCGAATCTGGCGACATGGTTCAATTCGCCAAAGATTTTATTAAAAAATCAGCCACTACTCTTTTGACTATTCCTGGTGATCTGGGAGAAGTTTTAAATAAAGCGAGAAGAGGAAAACTGGAAATACAAACGCCAGGTGAAGTAGAAAAAACTAAATTATTCTATGCATTAGGACAACAACTAGTTTTTTCAATTTTGATGATAGCATCATTTGGCTTTGCTTATTTATTTTTTCAAAATGGAGAAATATATTTTGGGAAATGGATTTTGGGTGCATCAGGATTCTTCGGATTTTTATTGGTTCAAGCGATGCGAAGAGGGAAAAGAATTAAAAAAATGCTTTGACCAATATTATTCTTATTTAAAAAAAATCAAACATTTCGATGCTGAATAAAAACAACTGAGTACTAAATCATTTTTAATACTCAGTTGTTATTTTATCAATGAATCTCAATTTCTTTTTCAAAATTCACCTCAATCTGTTTCGCCGTCAAATCTTCCATCTTATCTCTTTCTCGAATCAAGTAATCTTTCCCTTCAAAAATCATCACCTCCGCAGGTTTGTACCTTGAATTATAATTGCTCGCCATCGAAGAACAATATGCTCCAGCATTGTGAAAAACTAAGATATCACCTTCTTGAATTTCATTAATTCTCCGATTCACCCCAAAGGTATCTGTCTCACAAATGTATCCAACCACCGTATAAATTCGTGGTTTGGCATTTGGCTTTGAAACATTTTGAATTCGATGAAAGGAATCATAAAACATCGGTCGAATCAAATGATTCAATCCTGAGTCTACTCCAGCAAAAACGGTAGACAAAGTTTGCTTAACTACATTTACTTTCGTAAAAAAATATCCTGACTGGCTCACTAAAAACTTCCCTGGCTCAAACATTAATGTTAGATCTCTTCCATAATCACCACAAAACTGATTAAAACGTTCTGATATTTTTATGCCTAAATCTTCAATATCTGTTTCAATATCATTTTCTTTGTAAGGCACTTTAAATCCACTTCCAAAGTCGATATATTTTAAATCGGGAAAATCCTTAGCAATATTAAAAAGGATTTCTGCACCCATCAAAAATACATTTGCATCCATAATATCTGAACCGGTATGCATGTGAATACCTTCCACTTTTAGTCCTGTCGCTTCCAATACTCTTTTGACCAAAGGCATTTGGTGAAAAGAAATTCCAAACTTAGAATCAATATGTCCAACTGAAATCTTCGAACTACCTCCAGCCATAATATGCGGATTGATTCGAATGCAAACTGGCACATCTTTAAAATCTTGACCAAACTGTTCCAAAATCGAAATATTATCAATATTGATTTTCACTCCTAGATCCGCTGCCATTTTTATTTCTTCCAGAGAAACTCCATTTGGTGTATAAATAATGTCTTCCGGAACAAAACCAACTTTCAATCCCAATCGAACTTCTTGGATCGAAACTGTATCTAATCCAGAACCTAACCGTTTAAAAAACTTTAAAACGCTCAAATTAGTCAAAGCTTTACAAGCGTAATTGATCTTTATCTGTTTGACATCAAATGCATTTATTAAGCGATTATATTGTCGCTTCATCACGCCTGTGTCATACACATACAATGGGCAATCATATTTTTTACAAAGTTCTAGAGGGTCAATCCCTCCGTCAAAAAGATAACGGTTACCTT
This sequence comes from Saprospiraceae bacterium, assembly GCA_045104975.1. Taxonomy (GTDB): domain Bacteria; phylum Bacteroidota; class Bacteroidia; order Chitinophagales; family Saprospiraceae; genus CAJQQY01. The sequence continues at coordinate 17,582 of JBGCCY010000109.1, forward strand.
CGAGATTCATTTCTGATTATTTATTGATTAAAAAATTAGGAAATTTATTTGGTAAGGTTTAATGAAGCGCAAATATAGAATCTAATATTACTTTTTTATAAAAAATAAATAGAAAAGAATTAAGATTGATACACCAAAAGGTAAATGATTCACATCTTAATAAATAGAAAAACGAATAAAATAGAAAGTTTGATTTATCACAAAAACTTTTAATTTTATACTGAAAAACCAAATCGTCGAAACCAAAATTAGTTCACTCGAAAACTACCAATGTGACTGAACAAGAAATTATACAAGGTTGTCGTAAGCAAGATCGTCAGGCGCAAAGAGCCCTCTACGAAAAATATTCTCCAAAAATGTTTGGAGTTTGCAAACGATATTTAAAGAACCATGAGGACGCAGAAGACGTTTTGGTGGAAGGGCTTTTTAAGTCCATTTCAAAAATTGATATGTACAAAGGAGATGGAAGTTTCGAAGGTTGGATTCGACGGATTGTGGTAAATGAGGCTTTAATGCATCTTAGAAAAAATAAGAATTTTAAGATGACGGTGGAGATTAGCAATATTGAAATTCAATCTTTTATCACTATTCAAGATGAATTGGAAGCACAAGACATTTTGAATCTTTTGGATAAATTACCTACTGGCTATCGAACTATATTCAACTTATACGTTGTGGAAGGTTTCAAACATCGAGAGATCGCTGAACAATTAGGTATCAGTATCAATACTTCAAAATCTCAATTAATTTTAGCAAAAAAACGATTACAAAAATTAGTTAGAGAAAATCAAATTCCAGGAGTTGGAGGGATTTTATTATTAATTGTCAGTTCGTTGTTATTTATTTTTTAGAATAGCTTTGGAATCGTAATAAATAATTTGACCATTTTTAAAAATGAAATTTAGAGAAAACACAATTTCAAAATAATGAAAGATAAAAAAGATATATCCGATTTAATCCGCGACAACCAACATAAGTTGGAGGAACGCCCTTCTGAGCGAACTTGGGATCGATTGGAAAGTAAATTAGACAACCGACGAAGCAAAGGTCACAGCTTTTTATATCGTCAAATTGCCATGGCTGCTGCAGTCGTTGCTTTGGTGGCGGTGATCTCCTTGATTACCGTTTTATCTGACCAACAAGATTCTCAATTTGCTAAAGTAAATGAATCTCCTCTAGTAGAAAACTGGATCGTGCAAGATTTAGAGACCGTTTATACCGATGCAAGTGCCAATGTGAGACTTGTCGTTGAATTCCAAAAAGAACTCAAAGAACGCTATGCTAATCCAATTCAAGAAGGTACTCATTCGAAAAAATTGCTTGCTTCTAACAAGACATTTACGGGAAGTGTAAATCGGCCTGAAGAACTTGCTAATGAAATACTTGCGTTAAAAGAAAATAAGAATCAGGTTTTAGCAGATGCTATGGTCATGGATGAAAATGCATCAACTGAAACGGAGACATTTTCTACTGATTCAAAACTTAAACAATCAAATGCGAGAACTTCAGCAGCAAAAAAATCCAGCGATCCTGTTAAAAATTACTTGACCGTAACTCAACAAATGGAATGGATTCTAGGCGCTTGGAGAGAAAACAACACTCTCATAGAGTGGCAAAAGGTAAATAAATCTACCATTCTATGTGATGAATTTATTTTAAAAGAAAAACGAAATATCGGTCTTACTTTGATTGATTCTAAAACACAAGACTCCTATGCTTTAATCTCAGGGGATGACGATAAAAGAATTTTTTCCAATAAAAATTCAGATCAAATCATTTTGGAAAGTATCAATCGCAATAAATTCACTATGACTTTCCTTCCTGCAAAAGGAGTTAAAAAGGTGAGAATATTTACAAAATAAAAAAATGCCAATCAAAATAAAAATGTTTTAAGGTGAACTCGCATTTTGATTTTGACTGGCATTTTGATTATAATTAATTAGGCTTGGTCTTTAAAAGGTTTACGTTGTACCCAATCATCTTTTGGATTTAGATAATCAACGATCTGCGAAAGAAACCGATTCGAAATCTTATTTCGATGCCGCAGATACCAATACATTTCATGTGGCTCCGCTCCTACCGAACTTTTTATTTCCAAAGCTGTTCGAGCAAAAACAATACTTCTACATCCTTGCTCAAAACCAACTTTTACAATATCGTAAAGAATATTTAGATACATTTGATGCTCTCGATTGTAAGTTTCATCGTATCCTAAAAAATGTGCTTCTAGCTCGTGATAGTTTTTTATGGTCGTAAAAAATGCAGCAAATTTTCCATCAATATAATATGCCATCATTTTAAAATCATCTCCTAACCTTTCCTTGAGTGCTACAAAATAGCGTGGATTCAATTTCACTAAATTAAAAACAGAGCCCTCCGCAATTCTAGCATACAAATCATAAATACGATCTAAATTATCTTCAATCTCTTGAATATTTAATTCTTTCCTTTCTATGGCTGCACCTTTTTTAAAGGCACGTTTTACCCGTACTCGATATTTGGAAGACATGGCTGCCAAATAATCTTCGAAGCTATTCCAGTCCTCTCTAAAATCTAAAACCATGTTTGGTTGAGCCGTAAATTCATGGAATTTATTTTTCTCCACCAATAATTTTTGAGCATGAGGTCGTTGACGATGATGGTATTCTTTGAGATAAGTTAGACTGATGTGAATGCCTTTTTTATCTAATTCTTTTTGAACAAACTTCATGGAATCATTCAATATATGATACTCTTCCTCTTCTGAAACCTCCCCCTTTCGAAAACAAATATTATGACTTTCCCCAGTCAACAATGCGTTTCCACAAACGAAGGCGGTGATGTCTACTTTTTTGGCAACAAAACTTTTGATAAAATTGGTGATAACTGAAAATGGACAAGGGTTCTTTTTTTCCTCAGGTTCATTAGATTCATTAATACTTTTCTCTGCACTAAAATTTCCAACCTGACCAATCGCTACGCCCACAGGTTTCGATTTCTTGTAATACAACATATACACAAAGTGAACATTTTCAGGTGGGTTATCTTCAAGTAGTTCGAGATATTTTTTTTGCAAAAAAAGATTATGTTCAGGTGCGGCATCATTCCAATCTCCATTCACATCATGAATCGAGTGATAGATTACAACACTAATATCTTTTTGAGGTAACAAATATCCGTTGGTCATTCCTTTCTGCAAAACGTTAGTTGATTCTTTACACTCCATTTAATTTGATTTGTCCATCAAAATTAACACTTATTAATAAGAATTGTTTTCGATTCGATCTACTTAACAAGTTCTTTGCAATTTCAAATAAAATATAAATGGAGAAAATTTAATTGATCCTTGAATTACTTTAATTCTAAGATTAATTTTTATTTTTTTCGACAAAATGATTGATTTCTTCTAATTGTCTTAGAAGGTAATTATTTTTTTACTTTCCATTTTTCAATTTCCTGCAACGCATAATTATCATTCCTCCAACCAATCAATTGAGTAATGCCCAAACCTTTATAATTCAAAAACCAATTTTCAATAATTTTTTGAGCCATATTATATTTAACCGTAAAAGTTTGATAATCAGTAGCTTGAATTACTTGTTTTGAAGGGTCAGCTGGGACAGCAATAATTTTGGTATCTAATTCGCCCGAATCATTTAATAATAAAGTACCAATCGGAATAACTGAAATGGTGTCACCAGTTTTCAAACTTTCAGCAATGATTAGAATGTCTAAAGCATCTCCGTCTCCTCCTCGCTCTTCATCCATCAAAGTGGAGGGAATAAATCCATAGTTACCTGGATAAGGCAAAAAGTCAATCACACGTTCTTTTCCATTTTTTATATCAATTTCAAATCTTTGAGAAGAAGGATTATATTCAACCTTACGATTAGTACCAGAAGGAATTTCAATGACGGCCAAAATTCCTTTGGAGGTCATTGCAGGTAAGCTTTTAAAATCTGTTTTAGCTTCCTTACAACTAAAAAAGAAAAGGATGGAAATAAAGAGGATAAAAATTACATTAATTTTGATAGTCATATTTAAAATTCTTTCTTTGTTTTTGAATTAGAGTTTGTTGAGGAATAATAATTGAACATTAATTTTGTCCATTTTTTAGTGAATCGTCAAGGAAAAACAAGGTCATATTGTACGCTATTTGACTGACTTTTCAAAGAAGTGTTTTCAAAAAAAACCGATCTTATTGAAAGTTACGTAAATACAATTTTGTATTTAGATAATTGATAAATGTCCCTAAGAAAACAGTTAGGGCAAAAAAACTGAATTAAACTTACAATACTATAAACAATAGTAGAAAAAATCGCATTTTAAATTTTTAAAATAAAATCTAACATGAATAAAGACAGTTATTTCAATCCTGATGACCTTAAAAAATTTGGAAATATTACCGAATGGCAAGAAGAATATGGTAAAAAATTCTTTGATTATTATGGCTCAGTTTTTCAAGAAGGAGCTTTGACTGAACGTGAAAAAGCATTGATTGCATTGGCCGTTTCTCACACCGTAAAATGTCCATATTGTATTGATGCTTACTCCTCTGACTGTTTGAAAAAAGGAGCTGATGAAGAACAAATGATGGAAGCTGTTCATGTAGCAGCAGCTATTCAAAGTGGTGCAACTCTAGTTTATGGAGTTCAAATGATGAATAAAGTTAAAAAACTTACCATGTAATAGCACTTCTTATAAAAGACACAACCAATTGACTAACAAGCAGTTACATACTAAATTGTAAGTAAAAAAAATAGAAATTAAATAATAAAATGGCGATAAAACAAAAAGGTAAAACTTTAAAAAGGACTGGTAATAATTTGTCTGACTCATTTTTCCAGTTAAAAGTTTTGAATGGAAAAGAGGTTGTGGATTCTAAGTTTCCTAATTTTTCAGAGAAGTTAAGTGATAATGGTTTTCCAGTTTTAGCTCCTTCCACTTTAGAAATTTTCCAACTTAATATCGGTAAGTTATGCAACCAAACTTGTGCACATTGCCACGTTGATGCTGGGCCAGATCGGAAGGAAGAAAATATGGATAAAGCGACTTTGGAAAGATGTTTAGAAATAATTGCAGAGATTCCAACTATTCATACCGTTGATATTACTGGTGGAGCTCCTGAGATGAATCCACACTTTAGATGGTTTGTTGAAGAATGCACAAAGTTAGGTAAGCAAGTAATCGATCGATGTAATTTGACAATTATTAAGGCTCATGCAAAATATAGCGATCTTCCCGAATTTTTAGCGAAACATAAAGTTCATATTGTTTCGTCATTACCCTATTTCAGTAAAACTAGAACGGATAGTCAACGTGGAGATGGGGTTTTTGAAGATTCGATTGAAGCACTTAAATTACTCAATGAAGTAGGTTATGGGCAAGAAGGAAGCGACCTGAAATTAGACTTAGTATTTAATCCTTCAGGGGCATTTTTACCTGGATCTCAAGCAACTTTGGAAGCTGAATTTAAGCGACAATTAAAAAGAAAATACGATATCGTTTTCCATAATTTATTTGCGATTACGAATTTGCCTATTGCTCGATTTTTGGATTACCTTTTAGAATCTGGAAATTATGAAGAGTACATGCAAAAATTAGTTGATGCTTTTAACCCCGCTACGATTATGGGTTTGATGTGTCGAAATACCATTTCGATCAGTTGGGAAGGATTTGTCTATGATTGTGATTTCAATCAAATGCTAGATTTAAAAGTAGCTACAAAAGATTCTCAACATATAAATGATTTTAATTTAGAAGCATTAAAAGAGAGAAATGTAGTTTTAAATCAACATTGTTATGGTTGTACTGCAGGGGCAGGATCAAGTTGTGGTGGTGAAATATCTTAAGATAATCAACTGATAATCAGTAAATTATAAATCACTCTCACTTTAGCGATGTTAGGACTTTGGGTCCTAACATCGCTTTTTTTTTAAATACCGTAAAACATTTTTTTTAAAAGTAAAAATTGCCTTTCTTGAGTTTTCAAAACAAACAACTTCTATTTCAATTACAAAACAAACATCATGTATAGTATCATCAGACATTTACACTCCATCAATCGATGGGTAATTTTAGCACTACTTCTAGCCACTATTTTTACAGCATTTTCAAAATGGATGTCCAATAAAGAATATACTGCTCAAGATAAAAAGTTAGCGCTTTTTACCTTGATTAGTTCTCACATTCAATTGATTTTAGGAATTGTACTTTTATTGGTTTCAGAAAGATTGTTTTTTACCGAAGGTTGGAAAGATAGTCCTATCAATCGATATTTCGTTTTTGCGCATTTGCCTGCGATGATTTTAGGAATCATATTTATCACCATTGGTTATTCGACTGCGAAAAGAAAATCGGAATCTAAAGCAAAATTTAAATTTACTTGGATATTTTTTCTAATTGGTTTATTGTCTTTATTAGGAGGAATTCCTTGGGGTAAACATGGAGCAGGTTGGTATTAATCGTTTCGTCCGTAGAGACAAGGTATACCTTGTCTCTGCAGAAAATCATCTAAAATGTATATCAACTTTAATGGTAAAATATTCCCTTCTGATCAACCTATTTTAGATAGTGATAATCGTGCATTTCTTTATGGCGATGCATTATTTGAAACTATTAGAATGTCAGAAGGGAAAATTTTATTCTTGGAAAACCATGTAAATAGATTGTTACAAGGATTACATTTTTTCAAATATAAAGTCCCAAAAAAATATTCTCTTCCTTTTTTTACAAAAGAAATCAATAAAATTGCCTCTGGAAATAGCCGAATTCGAATTACGGTTTTTCGATCCAAAGGAGGGCTTTATACTCCAAAAAATAATCGTCCTCAATTTTTGATTTCAATTTCACCGCTCTCCTCTCCTAGTTTTTCACTCAATAAAAAAGGATTAAATGTTGGTATTTTTGATGAAATCAAATTACCGCGCTCCCCTATTTCAAATTATAAAACTTGCAATAGTTCACCTTATGTTTTGGCTGGATTAAATAAAAAGGAACGAAATTTGGATGATGTTATATTATTGAATGATAAAGATCGAATTTCAGAAGCGAGCAGTTCAAATATTTTTTTTATTAAAAAGAATAAAATCATAACTCCCTCGTTATCAGAAGGTTGTGTGGCAGGAACGATGCGAAAAAAAATCTTAGAAATCGCAACCGAAAAAAAATATCTCATTCAAGAAAACCCAATCAAATTAACCCACCTAAAAAATTTTGAAGAAATTTGGCTTACCAACGCAATTAGCGGAATTAAATGGATAGCTCAAATTGGTCAAAATATCTCCCTTCAATCTCCCCATCATATTCAAGCATTTATAAAAAGTTTAAACCGATATTAAATAACCAATTTATCACAACCATGAAAAACAATCTTTTAACCACACTAGGTCTATCCTGTGTATTAACACTTTCTTCCTTTATTATTTCTACTGAAAATATTGCGGACAATCATGAATTTGTAAATGAAGATAATACTTCGTTTTACTATGTTTTGGACAACCGATTCGAAGGTGGTTCTGATGCCTTCATTGAATTGTTTAAAAAAAATATAAGTTATCCTCAAGAGGCTTTTGATAACTGTCGAGTGGGACTTTCCAAAATAAAATTAAAAATTAGTCAAGATGGAAAATTAGAGAAATATGAATTTTCCAATAAGTTAGAAATGGGTATTGAAGAAAAATTAAGTGCTTTTTTTGATTCGACAAAAGATAATTGGAAAGCATGGGCGAGAACTTCTGAGATGGAAATGACCATTGGATTTTCATTAATTACTAAAAGTGATTCTTATTATCCAGATGCAGATTTATTAGTTTTAGAAAAATCAGCATTTAAGTTTGCAACCGATAATGAATATTGTGATGGCGATGCAAAGGTGGAAAAACGAGTTAAAAAATATATCAAAAGGAAGAAATATGATAAAGCACTTTCCTTTGCGGAAGAATTAGTTCGAAGACATCCTGACAATCAAGAATATCAAAATCAATTAGAATTAGTTAAAAATAAAAGGAAATAATAAATCTGAAATAATTATAAAATTTAACAAGAATCATCCCGAATTTCCATCTTAGAAATTCGGGATTTTCTTTTTTTTAATATGCAATATTGTTTTCGATTTGAGGAAAAAAATAGTGATTATGCTTCTCTTGAATAATCTAAACCATGACCAAAAGCAAATAATGGATCATAATTTTCATCTCCTTTTAAGAAATTTTCCCCAGGTTCTTTTTGCCAGGTAAAAGAAAGCTTCCCCTGAAAATCGAAATCTCCAAATAATACATCAGCAACTCCACCACCTTCAGATCCAGGTAACCATGCCGCCACAAAAGCTGACGATTCTTTTAATTCTTTTTTTATAATTAATGTTCTTCCACTTACCAAAACTACTACTGCTGGAATTCCTTGGTCAGTAATATTTTTAATAGCACGAAGATCTTCTGGATGGATTTCATTTAGCACAAGTGAATGAGCATATGGGTGAAGTACTTTCATAAATCCTTCCGTTTTACCAGCTGTTTCCTCAATGATATGATCTCCATTTCGAATATCTCCCATCCCTTCCGCGTAGGGTGTTTCACCAATTACAACAATCCCAACATCATGTTTTTCAGAATCAGCCGCACTCCCATTTATATTTAAAATAGCGTTGGGAGCAACCGATTTGATTCCATCCCAAATTGAAGTACCTCCTTCAATTGTTCCTTTTTGCACTCTTGCATCAGGAGAATTATAATCCATCGTAATGGAACCATCTTCCTTATCCCTATTCATACTCAGACTATCAGAAACACCTTGCCAAGCAACTGTAAATCCACCACATTGATGACCACAATCATCGGCATTTTTACCTGCTACGATGATCTGAGCATTTTTACTTAAAGGCAAAATACTATTTTCATTTTTTAATAACACAAGTGATTTCCGAACTGCTTCTTGAGCTACCGTTCTATTTTCTTTTGTTCCAAAACTTGGATTCTTAGACCAAAACCTTTCTGCCGGTCTTGGTTTGTCAAACAAGCCATATTTTACTTTTACATATAAAATTCTTCTTACCGCATCATCAATTCTTTCCATTGGAACTCTACCTGAATTCACATGATTTTTTAAATGCGCTATAAATTCTCTCCACTTTTCAGAAACCATAAACATATCAATACCTGCATTAGTACTTAATGCTACGGCCTCTTCATAATTATAATCTAGATAATCTATTCCATCCCAATCTGAAATAATAAATCCTTTGAATTCTAATTCATTTTTCAGTACATCTGTCAATAGATAACGATGACCATGACATTTTTTACCATTCCAACTATTAAACGAAGCCATCACCGTAAGCACTCCTTCAGCCAAAGCTGGATAGTATGGAGCAATATGAATTCGACTCATTTCATCATCAGAAATTTCTGTATCACCTTGATCTATTCCATAAGAAGTACCACCATCTCCAACCCAATGTTTTACACATCCAACCACACTATCTTTTCCTAATTCTCCTTGCAATCCTTTTACGAATCTTCCTGAATAAGATTGAACAATAGCAGGATCTTCAGAATAACTTTCATAAGTTCTTCCCCATTGATTATTTCGTGCAACTGCTAAAGTTGGTGCAAATGTCCATTCTACTCCAGTAGATAAAATTTCTCTTGCCGTTACTTTTGCAATTCGCTCTATTAGTTCTGGATCGTTCGCCGCACCAAGACCTATATTATGAGGAAAAATTGTTGCTCCTATAACATTACTATGACCGTGAACAGCATCAACTCCATAAATAATCGGTATCGCCAAATGATGCTCATCTGCCTCCATAGAAGCTGACCAATAAGCATCGTTCATTTCAATCCAATCTGCTGGACGGTTACTTTTAGGAACTGATCCACCTCCACTTAATACTGAGCCAATATGGTAAGTTTTAACTTCTTCGGGAGTGATCACCATCCGCTCCGTTTGAGTCATTTGCCCTATCTTTTGATCGAGAGTCATTTTTTGTAACAATGACTCTACATATTGTAGTACATTTTTATCTGTTGATTTATCTTCCATTAGTATATTGTTCGTTATTAGTTTTTCTACTTTGTTTAACCATCTCCAAAAATTGGGGATAACTAAATATTATCCCCAAATAGTTTTGCTTTGTGTTAGTTATGTCCCATTTGAAATTTTGAGCACTTTATATATTTTAGTCTAATATTAGATTAGCTCTATTGCTTTTCATAAACTCGAACATAATCTAGAATAAATTGCTGTGAAGTCATAGATTCATCCATTCCTTCAGCTCCTCCCCAGCCACCGCCCATAGCGAGGTTTAGGATAATGTTTTGATGTTTTCCAAAAGGCCAAGCCAAAGGCTTCTTGTCATCTGTATAAGTAAAATATTCTATTCCATCTACAGTTGCAATCATACTTTCAGGGCCCCAATCAATAGCATACGTATGAAATTCCTTATTCATATTTTTGACATCTAAAATTCCCGTTTGGTGATTTCCAAGTTTAAAATAATAAGCTCCATTGTGAGTAGAAGCATGTGCAGTTCCATCACCTGTCTCATCATCTATTTCAAATCCTACACTTTCCAGAATGTCAATTTCTCCACAATATGGCCATGATAATTCATCCACATAATCATCTCCAAGTGTCCATCCTGCAGCCCAATTTCCACGATGAGTTGGCACCTTGGCACGGAACTCAATACGTCCATACAAAAAAGTTACCTTACCTCGCGTAGTCAATCGAGCAGATGTCCATAATGAATTCATATCATTTTTATGCGATTCAATAATTAGATTTCCACCCTCCTGTCGAGCATTTTTCAAACGATTCTCTGTATAATATTGCAACTCATTATTTCCCCATCCCCAATCACCTATATCAAATGTCCATTTACTTGTATCAATCATTCCTTTGCCATCAAACTCATCAGACCAAACAACCTTCCATTCTTTACCGTCTGTTTTTTGAGTCATTTTCTTAGGTGTGAGTTGATGATTTTTCATTAGTGAAAACTTAAACCAATCTACTTTAACATCTTTTCCTTTTAGATGTAGTTTCATTTTGTGGAGTCCTTTATTAAGTGGACTTCCGTCTTTACTTAAAATTGTAAATGTATTGTTTTTTGAAATAGGAATTGAACCTGTAACATTATACTCACGGCCATCTTTGTTATCAATATAATCTTCCATCCATGCAGTCGAACTATCCATTTGAGCGCTGGCATTTATTTCGAATTTGTATCGTCCAGCAACAGGAATATCTACATCAAATGTAATCCAAGATTCATCAGAGGCAGTTGAAATAAATTTGCCTTCTTCCTTATTTACATTGCCATTAGAAACCAGAAAATCTTCCGCTTGAATAGTAATAGATTTTACTTCTTTGACAGGTTCTTTTATATCTGTATTAGTTGTTGATTCATTAGTATTTTTCACACAAGAGATCAAAAAAACTAATGAGAATATTTTCAAATAAAATAAGTAAGTTATGTTTGGTTTAGTCATAATTATTGAATTGATAATGTTTATAAGTCACAATGAAAAAATATAATTTCGATTTAGTCAAAAAAATCGTTTTTTCAATCTAAACCTCAAAAATATTTACTTGGATAAATAAAAGTTTCTATAGCGAAGATTGAGAAAAAATCAAGCAGTCTAAATCGAAATGTTATTTTCATTGTGACTAAGACTTTGATTATCAGTTTTTTATAAAAATCTATATTGTTAGAGTTTGATATTTATTTAACCAAAAGAGTCTCTAACTCCTCTAGAGATTTACCTTTTGTTTCAGGTACCTTAGCTATGATAAAAATCAACCCAAATACGGCAAAAACACCATAGATTAAGAAGGTCATCGAGCTTCCTAAATTGTCTAATTCCCAAGGGAAAACAAACTGAACTAAAGTACTTACTCCTGAGTTGACCAACCCAACAAATGAAATGGCAAGTCCCCGAATCCAATTGGGAAAAAGTTCAGAAAAAAGCACCCACATAACTGGACCAACAGAGACCGCAAAGGAAGCAACAAATCCTAAAATTCCAAATAAAATTAACCAAGAATTCATTTTAACTGCAGCAGTTATTAACTGGGATTCGTTGGCTTGTGCTACCTCTTTTCCAAGTGCCGCTCTAGTGGCCTGTTTAAAACTTACGTCGTTGTCAAATGTTTTTCCGACAAGAGATGCAAGTTTTGTTTGGTTTACTTCAGCGGGCAATGATTTTACCGTTTCAGCTGTCAAAGTATAAGTAGCTTGATTAAACCCATAGGATAATAAAAACATAGTAATTACAATTCCTGATACTCCAAAAATTAGTAAAGGTTTTCTTCCTAATCGATCAATTAACGCAATAGCAATAAGTGTGAAAACTAAATTAACTAATCCCACCAAAATAGCTTGTACAAATGACGCATCTGTTCCAATTCCTGATTGCTCAAAAATCATCGGAGCATAAAAGAAAACGGAATTAATACCCGTAATCTGTTGAAGGATACCTATTACCAATCCAATTGACAATACTAACCTCAAGGATGGTTTTAACAAATCTTTGATCGAATTACTTTCTTCAGAAGAATCCTTATTCATACTTTCTCTTACAGAATTAATTATTTTTTCTGCCTCTTCCTCTTCAGCTGCTTTCTTCATAATAATTAATGCCTCTTCGTATTTTCCTTTCATTGCTAACCAACGTGGACTCTTTGGAACAATAAATAATGCAAAGAAATATAAGATAGCTGGAAGTGCTTCTAAACCCAACATCCATCTCCAATTATACTCATCAAACTTTAAAGATTGTGCCCAGGCTGCATCTGACTCTCCTAGTTGGAGTATCATATAATTAGTAAAAAAGGCAACGGAGATTCCAAGTACGATATTCAATTGATTAAAGGAAACCATTCTTCCTCTCAGGGAAGGAGGTGCGATTTCCGCAATATACATTGGCGCAATTATTAAAGATGCTCCAACTCCAAGTCCTCCAATCATTCTTGCTATTACTAAAATTAAAAAACTGGGTGCAAAGGCTGATCCTATGGCAGAAACAAAATAAAGTAAGGCTGCATAAGACAATACTCTTTTTCTTCCATATTTATCACTAATTGGTCCGGCGACCATCATGGCAAGAGTAGCTGTGACTGTAAGTGAGGCAACTGCCCAGCCTAATTCTAATTTAGATAAGCCAAATTCTATTTCAATAAATTTATTGACGCCTGAAATTACGGAGGCATCAAAGCCCATTAAAAAGCCACCTAAGGCTACAATTAAGGCAATGAGGATAATAAAGTTGGTTTTTCCCATGAGTAAATTGGTTTTTCGTTTCTAAAAATTTTATTTCACTCCTATTTTTTTATTAGCTTTTTTCTAAAAGATTTGGGTTATAAAAACTATATCCTTTGGACAAGTCCTATTTTACATAAAAAGAGGTTCGTAAATTTGCATTTGAATCTCCTCCTATCCATACATCAAACTTTCCAGACTCGGTCACTAATTTCATTTCTCTATTATAAAATGCTAAATCATCCGTATTAATTTTGAAAGAAATGGTTTTAGTTTCTCCTACCTCTAAGTGGACTTTTTGAAAACCTTTTAACTCTTTGATGGGACGAGTAACATTTCCCACCAAATCCCTGATATATAATTGAGCAATTTCAAAAGAAGCCATCCGGCCATAATTGGTTAGCTCTGCAAATACTTCAAGACTCTCCCCCAATTCAATTGTCTCGGCAGACAGCCAAATATTTTTGTATTCGAAATATCCATATGATAATCCAAATCCAAATGGATAAAGTGGTTCAAATCCTGCATCCAAGTGAAAAGAAGTATTTCCAACTGAAGTTTGTCCTGCTCTTGAAGCTATGTCATCAATGTGAACAAATGATTCAGGTGTAGGTGGTTTTCCAGAATTCCTTTGATTATAATAAATCGGAATTTGACCTACAGCTTTTGGAAAAGTTACAGGCAATTTCCCTAAAGGGTATTCTTTTCCAAAAATAATATCTGCAATAGCAGGCCCTCCCATTGTACCAGGATGCCAAGCATATAACATTGCATTTACATAATGTTGTGTTTTATCTAAAGTCAAAGGACGACCAGCCATGATGACTAAAACTGTTGACTTTCCTAATTTCGAAATCTCTCTTAATAATTCATTTTGAATACCTGGCAAATCAATATCTGCTCGACAATGTGCCTCTCCAGAAAGGATTGCTTCTTCTCCTAAAAAGAAAATTACGGTATCTGATTTTTTTGCAATTTCAATAGCTTCTTTATAATATTTACCTTTTGTTTTACTGCGAGTAGTTTCGAGTCCTCGAGCATAATGAATGTTTACTTCATCCCCCAGCATCTCTCTTATCGCTTGAAGTGGCGTTTGACACCATTCCTCCTTTCCATCAAAAGTCCACGTTCCCATTTGCTCATATCCATCATCTGCCAACGGACCGATTATCGCTAAATTTTTAATATTTTCTTTTTGTAGAGGGAGCTTATTATGATCGTTTTTTAATAAAACAATACTTTCAACTGCGGCTTGTTTTGCCGTTTGTAAAAATTCCTCATTTCCTTTTTTTGGAAAATCAGCCTCATCCCAATCCGAATTTTCAAATAAACCTAAATCAAATTTTATCTTTAAAATATTCCGAACACATTGGTCAATTTTTTTCAAAGAAATTCTTCCTTCAGTTACCAAACTTTCTAAATGTTTTAAATAAGTATGGCTTGCCATTTCCATATCAACACCAGCATTAACCGCTTCGAAAGCAGCTTCTTTTTCACTTTCTGAAAATCCGTGAGTAATTAATTGAACCACAGAATCCCAATCACTCACCACAAAACCATCGTACTTCCATTCGTCTCTAAGAATTTTTTTCATTAAAAATTCATTCCCCGAGGCAGGCACTCCATTAAGATCAGAGAAGGCTGCCATAAAAGTTGCGACTCCCGCATCTGCTGCTGCTTTGAATGGAGGTAAGACTACATTTCTTAATTCGTTTTCTGAGATATTTACATAAGCATAATCTTTTCCAGCCTCAGAATATCCGTACCCAGCAAAGTGTTTGGCACAAGCTGCGATACTATCATAATTAGACAAATCATCGCCTTGAAAACCTTTAACCATAGCAACTCCAAGTATACTCGCCAAGTAAGGATCTTCTCCTAATGACTCTGCAATTCGTCCCCAGCGAGGATCTCTTGTAATATCAATCATTGGTGCAAAGGTCCAATGGATTCCTGCTGAAGCAGCTTCAATAGCAGCAACTCTTGCCCCTTTTTCTATCAGTTCTGGATTCCAACTTGCCGCTTGTCCTAGTGGAATTGGCATCATGGTCTGAAAGCCATGAATTACATCTCGTCCTATGATAATTGGAATGCCTAATCGACTCTCCTCTTTGGCTATCCTCTGCAATTCCTTCAATTTTCCCTGATCTACTTCATTCAAAATTGAACCTACCTTTCCTTGCTGAATAGCTTCCCGGAAATCATCAGGAATGCCTCTACGATTAGCAAATTGAGACATTTGTCCAATCTTCTCTGGCAGCGTCATTTTTTCTAACAATTCATTTACAAAAATGGTAGAATCTTTTTTTTGTGCAGCAATTGAATTTGACTCGTTAGAATTCATACAATAATTTATTTTCTAAAAATCATTAATTGTAGGTATAGAATTGAAGTTAAACCATTCAAAGTGACTAAGGAATATTTCTATTCCTTAGTCATTATCTAAAATCAATATCAAAAATTATTTGTTAAGAATGATTTTACCTGAAGCAACTTTTCCATCTATTCTCATAGTGTAGAAGTAAATTCCATCAGAAACATCAGTTGCTAACCAAGTAGCTTGGTGATGTCCAGAAGGTTGGTTCTCATCCAAAATCTGAGTAATCATTTTTCCTGTAGCATCATAAATAGAAAGATTCACATCAGCAGCACTTTGCAATTCATATTGAAAAGTTGTTTCTCCTTGAGTTGGATTTGGAGAAGCTACAAATGAAACTACGTCTGCTAAGTTCTCAACTGAAACAGGTGCCCCATATTGAAAGTTATCGAAGAAATATTGCTCACCAGTAAAAAACCCTGGGTCAAATAAAATAACAAACTTAGAGATATCAGTTGCTGCAAAAACAGAACTAGGATCATAAGTCAAAGTCTCCCAAGTACTACTTACTGAAGTGGTTGCAGACATTTCAAGAATAACATCACCAGCAGCATTTTGTAAAGAAACAATTACCACAGTTGGTGCACCCGGATCCCAAACATCAAGTTTTATTCTACCTTCATTTGTAAATGATAGGTTTCCATCAAAGTTTCCAACAATTACATCGTTTTCTTCTCCTCCATTCCGATTGTATTGAGCTACATATTCAGAAGTGTTAGCACCGCTAGCATCTGGATTTAAAATTCTTCTAAAATTGACGCCTGCATGTGAAAAAGTAAAATTAGTATTTTGACTACATTCAAAATCATTAAAGATTTGAGGGTCAGAAGCAACTCCATCACAAGGATCACTTGCGAATTCAGGCCCATTGAAATTATCCCAATAATAAACATCAGCATTATTAGTATTTGGATCAAAAAGCAATACCATTCTATTTACGTTATCATTTGCAACCGAAGCATCAGGTTGATTATCAAAAGTAAAAGTTAAAGTTTCCCAACCACTAGCCACAGTTGTAGTTGCTAAATAAACACTATGTCTACCTGTTGGAAAATTGGTTGGTTCTGCCAATACATCGTTTTCCAAAGTGATCTGTACTACCTTGCCAGCAGCAGGACTCCATACATCAATACTCATTTGTTTTGCTCCTGAAACATAATCAGTCAAATCGGCCATAGCCTCATCTAAAATAAGTACATCAAAAAGCTCAGCTCCATTACGAGTATATTGCGCTGCAATTTGACTGGTGTTAGCTCCAGTTTGATCTGGATTTTCAAAATATGGGATAAACGATCCATTGATAAACCCATAAGTTCCCTTACGAGTATCTTCAAAATTTTCCCATAAAACTTGTGCTGAAACACTTGTGGAAATAAAAAATGCGATAAAAAACAATTGGTAGATTTTTTTCATAATCTTTTATAGTTTTGATTTAATAAATAATAAATAAATTACTTTTCTTGGTATACTCTTACATAATCCACTTCCATGGTTTGTGGAAAACTAGTCGATGCATTTGGATTACCTGGTAGGTTACCACCCACCGCTACGTTTAATATTAAATGAAATCTTTGATCAAAAGGATAGGTAGTCGGCAATACTGTAGAACGAGTATTTGGTTCTCCTATATTAATACCATCCATTTGAAATTGGATACAGTCTTCATTCCATAACACAGTAAATACGTGAAATTCTTCAGCAAATGATCCTTCTTCTAATTCCAACCCTTGACTGTTAAACCGCCAAAAATCATGGCCATAATGAATCGTTCCAAATACATTTTGAGGCTCATTACCTAAATATTCCATGATGTCAATCTCTCCACTTCTAGGCCATCCTCCATAAACTTCATCGGTAGGAAGCATCCAGATTGCTGGCCAAAGTCCTTGACCAATTGGCATTTTTGCACGAATATCAAGCCTACCATATTTCCAATCACCTTTGTTCTTGGTAACCATTCGAGCAGAAGTATATTCATGTTGTCCTAAATAAAGAGGAAATTCTTTTTTGGCTTCGATGACTAAATTACCATTATTGATAAAAGAGTTCTCAGGGCGAGCAGTATAATATTCTAATTCGTTATTTCCCCATCCACATAAGTCATTACTAATTTGGCATCCATCTCCAATATCATAGGACCATTTTGATTCATCAATGGCAGATCCATCAAATTCATCACTCCAAACCATTTCGTAATTATCCATTGAACTAGTGAATTTGCAACCTCCCAAATCTTTGGCCTCTTTGCATCCTGAAAATAGATTAAGGGAAATTATAAGAGATAGCAGGATTAATTGGTTGATTCTTTTCATTTCAATAGTTTTAAGTTTTATAAAAAAGGAGAATGTACAAATTTATAATTGAATGAATAAATGACACCTTTTGTTCATACATCTTGCTTACATCTTTTATTTTTGTTATACATCTCTACTACATCATTTTAGTTTATCATTTTCTCAACATTCCTACGAACCCTTTGTTTCAGAATAAATAAATGAACATTTAAGAGTTAATATAATACATCATTGCTTAATTTCCCATTATATTTACCATCAAAACATACTCAATGAAAAAAACTCATTATGTTATCTTAACATTAATAATTTCATTTTTTTTCACCTTGCCTATACAATGTCAAAGGATAGGATCTCCTTCCATTATCAATTTTCCAAGATCAACCTATCAAGCTGGCACTCAAAATTGGGCTATTCAACAAGATAATCGGGGTATCCTTTATTTCGGAAATAATAAAGGGTTATTAGAATTCGATGGAACCAATTGGCATACCTTTCCATTGCCCAATGGTACAATTGTTCGATCTGTCAATTTTGGTAAGAATGGAAAAATTTACATTGGAGGACAAGATGAAGTTGGGTATTTAGAAGAAGATCAAAATGGGAAACAATCTTATACCTCTCTTACTACTCTAATTCCAAGAGATTTTAAAAGTTTTGAAGATATCTGGCAAATTTTCACTCACGATGAAGGCATTTATTTTTGTTCTAAAAAAGCCATTTTCAATTTAAAGGGTGACAAAATTGAAGTCATCAAACCAAAGAGTCAAAATTTTGAAAATTTTTTCCAAATAGAAAATAGAATCATTGTTCAAGATTTTAAATTTGGACTTTTTGAATTAGCCAATAACACACTCTTACCAATTCATAGTGAAAACTTTTTTTCTAATAAGCGTATTATTTCGATTCTGCCTCATAATGATAACCAGTTACTAATCTTTACATTTTCAAATGGGTTATTTATCATGAATGAAGAAGGGATAAGTCCTTGGGATGTTCCTGCGAATAGTTTCTTAAAAACACATCAAGCTTATTGTGCTATCGAATTAAAAGAAGAAAAATATGCCATAGGAACGCCTCAAAATGGGTTGCTCATTATAAGTAAAAATGGTAATCCAGAATTGCATTTAAATAAAAATAAAGGATTACAAAACAATACTGTTTTATCCATCAAACAGGATATCCAACAAAACCTTTGGTTGGGTTTGGACAATGGAATTGATTATGCTGAAATAAACTCGCCTTTTTCAAAGATATGGACTCAGGAAGGTATCACAGGTACAGGATACGCTTCTGTTGAGCATCAAGGAAAAATTTATTTAGGAACCAATCAGGGATTATTTTCAACGGTCTGGGAGAATGATAATTCCAATTTAAATATTGCAAAATTTCAACCTGTGGAGAATGGTTTGGGGCAAGTCTGGAGTATCAATAAATTAAAAAATGAGATTATCGTTGGTCAACATAAAGGAGCCTCTTATCTGAAAAATAATAAATTAACTTCTTTTTCAGATATACAAGGATCATGGAAATTTTTAGTCTTAAAATCCAATCCTGAATATGCAATAGAAGGTACTTATTCTGGATTTTCGCTTTATAAAAATTTAAACTTCCAAAAAAACAACGACGAATCTACTAATTGGAAATTAGTAGAAAAAATCAAAGGATTTGATGAATCAGCAAGAACCTTTGAGGAAGACGAAGATGGCAATATTTGGGTATCCCATACCTATAAAGGATTATACAAAATCAGCTTAAACTCAGATTTAAAATCGGTCAAAAATATTAAGTTATTTTCAGGTAACAATGGCCTTCCCAACGAATTAATTATCAATGTAATTAAGATTCGAAACGAACTTGCCTTCACGACCCCCAAAGGGGTGTTTAAATATGATAAGAAAAAAAATGAATTCATTCCTCATCAAGAATTTATAGAATTATTTGGAGAAAATCGAAATTTCCATCGCTTAATAGAAGATAATATAGGAAATATTTGGTTCTCTATTGACAATGAATTTGGAGTATTAAAAGTGCAAGAACAAGGTGTTTTTAATAAATTTAAGGTTAATTTTTTTAATCAAATTCATGACGATTTAGTGGATGGGTTTGAACATATTTATGCTATTGATAAAGACAATATATTAATTGGAACAGAAAAGGGTTTTATGCATTATAACCCATTAAAGAAAAAGAATACAGAATTTTCATTTAAGATTTTAATTAGAAAAGTTACCTCCATTACCCAAAAAGACTCTACTATTTATTGGGGTAGTCCAGCGATGGATGACTTTGATTTTAATTATAAAATGAATGATTTTCGGTTTGAATTTTCAGCACCTTATTATGAAAAAATTAGTTACCTCAAGTATCGATTTAAATTAGAAGGATTTGAAAATGTTTGGACTGATTGGGCGACCAAAACTGAAAAAGAATATACCAATTTACCTGCTGGGAATTATTTATTCAAAGTACAAGCAAGAAATGCTTATGGCCAAATGAGTGATGAAGTTGGTTTTGAATTTTCTATTTTACCTCCTTGGTATTGGTCTTGGTTTGCTAAAACCGCATATTTTATTTTAGGTGCTCTTAGTTTGTACAGTCTATTCAATTTTATTTCAAAAAGAGAAAAAAGAAAGACGGAAGCCTTCAAAAAAGAACAGACTGAAAAATTAGAACTCAAGGAAGCAGAATTTAAAAAAGAGGTTGCCAAATCAGAGAGTGAAATCATCAAACTTCGAAATGAAAAACTTAGCTCTGATGTGAAAAATAAAAATAGCCGACTCGCCTCTGCAACTATGCACTTAGTTCAAAAAAGTGAAATCTTGATGAAGATAAAAAATGACTTGACTAATATTCAATCGAAAGCAGAACCTGAAGTAAAAAAGAAAATAAAACAAATAACTAGAGCCATAGAATCGGATATTCAATTAGATAACAATTGGGAACAATTCGAAACCTATTTTGATCAAGTTCACGAAAACTTTTTTAAACGACTACGTTCCAAATATCCAGAACTTACTCCTAAAGATCAAAAATTGTGTGCATATCTAAGAATGAATCTAACAACGAAAGAGATTGCTCCGCTACTAAATATTTCTGTTCGTGGTGTAGAAATTAGTCGGTATCGATTAAGAAAAAAATTAGGATTAAATTCAGAGGTTAATTTGGTAGGCTTCATTTTGGAAGTTTAGAATATGGAGAGATGACATCTTTGGTTTTTGACAATGATATCATCTCTCTCTGATTTAATGTTTTACATCGTTTCCAGATCTTCCCATTCCATTTCCAAGCCTTTATCGGTTATTGAAATTGGTAGAATCTGAGTGGTTTTATCAAATTTAACTTCTAAGAAATATAATCCATTTTTCAACTCACTCAAGTTATATTTTCTCTCAAAATCAGCAGGATGAATCGCATATTCGCTAAACATTTTATCTCCACTTTTATCTCTGATGGTCACCTCTAAAAAAGATGATAACATTTCTTTTGCATCAAAATGAATCGTTTTATCTCCTTCTTTTTTCAAGATAAAAACTGGCTTCTCTGTATTTGAAAATCCATAATTAGAAATCAAAAGAAAAGTCAACATTGCCATAATTTTAATCCGTGTTTTCATAATAAAGTAATTTTTAATTAGATAATAAATAAGAAAAACACTTCCTTAATTTTAAATAACAGGACAAATCTATAGGCATTTTAAACAGCTTACTACCTGTGAATTGGTAAAAAAAGATACTATTTTAACCTTATTTTATATTACCTATTTTAGGGTTGTTAATATAGCATCACAACATAGCAATTTGATATAGGTGACGACTTTAATATTTGGATGGATAAAATATTAGAATTGCTTTTCCCTGATTAAGCAATGGAGAATACTCTCAAATAGAAATATATGTTAAAATTACTAATATCATTTCGAACATGCACTTTAGGTCATCAAATTGGATTACCGATTTAAGTATGATTTTTAAAACAAAAAAGGAGTGAGAAATATAAATTCCTCACTCCTTAATCTTAATATATTTCTTAATACCAATAATACAATTTAATGCACTATTGAGCTTTTAAAAAAAAGCAATTTACTTTTTTACATAAAACGGAAAATTTGCAGTCGCGGCATTTCCATTACCATCATAAATATAGGCAAACAACCGATATGCACCTTCCTTTCTTGGAGCTTTAAAATTCAAAAGCCCATCAACACTTCCTGGCTTAACGACCACTTCTATTGGCTCAGGTCGAGACTCTTTATCTCCACCTGACTTTATATCAGTACTCTCTGGTAGTATTTCCCAGCGATATTTCAATTCATCACCGTCAGGATCTTTTGTATCTATATTAAAACGAACATCACTTTTTGGTTTTACATAAACATTATCTCTCGGTTTCTTATCATTCATTTTCATAGAAGCAATACTTGGAGAGCGATTCATAGGATATTTTCCACTCCATGATTTTTCCAAAACATCCATCACTTCCGTTTCTGAACCATCTTCCAAAAAAACACCATACCAAGTTGGAGTAGTCTCTTGTTTTTGTCCCCAAAGGAAAACATAAGACCCAACACACATTTCTTTATCTCTTGCAATACCTAAATCATATCTTCTTTTGTAATCTGCTGCCTTTTCAGTACTTGTTTGTTCAATAGGCGCGCCCCAAGCTGTCTTGTAAACCTCCCAATGACCATTTGGGCCCCACTCTGTAATCACATAAGGCTTGTCCCAACCATATGCTCGCATTTCTTTATCGACACCTATCAAACCACCATAAGTATTGATTCCATAAACATCAATATGCGGTGCTCGTTCCATTACCAATTGAACCTCAGCAACATCTAATCCTGCAGTTACCGTCATGGTTGGATGATAAGGATCTTCTTCCTTAACCATTTTTGCAATGTCATCAATCGCATTCCAAACCTTAAAATCAGAATAAAACAGATCTGTTTCATTTCCAATTCCCCACATTAAAATAGCTGGATGATCTTTGTACTCTTTGACTACCTCTGTAAATCTTTCTAGTTGAGCTTGTACACCTTTGGCATCATCATAATCAAAACCTTGTCGTTCACATCCTACCCATAATCCAAAAAGTACGGTTAATCCTTTTTCATGAGCATCATCTAATATTGCAATGGCTTCACCAGCCCCCCAAGTTCGAACAGAATTAGCACCATAGGCTACTGCCCGATCCATTTTAGTCTGCCCACCTACACCCTTAATGTAATATGGCTTTCCACCTCGATAAAGTTGCCATTTTCCATTTTCTTGCCGCATTTCCACTTTGATGGGACCTTCTGGAGCTTGAGCTTGCAGAGAAATGTTTATACTTATAATAAAAAGCGTAATAAGAAGTAAATTGATTTTTTTCATATCTAAACAAACTTTATTTTCAAAATTATTAAATTCACCGAAAAATTAAGAAATTAATACAAGTCCAACAAAATTATTATATAATGATGTAGTGATGATGTATGGGTAAAAAAAAAGATGTAAGTGTGATGTATGCTATTTTTCCTATCACCATTCTATTCACTTTAAATTTGTCAACAACAAAACTATATTACTTTATGGTTCACCTCCACAAAACGAAAACCAGGGATCAGTCCCTCTACTCCTGTCTCTTATTCTTTTTGAAGAGAGAGACGAAATGGAGTCTTTGCTTATTTTTATCTGTTTTATCAATAACTACTTTTGGACAAAAAAGTTTTATTGCTGCATCAGATACC
The DNA here is from genome assembly GCA_045104975.1 of Saprospiraceae bacterium. Classification (GTDB taxonomy): domain Bacteria; phylum Bacteroidota; class Bacteroidia; order Chitinophagales; family Saprospiraceae; genus CAJQQY01. Next base: position 41,224 of record JBGCCY010000109.1, read on the forward strand.
GATTATTCTAAATCTAGTTTAATCAATTATCAATCTGATACCACTTTCTCTTCCATTTACAATGCTGAATTACCAGACTTCAATACAGAGGTTATTGCTGGTATTCAATATGATACCAGCTTTGTTGGTAAAAAATTGAGAAAGCAAAGTCAAAAATTAACACTTTTTGGTTACTATCGACTATTTGGTTATGGAAGGAATATGATTGATCCTTATCCCAATTTAGCTCCTTATGAGAAAGCTTATGGATTTGGGGATGGCTATCGAGAGCCTGCTTTATCGCTAACTGTAATTGGACGCCCTAATGGTAAGACTACTTTTGGAACAGAGTTGTTTTTATTTTCACCTTATGTAGGTACTGGTCCTGAAGATAATGTTTTGACCATGAACCTTGGAATTAATTTCTATGGAAACTTTAGAACTAATCATGGAAATTTTGGGGTGCGAGCAGGTGGAATCCATTGGTATAACCTCAGTACATTTACCATTGGAGTATTCCAAATATTAGATCGCTTTAGTATTTTTGATCGAACTCCTTGGGAAGGTGTAACTCATGATGTAAAATATGATAGTTACTTCCAAACAAGTTCTACAAATCCAGGTGATCTCAGATGGAATAATCAACCATTCCAAGGACTAATCATTAATGGTGGAAGTCTTCCAGGAGATTTTAACTTTGATTTATTTTGGGGAAAAACACAACCTAATGCAGGCTTGGCAAATGGTATCCTCGAGCCTTTCCAATCTATCCCTGCCACAAATGATGCAGGAAATGTACCTACTTATGTTGGATTTGGAGGTGATTCTCGATTTATTCCTAATTTCATTACTGGTGGAAAAATAGGTAGATCTTTTGGAAAAAAACGACAAACCATTTCTTATAATTTGATTCACAGTCAAACTGCCTTAGACTCTATTAATCGAGTAAAAAGAATTTACCAAGTTCACTCTCTAGCTTTAGATTTAAAAATTTCAAAAATAAAATTAACGGGTGAGTTGGCCATGGGAAGTTATGAAAGTCCAACTTATGAAAAGAAATGGGGCGAGGCATTAATGCTTCATGCATTTCTTCCAAAAGAATATACTTTCCTCCCACTCGATGTTCAAGTTTATCAAATCAGTAAAAATTTCTTCAATCAAAATGGGGAAATTGCTACCAACTCTAATCCAGAGATTCTAAAAGATTTTGGTGTTACTGCTGGGGCAAATGGTGTCGGAGGACAATTAGCACTTGTGAATCAATTGGTACACAATAGACGAGGAATCAATATCAACACAGGTGTAGAAGTTGGCCCACTAAAATTTAATTTAGCTTGGGGACTTGGACAAGAGATTGATGCTGAGGCTACTCAAATAACTTATGTACATCGAATAAATGGATTAGCATTATCTAGAATTTACAATCCATTTCCAGAAGGTGCAGTCGCACCAACTGTCTTTGGACCTTATGCTAGAAAAATCTCTTTCTTCCGAGGAGTTACAGAACTTGTACAGACGACAGATTTAGATCCTGCAACTGCCACAGCATTAAATAGAAAATATTTTAATGCGGTAGATTTACAAGCTAAAATAAAAACTAACATTGGCGACCGAAGTTTATATTTCTTTTACCTAGGTTCATTTGGTTCTGCTAAATCAAAAGTATCAGCAATTCCCTCGATGACAGATGATAGTTATTTATTTGTTCAATATCATGAACTTGATGCGTACTACGAACTTTTCCCTAAATTTTTATTGACAGGTTATCTTGGACTTGAGAATGCAAGAGGCGGACAATTCACCGCTTGGGATTTGGAATCACAATTACCTCTTGATCAACTAGGAACTGGAATCGGTTTAGGATTTGATTGGACTGTTTCAAAAAGTACAGGAATATATTTTAGACATCGATGGCTGAGTTTTGAAGATAGAAGTTTTGCTCTCGATAAATACAAAGGTCGAGAAGTAACTATTGAATTGAAAACATTTTTCTAAAAAATTAAAGTTTAACAAGACAGCTTAAAGCAATAATAAAATGCAGCTATTTTGTCTGTTCAAAAAATCAATAACGAATAATCAATCAATTATGAAATATACATTTATCAAATTCCTCTTCATCTTCGGTATTTTATTTTTTTTAAATAACAACATCAACGCTCAAGATGGTTCTTCCAAAGCAACTGTCAAAGAAGATGATAAATCAAAAATCCATTTTAATGGATTAGGTCGAACTATTCTTTCCCAAACTGGAATTGATGGCGAAGTACTAAAATCTGATTCCTCCACTATTGAAAGTTTAACGGATGGAGAATTCTTACTTGACCTGGCAATAAATGCTACTCCAAATAAGGTCTCAGAAGTTCAAACAATCATTCGACTTAGAAATGAGTTTGGAGGATTTTTCGGGTCAGGAATGTCAGTTGAAGTCCGAGAGCTTTGGGCTAGAGGAATTATCGCTGATGTTTTAAAATATCGAGTTGGAGATATGGATGTAGTGATGTCACCTTACACTTTGTTCAATGAACTAGAAGAAGGAATTGTCAATGAGCCAGCTGTATTTGCACCTCAAAGAGAAGTGATTCACTACGAACAATTTTATACTGATGAAAATACAAGACGGCTGCAAGGAGCCAAATTTGACTTTGGTTTGAACTTCGGAAAAGGTCTAGAAGAGATGGAAGCTAATGCATTCATTGCAAGAATTAGAGGAACAGATTTTTTCACAACTCCTAGTCGATTAGTTACTGGTGGACAGTTGGATTTTTCCACAGTTACCTTCAATGATTCTTTAGGATTGAAAGCAGACTTTGGTTTAAATGTCGTTCATACTTTCGATGATTTACAATCTGGAAATGCCACATCAGGAATTCGTAATACCGTTTCTACTTTCGATTTTGATGTAACGATAATGGATAAAAAAGATATGGCTATCCACTTTGTAGGAGAAACAGGAATGTCAAATTTAGAAACGGCAGAAAGAGTGACTAACGCAAATGGAGATGAAGAAAATGTTACCCTATCGGAACTGGATGATACTTTTTTAGATATAGGAGCTTCACTAAAATTGAAGAAACAAAATCTTACCTTAAGTGTTTCCTTTATTGATATCGGGCCTGACTTTTTTAGTGTAGGAGCTCAAAGTAAAAGAATAGATTATACTGCTCAAAAAACTTTTTACAACAGAATCGGAACAGAAAAAAATGTAAGAATGCCTTCTCTCTTTGACCTTAATAGAGATAGAGGTTTATATAATTTTAGAATTGAAGATAGATTGATGGCATATGATCCACGTTACAATAACACCATGCCTTATGGTAATGCAACTGCTAATCGTCAAGGATTAAAATTTGGTGTAGAGTATGGTAAAATGGAGGATAAAATAAATGCAAAATTGGAAGGTGCTTTCCTTAAGGAGTTGAGAGGTCAAGGAACTTTTGAACTAAAAAGTTTTACATTACTTAGAGGTTCTGCCAATGTGAACATTCACAAATTAGCTTCTTTGAAAAATAAACTACGAGCAACACTTGGTTTCCAAATTGAATCAACCTCTAGAGGTGGAGAAGAAATTGAAAAGGTAGATCTTAGTTCTAACTTAATTGAAGTAGGTTTAGAAGCAGAGTTATTCCCAAAATTTGAATTACTTTTTGGAGCGAAAATTTTCTCTGCAGAAGGACAAGATTATATTCCATTCATTGGAGAATTTAATACTGTGCAAGATTTCCCCGCAGCATTTGTTGCTGACGACACAGAAACATTAATTGGTCTAGGAATAAAATATGAATTCAAAAAAGATATTTATATGACTATCCAGTATCAAACCTTCAAATCCGAAATGGGAACAAACAATCCTAATGATTATGATTTGAATCAAATATTTGTTTTATACAATATGAATTTTTAATCGATTTGAATCACCCCTTTAGATATTAAAAAAATCAAAGCAATAAATAGAAATTATGAATAAATCAATTTTTTCCAACATTATATTTACGGCGCTTCTTGTTTTAATAATTTCAGGATGTAGTCACGAAACAGATACTTTCGATGGGCCTAACTTAGTTGATAGATTTGGTCCTTTCAGTGTAGTAACAGATTTAGAAGTAAGTCAGGCAACTGTAGATTTTGCAGCAGGTGAGACTGTTTTTTTTACAGCTGAATTTAATAAAAATGTAAATTGGGTGCTTGAAATTACAGGAACAACAAGTGGTTCAGTTAAACGATTTGAAGGTTTCAATAAAAGCATTAACATGACTAATGCAGAATGGACAGGAGGAACAACTGTTTTACCTTTATTCAAAAATGAAGTTTGTAATGTAGTGTTGACTGTCCCTGAAGAACCTTCTTATACAGGTAATGCTACAATTGAAACTCTCTCCGCAAAATCATATGCAAATGAAGGAGTTATGTTTGCTGACTTTGAAACTAACTATGGTGCAGATGTTTTTGTAGGAAATTTCGAATTTGAATTTACCGCACAAACTGGCCGCCAAGATGATATTCCAGCTGAGGGAACTCATTACTTCAGACTAGAAGGAACTGATAATGTAGTCCCAAATTTCTTTGTAGGTTTAGTAGATATAAGTGCACAAGTTACTGGTCAAACTTATGTTCAGGTACCTACCACCGTTCCGGAAGAATTATATTTTAATTGTTTCATGTATAGTGATGCCGGTCCTCATGGTCTTGCCATCATTGATTTTATTTTTGATACAAATAATAGTGGAGCATTTGAAGATGGGCAAGATCTAGGGCTTAGAGTGCCTGTAGATTATAATTTAGCTACTTGGAATGGATGGCAACAAATCAGTCATCCTATGAGCGACATAGGAG
>JBGCCY010000110.1:0-3997 GCA_045104975.1 Saprospiraceae bacterium
GGGGTGTTTTAATTAATAAACACTTGAATTTTAAAAATCAAGTGAGCAATTAAGATATTTTAGTGAGAAAAGAAATAAGTGGAGAAAAACAATGGATTAAACAAAGTCGAAACGAAATTTTTTATAAAATTTCTTCTTTTCCAAATTGTTGAATGTACTGATTGAGGTTGTCTGTTTTACCTAAACCAATTTTCTTTTTCAAACGATATTTGGCTTGCTCAACACCATTGACGGTGATGTTTAAAATGGAGGCGATTTCACGATTATTCAACTTCATTTTGATAAAACAAGATAGACGATAATCGTTCTGCGTCAAGGCAGGATGTTTTACTTCCAACTGATTGATAAAGTCTTGAAAAGTTTGATTGAAAATCAATTGAAATTTCTCCCAATAATCTTCTTGGGTCAATTCGGAATTGATAATATTGACAATGGAACGTAAAGGCTTTTTAGCACTCGTATCTGAAGTGGATTGGATTTTTTTGATGCGTTCTTTGAGGATGGTTAAAAACTCATTTTTATGAGCCATTTGCAAAATGGAAGCGTTAAGTTCGAATTTTTTACTTGTCACTTCTTGTTCGAGATTTTGATTTTTAAGTTGTAGAATTTGTTGTTCCTGTTTCAAAATTTCTTGCTCTTGCTCCAAGGTTTGTCGCTCGTAAATTTCTTTCTGTCGGTTAAGCAAAAACCGATAAATCAAAAGAATGATTGCAAGTGCAAAAATGACCATTGCAAAAATAAACCATGCCGTTTCCCAAAATGGTGGAGCAACAATAATATCAATCGTTCTAATTTCTTCATTCCAAATCCCACTACTATTCGCTGCTTTCAATTGAAGCTGGTAGTTTCCACCATCTAAACTAGAATAAAAAATAGCTCGTTGATTAGCATTTACAAAATGCCATTTATCTTCATAGCCTTCCAACTTATATGCATATTTATTTCGATTGGGGTCTATAAATTCTGTGGTACTTATTTCAAATAAAATCTCTCTCTCCAAATAAGATAATCGAACTTCAACTCCCTCCTCATTCAAATTTTTATTTAAAATAGTTCTCCCCTCGTAGTTTCCAATTGGAATAGATTGATTGGATATTTTTAAATCTGTAAAAACCGGAATTGTTTTGTTATCATTCAATTGAACTTTATCAGGTACGATAACTGAAAAACCATTTACCCCACCAAAAATAATTTTCCCATCACTCAATTGAAATGCAGCTTTAGAATTGAATAAATTATTTTCCGTTCCGGGAGCAGTTCCATATTCGGTGATAGTATTGTCCTTGGGATTAAGTCGATAGATACCTGCGGAAGTGGAAACCCAAATAAATCCCTCCTTATCTTCTGCTAAACTATTAATCACACCTATTTCAAATTCATAGTTCAATTTAACCTTTGCAATCTCCTCCGTTATAGGATTTAATTTATCTATTCCAGCCTCCGAAATTATCCAAATATTTCCTGATTGGTCTTCAAAAAGAGATTGCAAATTATTGCTACTGATGCTCGGCGCTGTTTTAAAACCCTGCTGATATTGTTGAATTTTTTTAGTGGCAATGTCCAAGCGATTCAATCCATTATTTTCAGTAGCTATCCATAGGTATTTATTTTCTTTATCTAATAAAAGGTCAATAATCTGAACACTTGAAAGTTGATTGTCAAAGTTGCCATAATGTTGGAAAGTAGTTTTTCCTTTAGGCAAATAATCAATACCACCTCCAAGTGTTCCTATCCATAAACCGCCATTTTTATCTAATTCCAAATCCCAAACATTGTTATGAATCAAACTCTGAGGATTTCCCTCTTCCCGCAAAAACGTTTGAATGATTCCTTTTTTATAATCGAAATAATTTAAACAATTTGCAAAGGAACCATACCAAAACCTTTGATTATCAACTGGTTGGATACAAGTGATGACATCATTGAATTGTCCTTGACTCAAAAGGTTGGACGCTTGGTGTAATGTTAATTTTTCTGCATTGATATCAAAATAAAAAATCCCACCGCCATCTGTACCCAACCAGACCCGACCACTTTTATCTTCTCGTATAGTTAAGACAGAACGTAAGCCTAATTTCTTTTCTTCATTATATGCTCTGCTTGTAAAAAAAGGAGGACGGATGGATTTCAAAATATTGATTCCACCATTAAATGTACCTATCCAAAGATTATCAGATTTATCAAAATGCAACCGATATAAAGCATCTGTACTCAAGGAATTTACCTTGGTGTAATCATATTGAAATTTTAAAAATGAATTAGTTACTCGATTAAAATGATTGAGTCCACCGCCATCTGTTGCGACCCAGAGTTCCCCTTTGTCATCTAATTGAATATCCGTAATTATATTGTTACTAATTCCATTTTTCGAATCATTCGCTCGATAAGTTGTCCAAGTTTGACTTTCGATATCAAAGGCATACAATCCATTTCCTTCCGTACCAATCCAAAGTGTATTGGTAGAATCTAGACAAATGGCTTTGCTAAAACTCTGCATATCTTCTTTATCCGAAGCATGAAAATGTTGGACGCTTTTTGTTTTGACTTGAAAAATATTTAATCCTTTTTCTGCGGTGGCGATATAGACGTTACCGTTTTTGTCTTCTTCAAAATCAAAAACAAAATCGTTGCTCAACTGCTCTTTTTTCTCAGCGTTACAATAAGTACAAAAGTGATAAATGACTTTTCTTTCCTCATCCAACACGATGGTTCCACCTCCATAAGTCCCAATCCAAAGCCAATTGCGACTATCCTCATAAATTGATTTTACGGTAATCGTATTCCAATCTACGGTCGCATTCTCCTCAAATGGAAATCGATGAAACTTATCGTTACTAGGATGATAAGCGACCAACCCTGCATCCTTTAGTCCCATCCAAATCAACCCTGTATTATCTTTGAGCAAAGAAAAAACGATTGGATTTATTTTCTTTTCACCCTCTGCATCAGGAATGGAAAAGGTTTTAAATTCATAACCATCAAATCTATTTAATCCACTTTTAGTCCCTACCCAAATAAATCCTAACTCATCTTGAGCCATGGAATAAACGGTGTTATTAGACAAACCATGACTTGATGTTAATTTTTGAAAATTAACATCAATAGACTGGCTATTCAATTGGTTACAACATCCAATCAATAGGATAAACCATAGATATGTCGATTTAATAATATTCATATAAAATTGCTCAAATATAGAAAACAATATACTCTAAAATGTTTAGGTGTGGTGGAAGAATTAAGAAGTATTTTTGAACTAGAACATTAGAGATAGATTCTTTAAAAGGAATAATAGTATTGGGTTCTATAATCCTTACAAGCATATTAAACTCATTAATTATTAGAGTAGTAGATTTATGCTTCAATAAAAAGAATCATGAATCAAAGTCCTCCTCTAACAATAAACTTACAACAACAGAAAGAACTACTTCAATCCACCACTTCCAAAAAACACCAAGTCCTCATCCTCCTGATGCTAGACTGTGGACTCCGTGTTTCTGAAGTCATCCAACTACAATGCAAACACGTTTTATTTTCCGAAAATAAAATCAAAATTATTGCAGCTAAAAAATCAAGAGAGATTCCACTCACCCAACGACTATTAAAATCTCTAGCTGATTACTGGCAAGAGTTGAAAAATTCTAATCCCGACGATTATATTTTCCCTGCAGGAAAAAATTCTAAAATCGCTTACATTGGTAGAAAACAAATATGGAAAATTGTCAATCAACTTTCCAAAGGCACAGTCAATCCTACCATGCTAAGAAATACTTTTGCAAATCGAATTGTCCAGGAGAATGAATTATCTGTAGCCAAAGAACTATTAGGAAATACTTCTTTGGAAGCCACTCAAAGGCATCTAGAAATAACGGAATCACAAAGAGAAATTGCTATTGAATCCATAGAGCAGACTCATTTAATAACAAGACTCTTTCGCAAATTTTTCCCCACTCAAATTATCCACATCATCCCTACCGAAATTGGTATCACCAATTTC
>JBGCCY010000111.1:0-46040 GCA_045104975.1 Saprospiraceae bacterium
TTTTGGTAGCAGTAATTTTTTATTTTTTTTACATTGGATGGGTTTCAGGATTTGTTGCGATGGCCGCTGCTGTTGTTGCTGTTGTGTTTTTAACTACTGCTTTTACTGGTTATTGCTTTCTTTTTCGATGGTTGGGGTTGAGTACTAAGATGAAAAAATATTAGATTTTAAAAGTATAGATTTTTCTCAATATAGCCTTAAATGAGCAGAGGGCGATTGTGATATTCAGTCGCCCTTTTTTAATTAAACAAAAAAAAAAATAATGAATGTAAATTATCATGCAACATTTTCAATCAATGAATATTTCAAAAATCAGATTACGGAAAAAGTAAAAAGATTGGATGAACTTAATCTCCGATTTTCAGAAGCAGATGTATATTTTAAATTAAAGGATGGAGCAGAGTTGACTTCAGATAAAGAATTTGAAATTAAGATTCGGGTTCCAGGACAAGTGCTTTTTTCAAAAAGCCATTCTGATACTTTCGAAAAAGCGATCCCGTTAGCTTTCTCAAAAATCCGAAAACAAATTATCAAATATAAACAGAGTATGGAACCTAAGCGAGGAGAGCGAGTTTGAGAAACTGGTTTCTATAGGTGACAAAAATCACCAGGAAAAGATGATTTTTGTCACCTATAGATTTTTTTGCAAAGAATAATTTTACACTTCTTATAATTGTGGAATGTTGAAAATCAGGATATGTCAAAGAATTAAAAACAAAAGGATGTTAAAAATAGAAACAAAAAAAATATAAAATAATACCAGGTGAGAGATTCAAATCTAAGTATGTCAATTGATGCGCAACAGCTTCGAGCTATATTCGAAACAGCTGTAGACTGCTTGATTATTATTGACTCTCATGGAGAGATTTCTAAAATTAATCCTGCAGGAGCAAGATTGTTTGGCTATGAAATAAAAGAATTATTAGGTCAAAATATTAGTATTTTAATGCCCGCCCCTCACCGCGAGAAACACGATTCCTATCTTCAAAATTATCATAAAACAGGTGTTAGAAAAATCATTGGGGTTGGACGAGATGTCGTTGGAAAGAAAAAAGATGGTACTTTATTTCCGTGTAGTTTAAGTGTCAATGAATTTTTTATGCAAAGCAAAAAATGTTTTGCTGGAATCATTCATGATCTGACTGTGCGGAAAAAACAGGAAGAAGAAATTTTAGAACTGAATCGACAACTGGAAGAAAAAGTCGAAATAAAAACCAAAGATCTTTCTGAGGCGGTGAATGAATTATTAGAAACAAATCTCCGATTAGAAAACGAAATTAAAGAACGACAAAAAATAGAAGCTGCTTTAAGAAATAATGAATTGGAAATTCGAAAAGCTTTAGAAAAAGAAAAAGAACTAAATGATTTGAAATCCAATTTTGTCTCGATGGCCTCACACGAATTCCGAACTCCGTTGAGCACTATTTTATCCTCTACCACTTTGATTGAAAAGCACATAGAGAATGGTAGTATAGAAAAAACAGGAAGACATTTCAATCGAGTGATGTCTTCGGTCAAGCACCTCACCGAAATGTTAGACGATTTACTCTCCTTAACTAAGTTGGCCGAAGGGAAAATTCCAATTAATGCAGAGCGATTTATGATTCACGAATTTTGTGAAGAATTTTTGGAAATGAACAGAGGATTACTCAAATCGAACCAAGAATTAATTAGAAAAATACCTACTGAAGATCAAGCCATTTTATTGGATAAAAAATTATTGAATAATATTTTATTAAACCTTTTTTCCAATGCCATTAAATATTCTAAAGAGGATGGAAAAATAAAATGTGAAGTAGAAATAGTTGATCATCAACTAGAAGTAAAAATAATTGATGAAGGAATAGGGATTCCTTTGAGTGAACAAAAACATCTTTTTACGAGATTTTTTAGAGGAGCGAATGTAATTAATATTCAAGGAACGGGCTTAGGATTAAATATTGTACGAGAGTATCTAGAAGTGATGAATGGGACGATAGCGTTCGAAAGCATTGAAAATGTAGGCACTACTTTTATCGTAAAAATTCCTTTGCCACAATAAGTGCATGCGCTAAGATATTATTGAATTATCCCTTCCAAAATGTCTCCCACAAAGTAAGCAACCGATGCTGCTAAGATTCCAAGAATTAATGTTTCTGCAATACTTTTTCGATAACTGGTTTCAGTTACATAAGATTTTAGAATACCAATGATGATAAATGAAAAAGAGGTAAAAAGACAAGTAAACAAAAATAAGTCTCCAGCAAATCCTACCATATAATCCCAAACATAAAGCACCAATGGAATTAATCCAACGAAGACAAATGAAAAATATGTAACCGCGCCAATTGCAAGAGGCGATTTTTCTGAAGGCATCATATTGAGTTCATCTTTCATCATTTCATTGACCCAACGATCCTTGTCGGAAGTAATCACTTCAACAACTCTTTCTAGTAAATCTCCTTCAAAACCCTTAGAAGAATAAATTTCTCGGATCTCTTCTTTTTCTGTTTCTGGTAAATTTTCTATTTCCCAATATTCTATGTTTTTATGTTTTTGATAATTTTCTTTTTCAGATTTAGCGGCAAGGTATGCTCCAACTGACATAGAAAATCCATCAGCCAAAAGATTGGCAAACCCTAAAATCAAAATAACAGAGATATCTAATCCAGCACCTACCGAACCAGCTACGACAGCAAAAGTAGTGACGCTCCCATCGACGGCTCCATAGACAAATTCGCCAAGATAATTTTGATATTTCTTCAGAAAATTATTTCCTTTTGGATTATGTAGATCATCTTCCAAAGGAATGGAGGAAGAATTATTGGTATCCATTTTTGATGTAAAATTAGGATTGGTAGGGAAGTATTAGAATGATATAAATCACCATTCCAATTGAGATTTGTCAATTCAACTGATGCACATTTATTTTTTCTTTATTGTAGAGACTGGTTTTGCCTAAAGCCTTCCTGAAAAACCAAAATAAGAACAGTACAACTGACAACATAAGGTCAAGGATAAAACCGAAACCTTTTCCGTTAAAAAAAGAATATAGCCTTGATTTTTTTTTTGCTACTTTTTTTCATCAAAGAAAAAAAAGTAGAACCATGAGTACTAACTACCTTGCGTAACTTGACTTATAACAGTTTGGCGATTATTCTAACCTAAACCGATGAAAGAGAAAAGAATTGACTGATTATTTCATTTTCCCTATTTTGCAAATATTTTTAATAAAAAAGTAACCATGAAAAAGAATAATATTTATTTGATTGTCTTAGTTTTAGCAATAGTCTCCTTTTTTACTTTTTGGAACTTCAATGCAGGTTCAAATTCACATGTAGGAGAGCAAAGTATTTTTGGTGGATCAAAAAATACATTGACAGAATTGCAAAAAGATATAGTGAAGAAATTTAGAGAAGGTAATGTTCCTGGTTTAGTGGAATATCTGGATGAAGAAGTTTCCATTACCCTGAAGGGGGAAACAGATTTTTATCTCAAAGAGGAAGCTGAAAATATCTTATTAGATTTTTGCCAAAATCAGACTGCCAAGAAGTTTTTGGTTAAGCACTTTGGATCGAATAAAACGGGAACTTCCTTTTATTTAATCGGAGAATTAGTGACGACCAATAATCAAGAATATCGGGTTTACATTTCTAATAATAAAACTAACATTGAAAATATTGAGATTACGAAACCGAGAGAGAGTTAAATTTCTCTAAAATTTAAACTATCAAATATCCCGAATTTTCTAATCGAAAATTCGGGATATTTTTTTGCTTTCTAGATTGACAAAAAAGGTGACTTAAATCACCTTTTATTTTGACAAACCTCACCTTTTGCCAGATTGGACACATTTAAATTTGTTGAAAAATAAATGTGATTCAATGAATAACATTGCTCCAAAAAAAGAAAATTTACCCAAGTCAGTTTCATCTACTTGCTATCATTGTGGCGAAGGTTGCGAAAATGTAAATGTATTGTTACATGACAAACGTTTTTGTTGTCAAGGCTGCAAAATGGTTTATGAAATCCTCCATGAAAAAGACCTTTGTCAATATTACGATATAGACGAACAAGCAGGTATTTCTCTTCGAGGGAAAAAGCAAGCTCAATTTGCTTGGCTAGATGATGAAGTGATTCAAGCTCAATTGATTGATTATCAGGAAGATACGACTACGAAAATAACATTCTTCCTACCTGCGATCCATTGTGCTTCCTGTGTTTGGTTGCTAGAAAACCTCTTCAAGTTTAATGAAGGTATCCTCGATTCCAAAATCAATTTTATCAAAAAAGAAATTTACTTAACTTTTGATAGGTCGATAGTTTCGTTGCGACAGTTGGCAGAATTACTTGTTTCGATTGGATATACACCTGAGGTAAATTTAGGTGATTTAGATAAATCGAAAAGAAAAAAAGTAGACAAAAAATTAATTTATCAACTCGGTGTCGCAGGCTTTGGTTTTGGAAATGTCATGTTATTAAGCTTTCCAGAATATTTAGGTCTTGACGAAATTAATGCTGTTGGCTTTCAAAAAATATTTGGTTGGATTAATATTTTGTTGGCTTTGCCCATCGTGTTTTTTAGTGGAAAAGATTATTTGAAATCTGCTTGGCTGAGTTTGCAGCAACGGAATCTGAATATTGATGTGCCTATTTCGATAGGAATTTTGACTTTGTTTGGAAGAAGTGTTTTTGAAATATTGAGTGGAGTAGGAGCAGGGTATTTGGATTCATTGGCAGGGTTGGTCTTTTTTCTTTTGATTGGAAAATGGTTTCAACAAATCACTTTTAATCACCTTTCTTTTGAGCGTGATTACAAATCATATTTCCCCGTAGCAGCATTGTTACAAAATGGAGAAACAACGCCCATCCAAAATCTCAAAAAAGGAGATATTATTATTGTAAAAAATAAAGAATTGATTCCTGCAGATGGAATTTTGATACAAGGAAATGGTTCGATTGATTATAGTTTTGTTACTGGTGAATCAGATGCTGTTGCGAAAAATAAAGGAGATCAAATTTTTGCAGGAGGAAAACAATTGGGCGAAGCTGTCGAAATTCAAATTACCAAAACTGTTTCACAAAGCTATTTGACTCAACTTTGGAACGATGCCGTTTTTTCAAAAGAAGGTTTAACCCAACATAATCAAACTCAATTTTTAGCAGACAAAGTAGGGAAATATTTTACTTATGTGATTCTTACCATTGCATTTTTAACACTGTTTTATTGGTTAACGATTGATGTTGGAATTGCGGTAAATGCGTTTACCTCAGTTCTGATTATTGCGTGTCCATGTGCGGTAGCATTATCGATTCCATTCACTTTTGGGAATGCGATTCGGATCTTAGGTAAGCATGGTTTTTATCTAAAAAATACCAAAGTAATTGAGCAGTTTCAGCAAGTTACTTCGGTGATTTTTGATAAAACGGGAACACTTACTCTTGCTAAAAATAATTCACTTGAGAAAAATAACAGTACAATTACATTTCATGGAGATGATTTAACCAAGGCAGAAAAGGATGGAATCCTTGCTTTAGTTGCTCAATCTTCGCATCCTTTAAGTTTGCAGATTTTTGAATTTTTGAGTAAGGATTTAGATGAGGGAAATGAGTTGGTAATCCACCCCCCGACCCCCGCTAGCGGGGGAGACGAGATAGTGCGTTCCCAAGATTTAGAACTTGGGGGGAATGATAGTAACAAAAATTTAGAGGTTAAAGAAAACGCTAAAAGTAAAATAAAATCACTCAATTCAGAAAGTGAAACTCTCAATCAATCACAGAGTTATCTCCCCCGCTGGCGGGGGCTGGCGGGTGGAATAACTCAAATTGAAAACTTCCAAGAATACGAAGGAAAAGGATTACAAGCCATTGTCAATCAACAAGTTATAAAAATAGGATCTGCTGGTTTTACTCAAAATGAAGCAAATAAATCTGCCAATGTTTTCCTACAAATTGATGGAAAGACCAAAGGCTATTTTACCATCAAAAATCAATACCGTAAAGATTTTGAATCGATTTTACATTTTTACAAAAACAAAAATACTATTCACCTCCTATCAGGAGATAATGAAAAAACAAAGAAAGAGTTGGCGCCTCATTTTGGGGAAAATCTATACTATTTCCAAAGTCCAAAAGACAAATTAAATTTCACAAAAAAACTTCAATCACAAGGAGAGCAAGTTCTCATGTTTGGCGATGGGTTAAACGATGCAGGTGCCTTGCAACAAAGTAATGTGGGAGTAGTGATTGCAGAAGACACTAACAATTTCACTCCAGCGTGTGATGCTATTTTGGATGCAAAATCATTCACTCGACTTCCTCGATTTGCTAAATACATGCAAGGGTGTCTGCGCTTGGTTTACATGGCTTACGGGCTAGCCTTTATTTATAATTTGATTGGTTTGAGTTACGCCGTTCAAGGAGAATTGTCTCCATTGATCGCTGCTATTCTGATGCCAGCAAGCTCGATAACGATAGTTTTATTTGGTGTTTTCTCAGGAACATTTTTGGCTTGGAAAATCGGTTTAGATGATGAAAATCACCATGCAGATTGACGAATGTCACCTGATAAAAATCATCTTAACTCTACATTTGAGTCATAAATTAAAACAATATGAAAATTATTTTTCTACTCATTCTGGTAAGTCTTTTGGTAGCGGTTGGCTTCCTAGCGGCTTTTTTTTGGGCCGTTAAATCAGGACAATACGAGGATGATTATACTCCATCGATTCGAATTTTATTTGATGACAAAAACGAAAAAAAAACGAAGTAAATGAATCAGATTGAACAATTTAGTTACGACAATAAATCGGTGCGTAACTTTGCCCTAGCTACGGCTTTTTGGGGCGTCATTGGGATGACCGTCGGTCTTTGGGCCGCCCTCCAACTTGTGTTTCCTTCCTTAAATTTTGCAACGGCTGAAGTTACTTTCGGACGTATTCGACCGTTGCATACCAATGCAGTTATTTTTGCATTTGTAGGAAATGGAATTTTTATGGGAGTTTATTATTCCCTCCAACGATTGCTCAAAGCTCGGATGTATTCCGATTTGCTGAGTAAAATTCACTTTTGGGGATGGCAGTCGATTATTGTTGCCGCCGCAATTACTCTTCCTCTCGGTTTGACGAGTAGTCATGAGTATGCTGAATTATTATTACCGATTGATGTTCTGATCGCTTTGATTTGGATCGTTTTCGGTATCAATATGTTCGGGACTATTTTGAAGCGAAGAGAAAATCACTTGTATGTTGCTATTTGGTTTTATATCGCAACATGGGTGACGGTGACGGTTTTGCACATTGGAAACAACTTAGTTATTCCAATTAGTTTTTGGGAAAGTTACCCTGTTTTCGCAGGTGTTCAGGATGCCTTGGTTCAATGGTGGTATGGTCATAATGCAGTAGCATTTTTCTTGACGACACCTTACTTAGGATTGATGTATTACTATTTGCCGAAGGCAGCGAATCGTCCTGTATTTTCTTACAGGTTATCGATCATTCATTTTTGGGCTTTGATATTTATTTATATCTGGGCTGGGCCTCACCACTTGTTATTTACTTCTTTGCCTGATTGGGCGCAATCGTTGGGAACAGCATTTTCCATCATGTTGATCGCTCCATCTTGGGGAGGTATGTTGAATGGATTATTGACCTTGCGTGGAGCTTGGGATAGAGTTCGAACAGATCCAATTTTGAAATTTATGGTGGTAGCAATTACTGCTTACGGGATGGCAACATTTGAAGGTCCAATGCTTTCTATCAAAAGTGTAAATGCGATTAGTCACTTTACAGATTGGACCATCGGACACGTTCACATTGGTACTTTAGGATGGAATGGGATGTTGACTTTTGGGGTACTGTACTGGTTGATTCCACGAATATATGATACAAAATTATACTCTGTAAAATTAGCGAATACTCACTTTTGGATTGCAACTTTAGGTACGTTGTTCTATGCGATTCCATTGTATTGGGCAGGTTGGACACAACACTTTATGTGGAAAGAATTTGTGCCAGAAGGTTATTTGCAATATGGAAATTTCCTTGAAACAGTAACGGCTATTTTACCGATGTACTATATGCGTGCAGCTGGTGGAACGATCTATCTTTTAGGCGTTTTTGTAATGATTTATAATTTACGTAAAACTATTGTTAGTGGAAAGTTAATCGAGAACGAAGCAGCTGAAGCTCCTGCACTTGTGAAGCATGTTGCTCACAAAGGAGAACATTGGCATAGACGAATTGAACGAAAACCAATTATGTTATTATTCTTTTCTACGATTGCAATTTTGATCGGTGGATTGGTGGAATTTTTCCCAATGGTATTAGTTGATGAGAATGTTCCAAAGATCGCTTCTGTTCAACCGTACACTCCATTGGAATTGCAAGGACGTGATTTATATATTCGAGAAGGCTGTGTTGGCTGTCACTCTCAGATGGTTCGTCCTTTCCGATGGGAAGTAGAACGATATGATATTCAAGGTGATGCTGGTTATTCCAAATCTGGAGAATTTATTTATGATCGTCCATTCTTGTGGGGATCAAAACGAACCGGACCTGATTTGCATCGAGTAGGTGGTAAGTATGATGACAGTTGGCATTATTTGCACATGAAAGACCCAACGAGTACTTCACCTGGAAGTATCATGCCGCCTTATCCATGGATGTATGAAAATGATTTGGACGTGTCTAGTTTGCCTGCAAAAATTCGGGTTTTACAAATGTTGAATACACCATATCCTGAAGGTTACGATGAAGTTGCTTTGCAAGATTTGAGAAAACAAGCTGCTGAAATTGCCGAAGGTTTGAAAGGACCAAGTGGAAATATGGAAGGCTTGGAGAACAAAGAAATTATTGCCTTGATTGCCTATTTGCAAAGATTAGGAACAGATATTCGACCTAAATAAGTCGCTTAATTCACAAGGTGACTCAAAGTCATCTTGTGAATAATATCAATGTAAATGTATTGTTGTAAAATTTTAAAAAAGAAGAAAAATGTATAAATATATTTTAGAAAGAGCAGGTGATATTGATTGGATGGCAATAGTTCCTCTGCTTATATTCACGACAGTTTTTGCCATAGTTAGCATCCGAGCGATTACCGCTAAAAAGGATTTTATCAATAAAATGGCCAGCCTTCCATTAGACGAAAACGATTCTTTAAAAAATGAAAATGATTTAATATGAACAAGTTTAGAATATGGACAACGCTTTTGACTTTGTTGATTACGACTCCTACTTGGGCAGCAGATGGACAGGAAGATGGGATGAACATATTGAATTGGGCGATTGAAAATATCGTCATGATTATGGGAAGTGTGGTAGTATTTAGTGCATTGTATTTAATGTGGACTGCCACTAAAACTATTTGGCGAGCACAAACTGCTAACCGATTTGAATCCCAAGGATTGAGTCATGAAGCAGCAGTTGCAAAAGCTAAAAAGGAAAGTTTCTTAAGTTATATGTATCAACAATTGGATGGAGGCGTTTCTCTGGAAAAAGAAACCGATATATTGTTGAATCATAATTATGATGGTATCCAAGAGTTAGATAATAATCTTCCACCATGGTGGGTAGGAATGTTTTATTCGACGATAGTTTTTGCTTTTTTATATATCGGAATTTATCATTTTTCTGATATTGGAAAACTCCAAATCGAAGAATATGAACAAGAAGTAAAAGAAGCTGAAATAGCTATTGCAGCATATAATGCCGCTCAAAAAGCAGAGAAAACTGCTAATCTAACTGCGGATAATGTTACTGTATTGACTGCCACAGATCGATTGGCGGCAGGGCAAGAAAACTTTAAAAGTTACTGTGTAGCTTGTCACGGAACGTTCGGAGAAGGAATAGAAAATCTAGGTCAAAACTTGACAGATAAATATTGGATTCATGGCGGAGGAATCAAAAATATTTTCAGGACTATTTCTGAAGGTGTTCCAGGAAAACCAATGGTGGCTTGGAAAGATGCTATTAGTGCCGGTGAAATACAAGAATTGGCGAGTTATATTATGACTTTGGAAGGAACTGATCCTCCTAATGCGAGACCTCCTGAAGGAGAACTTTATGAAGAAGGAGCAACTAGTGAAACTCCTCAAACTGGAGAGACCGAAGTAGGGAATGAATAACATTTTAAAATTTTGGAGAGCGAATTATTATAAGATAATTCGCTTTTTCCATTAATAATTTTATAAAAAATGAGTGCTTCAGAACCAATAAAAGATACAGAAGCCTATCGAGATTCGATAGCCACCGTTGATGAGCAAGGGAAGCGAATTTGGTTATATCCAAAAAAGCCGAAAGGGAGGTTTACGAATTATCGAACTTACCTAAGCTGGATATTATTGATCGTTCTTTTTGGAATGCCTTTCCTCAAAGTGGATGGTGAACCATTTATGATGTTCAATGTGTTGACGCGTAATTTCATTGTTTTTGGCGTTCACTTTGCACCGCAGGATTTTTATTTGTTTGTTTTGGCGATGCTTACTTTTATTGTCTTTATCGTTTTGTTTACCGTAGTTTTTGGAAGACTGTTTTGTGGATGGGTTTGCCCTCAAACTATTTTTATGGAAATGGTTTTTAGGAAAATAGAATATGCGATTGAAGGGGATGCCAATGCTCAACGACGACTGAATAAAGCGCCTTGGACAAGGCAAAAAATATTTAAAAAAACATTAAAGCATGCGATATTTTATTTTATTGCAATTTTAATTGCTAATACTTTTCTGTCCTACATAATTGGAGTAGATGAGGTGGGGAAAATCATCTCTGAACCTATCCAACAACATTTGGGAGGCTTCGCTGCGATGTTAATTTTCTCCGCAGTATTCTATGGCGTATTTGCTTTTATGAGAGAGCAAGTATGTATTGCTATTTGTCCTTACGGTCGATTGCAGAGCGTTTTGTTAGATGAAAATTCCGTAGTGGTTGCTTATGATTATATGCGTGGAGAGCCTCGTGGGAAAATAAAAAAGAAGCCTGCTGCAAAAAAGAATCCGCTAACATCCATTCAAGCAAGTGTAGCAAGTCCTGTAGAAAAAATCGAAACTCAATTAGGCGATTGTATCGATTGTAAAATGTGTATAAATGTTTGTCCAACAGGAATCGATATTAGAAATGGGACGCAACTCGAATGTGTCAATTGTACTGCATGCATAGATGCTTGCGATGAAATTATGGAAAAAGTTGATCGCCCACTTGGCTTAATTCGATATGATTCAGAGAAAGGAATTCGAGAAAGGAAAAAGAAAATATTTACCACTCGGGTGATGGCTTACTCAGCAGTATTGGTAGCACTTTTAGTGTTGCAAGGGTTTTTATTGATAAATAGAAATGATGTAGATGTATTGTTATTAAAATCTCCAGGGACACTATATCAAGAGGTGGATGAGTCAACTTTGAGTAACTTATACAACTATCAAATCATCAATAAAACGTCTAAGGTTTTCGCCATCGAATTTAGAATGAAAAATGGAATTGGAAAAATAAAAACGGTTGGACCACAACCTATGACGAAGAAAAATGGAGTAACCAAAGGAGTCGTTTTTATTGAATTACCAAAAGATCAATTGAAGGGACATTCAACGGAATTCAAAGTCGAAATACTTTCAAAAGGAATTGTGATCGATGAATTGACAACTAATTTTTTAGGGCCGGAATAGCATAGTATTTTTCAACGCAGAGGTGCAGAGGATTTTCAAAGCAAAAAAAAAACTCTGCGTCTCCGCACCTCTGCGTTGAAAAATAAAAATAAATAAAATTTACCATTATGAAATTCAATTGGGGAACTGGAATCACATTGTTTTATATCTCATTTATGTTTACCATGCTTTACATGGTTTATCAAAGTACGCAAGTTGAGCGGAATTTGGTATTCGAAAATTACTACGAAAAGGATCTACAGTATCAGTCTCATCTCGACAAGTTGGAAAATACTTCTACGTTAAAAAATGACTTAGGAATTTTCCAAAATAAAGAAGAAAAATATCTTCGTTTTGCATTTCCAAAAGAGCTGGCAGAGGTCAAAGGCGATATTCTTTTTTATCGACCTTCGGATAGTTCTAAAGATTTTAATAGGGAGATTAAGATTGATTCGGCACATGAATTACGTGTACCTACATCAGCATTGCAAAGTGGGATTTGGAAAATAAAAGTGAATTGGGAAGGAGATAAAACACCTTATTATAAAGAAGCAACGATTCAAATCTGATGATTAGTTTTTGGGCAGCATTTACTGTTGGGTTATTTGGAAGTTTACACTGCGTTGGCATGTGTGGACCGATAGCTGCTGCTTTGCCTTATCCTTCTCAAAAGAAAAGTCATCTCCTCGGAAGTGTATTGTTATATAATTCTGGACGAATTTTGACTTATGGATTTTTAGGGATTTTATTTGGAATTTTAGGAGCTAGTTTTTCTTTAGCTGGGTTCCAACAATTCATCTCTCTTTTTTTAGGAATAGTATTTTTAATGGCTGGATTTTTTTCATTTAATCTTGAAACTACTTTGTTGAAATGGAAATGGACAAGCCGTATTTTCTTTTTTGTAAAGAGTAGATTAAGTGTTTTTTTACAAAAAAAATCACTTCAGTCACTTTTCTTCATTGGTCTTATGAATGGTTTGTTGCCTTGTGGATTAGTTTACATAGCCTTGGCTGGAGCGATTTCATCAGGGACGATTGGAGGCGGGTTTATATGGATGATTGCTTTTGGGTTGGGAACCATTCCATTGATGATGGTCGCTGCTATTTCTGGAAATTTAATTAGAACTCCTTTGCGCAATTTTTTCAAAAAAGCCTATCCAGTCATGTTGGTAATATTTGCATTACTATTTATCATCAGAGGATTGAATGTAGATATTCCTGATAATTGGTTTTACTTAAATTTAATTGGAGAACAAATTATGTGTCATTGAAAAAGGTGATGAAAATCATTTTCCCGATTGACAAAAGTCATCTTTTTTGCCCGCCTGTCGCCTTAATTTTATGGTATTATTTACAAACAATCAAAATAAATATATCATGAATAATTTAAAAGCATTTGACTTAAATATTGGAACTGTAATGATGAGATTTTACCTGATGATGGCTGTCGTGATCGTTGCAGGATTTTCAGGGTACTGGTTGATAGCACTCTTGGCACTACCTATTTTCCTTTCTACAATAATGGGTATCAGTTTTACAAAAAATAATAAAGAAATGAGCTTAGAAAATAATTCAAAAAAATATTCCTCTCTTTTAAGTGCTTCAAAAGTTAATCTCCCTAACGTCGCATAAAAAAAGAACCAAAAGAAGTAATTTGGAGCATTTATTTTTCCCAACTTCAATTTTTCTAATTGGAGTTGGGTTTCTTTTTTTTTTCCAAAAAAAGCTTCCAGAATTTTAAAATTCTGGAAGCTTTAAATTTTTTCAAAGAAGAATTACTTTTAATTAACCAGGCAAGTCTCGTAATTTCTCTAATTCCAAAATACTAATATTACTATAATCAATATCCACCAATCCTTCATTTTTAAAATCAGTCAACGTACGAATCACACTCTCTTTAGCTGTCCCAACGATACTGGCTAAGTCCTCTCGAAGAATGGTAATAGAAGTTTCTCCATTTTTACTTTTTGATAAATCCACCAATGCTTCAGCTACTCTTTTTCGAATAGAATTATAAGCAAGACTTAATAATTTTTCTTCTTGATCTTCCATGTTTTTTGCTAACATTTTAATGAAGCGAGCAGCAAAATTTTGATTGTAATGAAGCATCCTGAAAAAATCATCTTTAGGAATCTGACTGAGTACAGTTCCTTGCATGGCAGCTGCTGACTCAGAATGAGGAGATTCTTTGATCATTGATAAATAACCTAAAAATTCACCAGCCTCATGAACGCCCGTAATATATTCTTTTCCCCATTCATTCGTTTTGTATGTTTTTACTTTTCCCGAAACGATAAAAAATAATTGCTTAGGACGCTCTCCCTCTTGATAAATTTTTTCTTTCTTTTTGTACTCTTTCGTTGTTCGCTCTTCCGTCAGTTTTTCTAATTCTTGTTGCCCGCGAGCTTCATTGATAAAGGCAGTCAATCCTTGATTAGTTCCGTCGAATGCTTTTCTGATTCGATCACTTTTTTTGATTCTTCTTTCGATCACATCTAATAATTCAGACTGATCAAAAGGTTTAGTAATATAATCATCCGCACCTAGATTCATCCCTTTTCGAAAATCACTTCGTTCTGCTTTGGCAGTCAAAAAGATAAAAGGAATCTCCGCCGTTTTTGGTTTTTTTCCCAAAATATTTAAGACTCCATAGCCATCGAGTTCAGGCATCATCACATCACAAAGAATTAAATCAGGCGTATTCGTTAATGCTTTCTCGACTCCAATCTTTCCATTCTCAGCGGTGATAGTTTCATAGTTGGAGAGTTCTAATATTTCAGCTAGATTCTCTCTAACATCTAAATTATCTTCTATGATTAATATTTTTTTCATAACGAATTTTTTCAAATTAAGTGATGAGTTTCTTAAAACAAAGAACTCAAATTCAAGTCTTGATAAAGGTGACAAATATCACCAAAACTTAATGATTTTTATCAAGATAAAAAAATAGTAATCTATTCAACTTGTGGTTATTATTCCATTTTATCATGACTAAGATGATATCGATTATGTCTAAGTTGTTGATAACCAATGTTTTAAAACATAAAAAATGACAAAAATCCTTGTTCCTACAGATTTTTCGGAAAATTCTAAATGCGCATTCAACTATGCAGTAAAACTGGCTGAGCAGTTGAATGCTGAAATAACAGTTGTCCATATTTATCATCCATCGGTGAATAGTATGAATGAGTATATGATTATCACAGATAATGAATTGGAGGCGATTAGTAAAGATAGATTGAATGAATTTGTCAAGGTTAAGAAATCAAAGAGTCAAAATGAAGAGACTGTTACAGATCGAGTAGAGCAAAAATTAGAAGTTGGATTTGCTGCAGAGAAGTTGGTGAATATGTCAAAGAGTGGAGAATATGATATGATCGTGATGGGCGCTACTGGATCAACAGGACTGTTAGAAATGGTCTTTGGAAAAGTATCTCTTCATGTGGCACAATCATCGGCTTGTCCAGTTTTATTAATTCCTGCGGGAGTTCGTTTTGAGTCAATCCAAGAAATAATGTATGCAATAGAATACGAATTGGTGAATGAAAATTGCTTGGTTCAATTAGAAAAATTATCCGATAAGTTAAATGCAAATATTCACCTCGTGCATGTCTATGAGGGCATCAAGAAAAAAACTAATGGAGCAAAGTCTTCTTTGATAGAAAAAATATTTCGGCAAAAAGTACCAGGCCTGAAATTTACGATGGAGGCGATAAGTAGTGATTCAGTAGTTCATGGATTAGAGGAATATGCAAGGGAGAAAAATATGAATTGGATGGTCTTGGTAAAACCTCAACGCAAGTTTTGGCAACGACTTTTGCATACTAGCAAGGCCAATGAAATCATAATGAATCCTCAAATTCCTTTAATGGTCATGCATTGATTTTTAGAAAAATAAAACTTGAGAATATGAAAAAAATATTAGTTCCTACAGATTTTTCTGAAAATGCTTCTTCTGCATTTTTATACGCAATGGAGTTAGCAGAAAATTTAAATGCGATGGTTACGGTGGTGCATATTTATCATCCATCTGCCAATCATCTCAATGAATTTTACCTTCCTTCTGATGACGAAATCCAAAAAATAAGCAAAGAAAGGTTAGATCAGTTTGTTACAAAACACTATTCAAAAAATATCGAAGAAGTAATCGTAGCTACGATGGTTGAACAAAAATTAATCATCGGATTTGCTGCGGATAAATTAGTGGAAATGTCGAAGTCTGGCGAGTACGATTTGATTGTAATGGGAGCAACAGGTTCGACTGGAGTTTTGGAAAAAGTCTTTGGAAAAGTTTCTCTTTATGTGGCTCAGCGAGCAGTTTGTCCGGTGTTGCTTATTCCTGTGGGCGTACTTTTTCGACCGATCAAAAGCCTGATGTATGCAAGTGAATATGAATCTGCGGATAGTAAAGTACTGGTGCAAATTGGTGAATTTTCCAATCTACTTAATGCTAAAATTCATTTGGTTCATGTTTATGATAAAACAGAATCAGACATCTCAACATCTGGAGATCATATAGCACATTTTTTATTAGAAAAAGCATTTCAATTAAAAGCTCCTTGGTTGCAATTTAAAATGGATTCGATCAAGAGTGATACAGTTGCTCATGGTTTGGAAACTTATGCTCAAGAGCATAATATGGATTGGATGATTTTAGTAAAACCACAACGTAAGTTTTGGCAACGACTTTTGCATATGAGCAAAACCAATGAAATTATCATGAATCCTCAAATCCCTTTGATGGTCATGCATTAGTTTTTCAAAAATAAAAATTCCAAATAATGAAGAAAATATTAATCCCCACAGATTTTTCTAAGTATGCGAATAATGCACTTCGGTATGCTATTAATATCGGGAATTATTTCGAAGCAGAAATTGAATTATTACATGTCTATGAAATGAAAACTCTAATTGGTTCTGCAACTGTAGTGAGAGAATATTTAAAAGAAGATGCCGAACGAGACCTTGCAGATAACATCCGATCCTTCAAAGATCTAATTTTTGGGAAAACGATTTTGAAAGGGCGAGCGATTGACGGTAATCCAATTGAGACTATTTGTAGTATTGCAAATAACGAGGATTTTGATATGATTGTCATGGGGACTCAAGGTGCGAGTGGACTGAAGGAAATATTTTTAGGGAGTAAAACTTCAGGGGTGATGAAGCAAACTCACACCTCTATTTTAGCTATTCCAAATAGTTTCACTTATCGTCCAATCAAGGATATAACTTTTGCGGTGGATTCAGGAATTGTGGCAGATGATAAAGTTCTTCAACCACTTTTGGAATTATCAAAAGCGTATAAATCAAATGTCAATATATTGCATTTGGATAAAGAGAAAATGGTAGTTGGCTATGATCCTGGAATTGGAATTTCATTGGGTGATATTCCACATTCCTTTCATCGTATTTCTGGGTCGAATGATGTGAATGGAATGATTAATCTTTTTGTCCATGAAGAGAATTCAGACATGCTTTGTATGATTCGAAGAGAGCGAGGTTTTTGGTCAAATTTATTTCATCAAAGTGTGACGATGAAGGAAGTATTTGATAGCCCTGTGCCGCTTTTAATTTTAAGAGATACTATCTAGGTATTTTAATTTTTATAGCTTGATTTATTTGATTAGACACTTAAAATGTTGAAAATTAAACACTCACGAGGTAGTGATGAAAATCATTACCTCGTTTGATTTTAGTCAATGCCCACCTTTCTTTTCCTGCTTAACTTTGAAATATCATTAACGATTAATAGAGGAAAGATGAAAAAAATAAATACAAATAACAGTTTTTACCAAAGGCAAAAAAAGCAAACTAAATTTTTTTCAATCATGAGCTTATTGCTTTTTGTTTTCCTTTTTTCACTAGCGAGTTCTTGTGAAGAAGAGAATGTGAATGTATTGTTACAAGATATGGCTGAGTTTGATAAAGCGTATATTCCAGTATTATATTATGTACGACAAGGTGAAATGGCTAATGCTAAAAAATCTGTTTTTTTCTTAAATCATTCCTGGCAAAAAATTAATCGAAAATATAAAAATCTAAATCCAGAAAATGATGATTGGCAAGAGGCATTTCGAATGACAGACGCTTGGTTATCAGATGCTTATTTTTCTATAGATGCCATGCAGCCAAGAGATGCTTATATTTTTTTAGATCATGTCCGATATCAAATGTTGGAATTGCGGATTCAAAATGGCATTGATTATTATTTAGATGATGTTTGGGAATTTGAAGCATCACTAGATTTGGTAGAAGAAGTAGCAGTAGATCAAATGCTTTGCTTATTAGATTATAGTGAATTTGAAGAAATCGTAAAAGATTTAAATGAGCAATGGAATATTGTAAAGAAAGCAAAGGTGGACGGTGAATTATTTGACTTAGATGCTGATGGATTAATCGCATTGAAAAATCAAAAGAAAAAAATGCAAGAAGCGATTATTGTTTTTAATCAAGCAGTTGAAGAAATGGAAGGAGAGAATTTGGCAATGACGGCTACTTTTTTAAGACAAGCATATTTAGAATATCTAGCTGGATTTGGAGATTTTATTAGCTCCAAACATTATTACGCTGGTCTTTAAAATATAATACACGTTTCGTTAGGAGAGTAGGTTTTTTTTTAATGCTCTCCGTTTTTCCAAATGATAATTAAAAAATTATAAAAGATGAATACAGAAAAAACAATCCAAGACATTATGACTACCAACTTAGTGACGGTAGCTCCAGAGGATCTATTTGGAGAGGTAAAATTATTATTTGATAAGAACGATTTCCATCATTTATTGGTGGTGAACGAAGAAAAAGAACTGATTGGAATTGTCAGTTTAGAGGATTTATGGAGAACAGCTTATCATGTTTCTTTTGTGACTACTGGACAAACGTTCTCAAAAGATTGGTACAATAATTATCAAGTGAAACACATGATGACAAAAAAACCGATGACGATCGAACCTGAAGATACATTAGGGCTAGCGGCGGATATTTTCAAAGCCAACAAATTTCGAGCACTTCCTGTAGTGGACGGAAAAGAGTTAGTTGGTATCGTCACGCCTTACGACTTGATGCAATATGCATTTAATGATGTTTCTATTTCTGAATCAAAAAATTAAAATGATGAACATTCCAATTAAAAATTTAATGACCACCGATGTTATCACCATTCGTCCAAATGATTTAATGATGGTAGCCAAAGAAATTTTTGAAACGAACACTTTTCACCATATTCCCGTGATCGATGAAGAACAACAGTTAGTTGGGATTCTTAGCCGGCATGATTATAATAAAATGTTGACCACCTTTTCAGTTTTTAAAAATTCCAAAGCTGATGTAGCTAATCGGAAATTTATGATGTCGATGTTAGTCAAAGATGTAATGACCAAACAAGTGGCAAAGCTACATCCTGAAGATCCTATTTCTGTTGCGCTAGGTATTTTTAAAGAAAATTTATTCCATGCATTGCCTATCGTAGATGATGAGAATCGAGTGACAGGAATACTCACAACATTTGATTTGTTGACCTATGCATACGATGAAAAAAGGTTATTGAATATCAGATAAATAAAAAAATAGTCAGAAGTGAATTAATGTTGCTCTCTCAGAGGGCAGCATTTTTTTATGAGGAAATGTGTGATAACTGAAAGCTTTTAAAAAATGCATGATAGAAAAAAGAATGTAAATATCTTGTTATGAAAAGAAAAAAAGGCAGTTTTCTACCAATGAAAACTACCTAAAAAATAAATATATCTGAATTTTTTTATCTACTTTTTGAGCAAATTATTTTTATCGCCTAAAATTTTTCCTCGGTTATTTTGCTCTTCCAGGGTCCAAACATCAGTTACCCAAGTTTGCAACCACTTACCATGAGACTTTCGGTAAACTTGAACAAACAAACCAAAATTATCGTGAAATAATTTTTCAAAAATGCCAACTGGAATTGTTCCATCCATCGGAATAAAGCCATCAATAGCATTGTTTCGTATTTCTCCCACGGTCAATTCAGTATCTAAAATATCCGTCTCACTTGACCCATTTCCTTCGCTATGTGGTTTAGGGAAAAATTCAATCTTCAAATAAGGAAAAACTTGATTGAATTCTTTTTGCAAATCTTTTAATTGTTTGGAATTATTAATTTTCATCTTTTTTTATTGTAAAATTAAACGATACACCTCCTTTTACCATTGATAAAAATCAATGGAAAAGATGATATTTATCAAATAAAAAAAATGGATAAATCATAGTGGTGACAAAAGTCACTACTTGAGTTGAGGGATGTCAATAGATCAAAATCCAAAAATGTAGATCTTGAGTTTAAATAAAACTCGAAAACATGAAAAACATTTTAGTACCTACAGATTTTTCAGCGTACGCAGAATATGCTATAGATTTAGGATTCGCTTTTGCTGAATTTTTTGATGCGACTTTGCATCTTTTTGCTTGTATTGATCTTCCTAATGATTGGGAGGAATTATCAATAGAGGAAAAAAATAGATTACCTGAAAAACAACAAGATTTTGAAAATGCAAATGTTTTGTTAGAAGAATGGGGGGAAAGGGCAAACCGAGAAGGCATCAAGCTAAAAATGATTATATCAGGAGGACAGTTTATAAAAGAATTACAAAATCAAGTGACCGAAAATAAAATAGATTTTGTAATAATGGGATCGCATGGAATTAGCGGAAAACAAGAATATTTTATCGGATCAAATACCCAAAAAGCAATTCGTAAATTACACGTACCTATTTTTGTAGTTAAAAATCCGCTCAAACAATATGCATTTAAAAATGTAGTTTTTGCGTCTAATTTTGATGCAAATGAGAAAGAACCATTTCTTAAGTTTTTAAATTTTATTAAATGGTTTACGCCTGAGACCATTCACCTTTTATCAATTAATACTTCAGGTTGGTTTAGTCAACCGTCACTATTGATGAAGGAGGCGATGAAAGATTTTAAAGATTTATGTGAAGGATATAATTGCCAAACACATTTTTATCGAGACCTATCAGTTGATGTTGGAGTTAGGCATTTTGCCGAAGAAGTGGACGCAGATTTGATCGTTGTCTCCAATCAAAATCGACGACCATTAAAACGAATTTTCTCTGGAAGTAATGTTGAGGCTTTGGTGAATCATTGTGAGATGCCAGTATTGAGTCTTGATTTTGCGGATGTACGAGTAGAAGTATAATTTTAAATTAGGATAGTGTTTGAAACAATAAGTAAGTTGGTTGTTTCACAAGTCTATATCCTTTCAGGTGTAGGCTTTTTTGTAAAAATAGTTTTTGTAAGTGTATTGTTAAAAAAAAGAAAGAGGCAGTTTGTTTTTTTTTTTTAAGTATGATTAGGTATCGGATCCCCTTCAAGGAGCCGGATACCTTTTATTATTATAAACTTCTAAAATGAAAAATATCAATCAGCAACAGGAGATTTATAAAATGCAAAAGCCAACAAATCATGCGTCGTAATGATTCCTACCAAAACACCATCTTCCATAATAGGAAGGGCATGATAAACATTTTCTAAAAATAAATCTGCAGCCAACCCAATGCTATCGTCAGGATTTAGAAAAACAGGATTCTTAGTCATGATGTCTTTTGCAAATATGTTGTTATAAGTTTTTTCAGAATAAGTTTTTCCCGCCGTTTCATTGGATAGTTGATAAGCCAAATTAGTAAAATCATGTTTACTGATGATGCCTTTGACCATTGCCATTTTATCAACTACCGGAAGATGATGAAAAGAGTTCGCATCAAAAATAGACTTGATTTTATGGAATGGAGTATCCAGTTGAATCACCGTTAAGTCTCTCGTCATTAAATCTCTTAAAGGAGTTAGCGTATTCATAATTAGTTTATTTTAAAGTTTAAGTAATTGATTCTCTGAAAGAAGCTGATCTAAAAAATCCTTCCTAGATTTGAATCATAGGAAGGATCTACATTGCTTATTTAAAACTGGAGTAGTATAATTTTTTGAGAAAAAATTTTACTAGCTCCATACTCGAAAACTATTCATTTAGTATATGAAAAACCATCACAGGAAGTTTGGAGGTTTTTGCCATTTTTTTAGTCAAACTCAACTGGAATATATTTTCCAAATAATTCCGTTGACGATTAACTAAAACGATGAGGTCTACTTTATTTTCATCTGCATATTGGTTTAGTCCTTCCAAGACAGAACGGTTTTTAATATTGACGATATTAAATGAAAACGCAGGATCCCCTTTTTCAAAAATTTTATAGAAGAGAGTATCTTCTACTGTTTGGTAATTATCATTTTCTTCCACATGTACGAAGTGCATAGTAGCTCTAAAAACATTTCCGAAGTCAATGATCTGCTCGATCAAATCTTCATCAGCCGATTCATAATTACTAGCATAAAGTACATGCTCAAAGTTCTTATATACTGTTCCTTGAGGAACTAAAATCACAGGACAATGAGATCGTTGAGCGACTCCTGAAGAAATACTTCCAAACATTTTATTCAAGATATTGCCAGATCCAGTAGTCCCGATGACTACCATGGCAATGTCATCTTCATTCATAGTCAAGTTGACAATTTGTTGAGTTGTATTCAATCCCACGATTGCTTCAGTTTCGATTTTTTGACGAGTCAAAACATTGGAACTCTTGCTGTTTTCAAGATTGACTTTTACAAACTCATTCATCATTTTGAGAATCGTTTCTTCTCGAGTCTTTTCAGAATGAAGATTTATAGAAGGATCAATATTTAAATTGCCATTAAATACATGCACCAATTTAATGGAGAAACCCAATGTGTCAGCTAAAGCTTTAGCATACAAAAAAGCATCCATTGAACATGGCGAAAAATCTATGGGCACTAATATGTTTTTCATATCGGGAAGTTTTATTTTGATTAAAAATTGAACTTATGAAGTGGTATTAGAGGTCTCTTCATTAAGCGTTTTGATAATATCAAATGTGGTCACGATACCCACCAATTTATCATTTTCGACAACTGGTAATGCTCTAAATAAATTTTTACTAAAAATATCTAAAGCGACATTGATACGATCAGTTGGTTCTAATTTACCAACGCCACGAGTCATGATAACTTCCACATTGTAATTATTAAGTCGTGTTTCATTGATGATTTTTTCCAAAGTATTTTCACCTAAGCCTTTCATGAAAAGTAGTAAATCTTCTCTACTGATGATCCCAACTACTTTGCCTGATTGAGTGACAGGAATATGGTGAATTGCATGTTCTTTAAAGATATCCCTGACACGAGTCAAGCGATCTCTTTCGCCAACACTAATTACATCTTTAGTCATAATAGTAGAAACTGGAGCTAAAACATTCATAATTTTTTTTTTTAAGTGAACAATTATTTTGATCACAAATTGAGGAGAAACGGCAGGAGAAATGATGACTTTTGTTAAGTTAAATGGTGATTTTTATCACTAAAAGCATTTTTAAAATAATATAGATTGGTTTAAATCTATTTTCTATGGAAATAAAAATAATGTGACGAATTTGATTTTTATTTCAAAAAACGTAACTTTGAATTATAAACGTAACATGAATAGAAATAATAATGATTGATACTTCTTTAAATTCGAATGCAGCTATAATTTTAAAAACAGCTAAAGATTTATTTTGGAAACATGGTCTTCGAAAAGTTTCTGTGGAAGAAATTAGTAAGAAAGCTGGTGTGAGTAAAATGACTTTTTATCGAAATTTTAAAAATAAAAAAGAAGTAGCAAAAGTGGTTCTAGAAGAATTAATGAAACAATCCAATAATGATTACCAACGAATCATGAAGGATGAGCGGTTTAATTTTTCAGAAAAAATGGCTCAACTTATTGAACTAAAACAGCAATCAGTAAAAAATATGAGCAAAGATTTTTTAACTGATTTATATCATCCTTCGTTTGTGGAGTTAGTGCAAGAGATGGAAAAACATAGAACTAAATCACTACGATTGATTAAGAAAGATTTTCGAAAGGCACAAAAAGATGGGTTTATCCGCAAAGATTTAAAAATAGATTTCATCATGTATATGTTCAATGATATTGGTCAGAAAGCACAAGATGAACACCTTTTAAAAATGTATAAAAATTCATCTGAACTAATTATGGCATTGACGAACTTTTGCATTTATGGTATTTCTGAAAATAAAAAATAATTTTCTATCGTGAAAAAATGGTTATTCATTTTCTTGATTCTTAGTTGGAATTTTTTTGTTGTGGGGCAACAAAAAGTAGAATTTCAAGGACAGTTTTCTGCGATAGGAAGTTATGCTCCTGACAATCAAATGCAAGGATTTTTAGGAGCTAGATACATTCCAGAGTTGAGTTATTTGATTCCTGTAGATTCCGCTCAAACTAGGTTTTTTGACTTTGAAGCTTCTGCCAATATTAACGGCAACACGTTATTTTCTCCCTTCGACACTTCGAGTATTGATGGCAATATTTCACCTTACCGAATTTGGGCGAGGTACAATGCCAAGCAATTTGAATTGAGAATAGGTTTGCAAAAAATAGATTTTGGATCGGCAACATTGCTAAGACCAATCCAATGGTTTAATCAAATTGATCCCCGAGATCCTTTGCAACTAACGAATGGAGTTTATGGCGTTTTAGGCAGATATTATTTTTTAAACAATGCGAATATTTGGTTGTGGGCATTGTATGGAAATGAAAAAACGCGAGGCTTCGATGCGGTCGAAACCAATAAGGAAATCCCAGAATTTGGAGGACGAATTCAGTATCCAACTAAAAGGGGAGAAGTTGCTTTTTCATATCATCATCGTACTGCAAATTCTACGAATTTAATTTTCATTTCTCAACTTGAAGAAATCCCTGAGCACAGATTTGGCTTGGATGGAAAATGGGATTTAAAAGTTGGGCTATGGTTTGAAACAGCACTTATTTATAAAACTAGAGACTTAGGATTTCTGACCCATCAGACACTTTTTAATCTTGGAACAGATTATACCTTTGGAATTGGCAATGGCGTAAATGTAGTGTTAGAACATTTGATGATTGCTTCAGATGATAATTTTTTAGGAGTAGAAAACACTTCGAATATTACGGCAACTTTAATTAGTTATCCGCTTGGGTTTTTTGATAATATAAGTGGAGTTTTTTTGTACAATTGGACAGCAGAGAATTTTACATTCAACATTAATTATCATCATCAGTTTGAAAAAATTTCAACTTACGTGATGGCATATTACAATCCACCCACTCAATCTGGAATTCAACAAAATGATTTAGTTAGTCAATTTTCAGGGCCAGGAATTCGATTGATGGTTGTTTATAATCATTGAATGGATACATGGAAGTTTTCTGGGAAACTAGGTTTTTCATTTATGTAAAAATAGAATTAAAAGGAAAACCATGAGTAACAAGTAGCGGGCGAGGCTCGGCGAAAAATGAGGGAGCGGGAGTCTGCTTTGAGTTTAGCTATTTTTTCGTCTAGAATTTTTTGGTTCTTTTTTTTTCAATGAAAAAAAGAAAATACTCAATTGAAGCAACAATATTCAAAATATAAAAGAAAGAGCATAGTATAACTTCAGTCAATTATTTTTTTGATTAAAATCACTAATGTAAACTGACAAAAATCATAAACCTTAAAACCATTTTAATCCATCTTCTGCCATAAAATTCAATTCAAACTATATGAAAAACGAAACCGTAATTTCAATTAAAAATGTAACCAAACGCTTTCCCGTCGGCGAAGGCGAGTTTACTGCATTGAAAAATATCAACCTTGAATTTCAAAAAGGAGAATTTACAGGATTAGTCGGACCAAGTGGTTCGGGCAAAACAACCTTGCTCAATATCATCGGTTCATTAGATTCTCCCACGGAAGGAGAGGCGATAGTTTTGGGAAAAAATATCGCTCAACTTTCCCACAAAGAATCAGCAATGCTTCGGAATAAAAACATCGGATTTATTTTTCAAGTATATAATTTGTTGCCAGTTTACACGGTTTACGAAAATGTAGAGTTTGCACTCTTGTTGCAAAATATTCCAAAAGACCAAAGAAAAAAGATGGTGATGGAAGCATTGGATTGGGTGGGTTTATCCAAAATGGCTGACAAAAAACCAGACAAACTTTCGGGCGGTGAAGGCCAAAGAGTTGCCATCGCAAGAGCCATGGTGAAGAAACCTGAAATCGTCATCGCCGATGAACCTTCTGCTAATTTGGATGCAGAAAATACGCATGCTATCCTCAAAACGATGAGAGAATTAAACGAAAACTTAGGCACTACATTTCTATTTTCTACGCATGATGAGAAAGTAATGAGTTATTTAGATCGCATCATTCACTTACGAGATGGAGCAATTGAAGAAGACGAAATTATAAAATCAAAAACTATCAACTAATGAAATTAGCCTTTCAATTAGCCTACAAAAATCTAATCGGAGCAGGTTTGCGAACTTGGCTCAACGTTGGTGTTTTGGCATTTTCATTTATCATTATTATTTTTTACAATGGATTAATTGATGGTTGGAATGAGCAAGCGAAACATGATAGCATTGCTTGGGAATATGGCGAAGGACAATTACTCCATGCAGATTATGATCCTTTTGATCCGTTCACGATTTTGGATGGACATGATATTTTGGAAAATGAGCAACGTAAAAATTTAACGCCAATATTATTTCGGCAAGCTTCTATTTATCCAGAAGGTCGAATGCTTTCTGTTTTTTTAAAAGGAATCGATGCCAATCAAAATGCACTAGAACTTCCGACTTCTTCGCTAAAAAATAGTACTGCCAATATTCCTGCGATCATCGGTAAAAATATGGCCGACGCAGCTAATCTAAAAGCGGGCGACAACATCTTGCTTCGCTGGAGAGACAAAGGCGGAACATTTGATGCAACACAAATTACGATCGTCGAAGTTTTTGAAACCAATGTTCCTGCAGTTGATGGCGGACAAGTTTGGATTCCGATTAAAAAACTTTGGGAAATGACAGGTCTCGAAAATCATGCTACGCTCTATGTGGCTAATGAAAAATTTCAACCAACAAATATTTCAGATTGGAAATATCAAAGCCAAGAAACCTTGCTGAGTGATATCAACGAAATTATTTCCATGAAAAAAGTAAGTGGTTCGATCATGTATATTCTATTGTTGGCGATTGCATTATTAGCCATTTTTGATACGCAAGTTTTGTCTGTTTTTCGTCGGCAAAAAGAAATTGGTACATACATTTCACTAGGCATGACTCGCTCACAAGTAGTTGGATTGTTTACAGTAGAAGGAAGCATGTATAGTTTATTTGCAATGATTGTAGGGTGTATAATTGGAGTCCCGCTATTTGCTTATTTGGCAAAAGTAGGAATTGGAATGCCTGCTGCTTCGAGAGATATGGGAGTGCCGTTAGCGGAGAGAATTTTTCCAGTCTTTGGCATTCAGTTGATTCTAGGAACGATTCTTCTAGTGGTTGTTTCAGCTACGATTGTTAGTTTTTTACCTGCTAGAAAAATTTCAAAAATGAATCCTGTACTTGCACTAAAAGGAAAATTACAATGATACAATTTTTATTAAAAGGAATTTTAAGAGATAAAAGTCGAAGTATTTTACCCATCATCGTGGTGAGTATTGGTGTAGCGTTGACAGTTGTATTGAGTGCATATATGAAAGGAGCTTTCGGAGATATGATCGATCAAAATGCTCGCTTCGAAACTGGACATGTAAAAATAATGACCAAAGCTTATGCGGAAAACAAAGCACAGTTACCCAACGATTTGGCTCTTTTGGAAGTGGATAAATTGAGGGAATCATTGGAAAATGATTTCCCAGAAATGGAATGGGTTAATCGAATTCGTTTCGGTGGATTGATCGATGTACCTGATGAAAAAGGAGAGTCAAAGGGACAAGGACCGGCAGCAGGAATTGCCATAAATTTATTTGACGAAAAAAGTGCTGAAGCGAAAAGGTTGAATATTGAAAGTTCCTTAGTCAAAGGAACCATGCCTCAAAAAAATGGAGAAGCAATCATCGGGCATGACTTTGCCGAAAAATTAAATCTCAAAATCGGAGATGAAATTACTTACTTCGGAACGACGATGAATGGGAGCATGACTTTCCAAAATTTTGTAGTAAGTGGAACGATTCGCTTTGGAGCAGCAGCGCTGGATCGGGGAGCAATCGTCGTAGATATTTCTGATGCACAAAAAATGTTGGACATGGAAAATGCGACAAGTGAATTGCTCGGGTTTTCCAATCTTAATATTTATGATGATAAGAAGGTTGCCACACTTGCAGATAAATTTAATCAAAAATATGCTGATGACTCCGATGAATTTGCACCAATCATGTTGCCTTTGCGAGCACAAAATAACTTGGGAGAAATGATTGATTATTCCAACTATATGTCAGGTATTTTTATATTCATTTTTGTGTTTGCGATGTCGATAGTTTTGTGGAATACAGGTTTGTTAGGAGGACTTCGGAGGTATCAAGAATTTGGAATCCGTTTAGCACTTGGAGAAGAAAAAGGAATGATTTATCGGAGGTTAATTCTGGAGGCAATCCTGATCGGATTGATTGGTTCGATGGTCGGCACTTTGATCGGATTAGCAGGTGCCTATTATTTACAAATTGTCGGGATTGACATCAGCGGATATTTGGAAAATTCAACCATGTTGATGCCTTCTATCTTACGAGCAAAAGTAACTCCTGAATTATTTTTTATTGGTTTTATCCCTGGATTATTAGCAATGGTTTTTGGAAATATGTTGTCTGGACTTGGAATTTATAAAAGAGAAACGGCAAGACTTTTTAAAGAACTAGAGGTGTAAAGATTTTAACTTTTCTATAAGTATGTTTTTTGGAAAAGAAACGTCTTAATATTAAACGATTCAGAGAGTCGACTTACGTGAAAAAAATAAAAAAAATGAAATATTTATCAATCATATTATTAGTTAGTTTAAGTTGCTTGGTTTTCGGTTTGGAAGCACAAACAACTCCTGAAGCCCTTGAGATCATTAAGAAAGTGGATGCCAATATGGTTTCTAAAACGAGCATCATTGAATCCAAGATGGTTATTCAAGGTCGTCGAAAAAATAGAACAGTTGTTTCCAAAGGTTATGCGGAAGGAGATCAAAAAAGTTTTACAGAATACCTTGCACCTGCTAGAGAAAAAGGAACTAAGATGTTGAAGTTGGATGATAAATTATGGATTTATTCTCCTTCCACAGACCGTACGATTCAGTTGTCAGGACACATGCTTCGGCAGTCGGTGATGGGTTCAGATTTGTCATATGAGGACATGATGGAAGATAGAGAATTGATCGATATGTATGATGCAAAAGTAGTCGAAGAAGATACTCTTGATGGTAGAGATGTGTGGGTTTTAGAACTCAACGCAAAGGTGGATGATGTCAGTTATGCCAAACGAAAGATGTGGATAGATCAAGAAAGGTTTGTACCATTGAAAGAAGATCTTTTTGCGAAAAGTGGAGAGTTATTGAAGCGAACAAAAATGAGCGATTTTGAAGAAATGGATGGAAGATGGTATCCTAAAAGAATGAATTATAAAGATATGTTGAAGTCTGGAAAAGGGACAGATTTTATTGTGGTGAAAATACAATTTGATCCTGAAATTCCAGCGTATATTTTTAGTAAGGCTTCGTTGAAGAAGTAAGATTTATTTTAAGAAAATAACTTAAGTCCTTCCAGGTTTTAAAAATCTGGAAGGACTTTTTCTTAATCAAATTTCTAAATAATATTTTATTTTCTCCAACCATTCTTTATGCAATGCTCCGATTTGTAACAATTCATTCACATCTTTAAAGTCACCGTGCATTTTCCGATAACTACAAATTAACTTCGCCTGATTCCATGAAATATAAGGATGTGATTTTAACTCATTTTCCGTCACCTGATTCAAATTTATTTTTTGCAAAATAGCAGAAGGTTGTAACTGTGTTTTTATTTTTTGAAAAGAACTATCAGGCAAACCATAAGTTTCTCCGACTTGCTGAACAGAATGAAAACCACCTAGTCTATTTCTAAATTTGATAATTCGATTAGAAAAAGAAGGGCCAATTCCTCGAAGCTGTTGCCAATCTTCAGCAGCAGAATTATTGATGTCAATAGTAACAATTGAAGGCTTTGGTGTTGTTTTTGGAAAATCACTTTTTTGCTCAAAGACCTTTGCATTAGTTGTTTTTTCTTGCGGAACGATTTCGATAAAAGGTTCTATTTTTTGATAAATATCTTCTTTCAAGGTGTAGATTTTTTTCAAATCTTCTTTGGCTTGAAAAAATGCTCCGCTGCTCCGATATTTAATAATAGTGTTGGCAACATGTTGAGGGATACCATTTTGTAACAATGTATTTACATTTGCGGTGTTTGGATCAAAGACGACATGGTTAATGATTGGTGCATTGTAGGGTTTTGGAATTTCGTTCTCTGCAAAAGGTTGAAAATTCTTTTCTTTCTTTTCGATTTGGATGAATTTTTCAAGTCGTTCAAAGTCAGATTTTTTCAAACCATATACTTTTTTGAAATCTTCTTTTTGGAAAAACTTTGCTCCCTTATTTCTGAAATTAATAATCGTTTGAGTTGTTTTTGCCGAAATGCCTAAGTTGATAAAATCTTCTTTTGAAGCAGAATTTGGATCAAAGTAAAATAAGTCGAATTGCTTTTTTTGACTTGATGGAGAGAAGTTGTTTTTTGCAAAAGCTAAAGGCTGCGTAGAAAAACCTGCTTGTTGAAATACTTCAATTTCGTTTAGGAATTGACTAAAGTCAGTTGTTCCTTTTTTATAAAAAAAGGAATAAATAAATGGTGAAATAGAAATAATATTAATTATAAAAACGATCACAAAAAGTCCGTTTCTTTCTTGCCGAGTTAAATACATGTACTCGTAAAATTGTTTTTTCATAGTATGCTAGGTTTTAGTTTTGACAAATAAAAAACTTATTCAAGTGCTATTTCAAAAGCGCCTTTCTCAAAAATATCATAGTAGGCAATGTTTAATTTTTGGCAATTAGTTTTCCACGTTTCGACTTTCCATTGTGAGTTCGAAGTGTCGAAAATTATTTTTTTAAAAATGAAATTTGCCAAAATTTCTTCTAAATTGAATTTTGGATTATTTTGAATGATGATAAAATCTACTTTGATTTTTGCGTCTTTTCTGAATTGAAAAGTATCGCTGAGGAGCACGATTTTTTTATCAAAAAACTGGATAAATGGTTTTTGATAAAATATATTTTTGGATTGAAATTTCATATTCTCAAAATAGATTGGATTGACTTTTTTTACACCATTCGCCCAACGATTATTTTGAGTTGCAAATGATAAGTTCTTTTCTGTGATATCTTTTTGATGAAAACTAAAACCATTTTTCCCTTCAAAAAAATCAATAATTGAGTTACGATTGGAGTGATAAATAATCATTTTCTTTTGACCAATTTCTCCAAAAGAAGTGAACGAATAATTAATCGAAATGAAGAATAAAAATACCGAAGCAGGAAGCAACCATTTTAGTTTTTTAGTGCTCAACGCAAGGATGATATTTCCAATCATGGTGTACATTAGAAGAACAATTCCGAATCCAATCCAAACACCAATCCACACACTTGAAGGGAATTTTTGAATCAGAAAAATAGCTTGATTCATCAACCAAATTGAATAGTATAAAATCCATCCAGGAATAAATGCCAAACTCGGAATCAAACTTTCAACAACCAATAGCAACATACCACTTCCAAGAATAATCGTTGCCGCAGGAATTACGATCACGCCTGACAACCAAGCAAAAAGAGGAACTGAATGGAAGTAATAAATACTAATCGGCAATGTTCCAATTTGTGCTGCCAAGGAAAGTGAAATTAAATTCCAGATGCTTCGGAGGAAACCATTTTTGACAATCAACGTACGATAGATTTTTGGCTGAAAATAAACAATACTTGTAATGGCTAAATAGGACAATTGAAAACTTACACTCATTAAAAGATATGGATTCCAAACCAATAAAATGCTTGCTGAGATAGCGAGAGAATTGTAAATGTTGGTTGTCCGATTCATGGCTAATCCAATGATCAAAAAGGTAAACATAGTTGCCGCTCGAAGCACCGAAGGCGAACCTCCAGAGATCAAAGCAAATGACCAGACGACTCCAATTAAAATGATTGCTCGAGTGATTCGCCAAGTTCGAGTTCTAGATTTTACAAGACTTAACAACATATTTACAAACCATGCGACCAATCCGACATGCAATCCCGAAACGGCTAAAACATGCAAGGCACCGGTGTGAGCGTAGGCCGTTCTAACTTCCTCATCAAGGTCATTTTTATAACCTAAAATTAAGGCGTTGCCAACGGAAAGTTCTTGTGAAGTAGGTAAGTGCTTCTGCAAAATAGTTAAAAAATATTGCCGAATTTGGATAGCATTTTTATGAATGAGAGAGCCTTGGTTGAGAGATGATTTTTGCCAGTTTTCAGGTTTGTTGATGAAGACTTGGAAATGAATGTTTTTGAATTTCAGAAAATTTTTATAGTTGAATGCATGTGGATTTTTGGGAGGTTCAACTTTTTGAATACGTCCATGGAAAGCGATGATGTCGCCATATTTTAATTGTCGAGTGGAATCATTTTTTAAGTAAATTAAAATATTACCAGTACATTTTTTTAGTGAGTCGAGATGTGTTCCGATCAGTTGAGTTGAAAGAGTGGCTTTCAAATATTTCCCAAAGGTAGGTGCAGTTTCAACTTTCCCAATGATGATGTTTTGGATTTTAAGATCTTGCTGAAAATGATGTTTATTATTTAATTCATTGAAATGAAAACACCACAAATAACCGATCGAAAATAAAAGTACATGAGCGAGGATGCCATGAAGATGGCGATAATGATTGGGGATTTTTTTGAATGAAAAAATAATGCGAACGAGGATGGAAGACAATAGTATTCCATACCAAATCGGGTGATTGTTTCCCAAAAAAATAGAGAGCAAAATTCCTGTAACGAAAGGTAGGAGGAATTTCACAAAAGGTATTTCCTTCCAGTTGATCATGTGTTTTCTCAAAGTTTATTGCCCTTTAAAATAAAAACTAGAAAGGAATTTTTCCAATATTGTTATTTATAAATTATGGATAGTTGTTTAGATTGTTGTCTATAATATGAAATAACAATATGTGTATATGAAATGATTTTTCACTAGTTTTATCAAATGGGAAAACAAAAAAAAGAAGGGAATCTTTTTGATAAAATGTTGAAAGAAAATGCGGAAGCATTATTCCTTCCTTTGATTGCAAAGAGATTAGGTATAAAAATCCTCAGCTCAAAATTACTTCCTGAAAAAACACAAACAACACTTGAACGAGAGGTAGATTTTCTTCGTTTGATAAAAACATCAGCAGGGGAAGAAATGATAATTCATATTGAATTTCAGACTCAAGGAAATCGAGAAATGGTTTATCGGATGAGTGAATATCATGGAATTGAATTGCGAAAACATAAAATCAAGATCAAGCATTTTGTAGTTTATTTGGGAAAGTCGAAAACCAAAATGAGATCTAAACTAAAGCAAGAAGAGATTTTTACGGGATTTGAATTAATAAATTTGCATGAATTGAAAACGGATGACTTTTTAAGTTCACGGATTCCTGCTGAAATAATGTTGGCGATTCTAGCTGATTTTGATAAAAAACAATCGGAACGAATTATTCGTTTAATTATTGAGAAATTAAAACTTTATAGTAAAAATGAAAATGAGCTTAGGAAGTTTCTTAAACAATTGACAGTCTTATCGAGATTGCGTAACTTAGATTCACAAACTAAAAAAATCGTACGTATTATGCCAGTAACTTATGATATCACCAAGGATAGTTTTTATCAGGAAGGACTCGAACAAGGACTCGAACAAGGACTCGAAAAAACAAAAGTTTTAATTCGGAATATGTTGAATAAAGGATTTGATGTTAAAACTATTGCAGAACTTGGAGAAGTAACACAAAAATTTGTGAAACAAATTCAAAAAGAAATGCAAGAGAAAAAATAAAAAATCATTACTCTCATTTTCAAAAAAAGCTCATTCGATATTTATCGAATGAGCTTTTTTTGTGATCTGTTTGATTTTTCCTACCTTAGAAAAAGTAAAATCAAACAAACTTGAAATCAAAAACGAAAATCCAAAACCATCTCATTTCTCAAATCGACTTCCGTCGATTGTTTGATATATTTTCCTACCAGCAAGCAAAGTTTCCTAACAAGGCTGCACTCGTTCAAAAACAAGATTTAGGTTGGCAAAAATTCAGTACCGAAGAATGCATCACACAGATCAATCGAGTGAGTGCAGGACTATTGACTTTAGGATTGAAGCGAGGAGAAAAGATTGCAATCATGACTCAACTTGGAAGTCCTCGATGGAATTTTTTGGATTTTGGGGCGCAGCAAGTTGGTGGAATTTTGGTGCCGATTCATGCGCAAGCTCGGACACATGAAATTGAATATATTCTGAATGATGCAGCGGTGAAATTTTTGGTCGTAGCGAATCGAGAATTTTATGAAAGAGTTTTGCCTTTGGCAGAAAAGGTAGTGAGTTTGAAGAAAGTTTTCACACTAGAAAAATTGCCAGATATTCCTCATTTTGATGATTTGATGGAAGAACCATCAGACCGACATTTGGCAGAGTTTGAAGGCCGGAAGGCTTCGATTCATGAAGATGATTTGGCGACGATAATTTATACCTCAGGCACGACAGGCAATCCGAAAGGAGTGATGCTTTCTCACAAAAATCTAGTCTCGAATATCAAAGCAACTATTTCTCTAATTCCGATTAACTGTGATAAAAGGACGTTAAGTTTTTTGCCAATGAGTCATGTTTTTGAGCGCATGGTCACTTACACTTATATGGCAGTTGGCGCATCAGTTTACTATGCAGAACGTCGCGAAACTTTGGTGGAAAATATCCAAGAAGTTCGGCCTCATTATTTTGCGAGTGTCCCTCGATTTTTAGAAAGAACTTATGATACGATTGTGGAAAAGGGAGAAGAGAAAGGAAAAATTTCTCGAAATATTTTACATTGGGCGATTCGACTGGGGGAAAGATATGATGGACGGATGGGGCTAATTTATTTTTTAAAATTAAAGATAGCAGACCTTTTAGTTTATCGCCTTTGGCGAAATGCCTTAGGTGGCAAAGTCGAAGGAGTGGTCGTTGGCGCAGCAGCTTTGCAACCTCGATTGGGGAAGTTATTTTCGGCAGCAGGAATTGACATTCGAGAAGGTTATGGTATGACGGAAACTTCGCCAGTCATTTCATTTAATCGTTTTGAGCCTGGAGGGGTGCATTTTGGAACAGTCGGAATTCCAGTTCCTGGTGTGGATGTGAAAATTGAAAATCCAGATGAAAATGGCGATGGTGTTATTTTAGTCAAAGGACCAAATGTGATGATGGGGTATCATAATTTGCCAGAGCGAACAATGGCAGTTTTAGATGATGATGGTTGGTTGACGACGGGTGATGTTGGACAATTTGTGTATAAAAGATTTTTAAAAATCACAGGTCGTAAAAAAGATATATTTAAAACCTCGAGTGGGAAATATATTGTTCCAACAGCTTTGGAGCAAAAATTAAATGCCTCTCCATTTATTGATAATTGCATGGTGTTGGGTTTTCAAAAACCATTTGTTACGGCACTCATCAGTCCTAATTTTTCTCAATTAGAAAAATGGAGTGCAGAGAATAATGTGCATTGGACCGCACCACAATTTATGGCGATCAATCAGAAAGTAGAAGAGTTTATGAAAACAGTAGTGGAAGAAGTGAATGCCAATTTGAAAAAAGAAGAACGCATCCAAAAGTTTCATTTACTATTCGAACCTTGGGAAGTGGCGACAGGAGAATTGACTTATACTTTGAAGTTGAAGCGGAATTTTATTTTAGAAAAATATGAGAAGGATATTGAGAAGATGTATGATTGACAAAAATATATAGAAAGGTTTTATGAAAAAATATTTATGTGAGATTTGTGGGAAGAAGCATGACGTTTATTATGGGGTAGGTTCGCCTGAACCAGATTGTATGCATAGTCTTTCCGAAGATGAAAAAGATAAAAGAGTAGAGCAAAAGAGTGAGAAAATGTTATTGTTGGATAAATCATTCTTTATGATTAAAGGAACTATTTTTTTTGAAATAAAAGATATTTCTGAATGGTTTAGATTTGAGATTTGGGCAAGCATTGAAGTAAACTA
The DNA here is from genome assembly GCA_045104975.1 of Saprospiraceae bacterium. Lineage (GTDB taxonomy): Bacteria > Bacteroidota > Bacteroidia > Chitinophagales > Saprospiraceae > CAJQQY01. The sequence goes on from JBGCCY010000111.1 coordinate 35,793, forward strand.
TTATTTAGAGAAAGTAAAAGAATATGAAAATGGAATTACAGATAAACCTATCTATGGTAAGTTAGAAAATGATGTTTTCTTTTATGAAAATGCGAAAGGAGCGAAAGTAGATGTAATTTTTCCAACAGAAGGAGACGAAGTTGTTTTCGAAGTATTAGAAGAAAATCATCCAATGACCATTGATCAAAAAAATGGAATTTCAAAAGAACAATTGATTCGTTGGATGCAAAAAATGAATCATCCAAGACTTGAAGAAAAGAACAAAAAGAGAGAGCCTTTTATAATAGAGTTTAAAAAAATAATAAATCAGGCGAAAACAGATTACGAAGCCCTTCACAAACCATTTATTATTGATGTCTCAAAATCGAGAGTGGTTTTGTTTCAAATTTTAAGTACCAATATGCTAAGTCGATCAAAAATAAAAAATGGATTTGTAATTTATTTGCCATTTGATACTTCGGGAGAAGAAGCACAAGAAGAGTTAGCAAGGTTTAAAAAAACAAAGTATTTTGAAGAGTTTAAATTTGATACTTTTGATGGAATGCCAACGTATGATTTGGAATTAGAAAATGAAAAACAGTTGATTAATTATTCTAAGCAAATAATCCAAGAGGTATATCAAGTAGATGTTGAGGATATAGATTTTGATATAATGGAGCCGTAGCAGCAACGAGGAAATTGACTTATACTTTGAAGTTGAAGATGACTTTTATTTTGAAAAAATATATTGAGGAGATGCATGAGTAGAATTGACTTTTTATCAAAAAGATCAATTCTACGCAATGAGGTAACATTTTATTTATTAGTTTTTGGTATTTTATTCGAAGTTCTTTTCGTGTACATTTTATGTATAATCGTCCATTTGTTTTCTACTTTCAGTAATATAAAATAGTCAATGTAAGTGCTCGGATTTTTTGAATGAGAAATTTCAACCTTCGCAACAGCCGCATTATTTTCATAGTCAATGGAAATAATTTTTCCAGCTTCACCTGTTGGTTTTCCTTCTTTGGTATCTTCAATATATGCTTTCCCTGACCAGATTTTGAGCTTACTATTTTTATCAATAGAATATAAATTTAGATCAGGATGAAAAGCAGTTTTTAATCGATTCGGTTGTCCTTCGGTTGAGCCTTCAATATAATCGGTTAAGGTTTTACTAATGAGGTCAATTTCAGATTGGGCATTGACAATTTGAAATCCGATTAAAAAGGAGATTACTAAAAATAAATTTTTCATTTTCATCATTTTATGGATATTTAAAAAATGTTGTTATTATTTTGAATTCATTTTTACGCCCAATTTTTTTAAAGCTTCCAATCCATAAGTGTTTTTAGGATTTAGTTCTACTGATTTTTTATAATTTTTGATTGCCATTTCTTTATTTCCATCTAGCATAAAAGCCTCTCCTAAACTATCATAAGCGTTCCACGAATCAGGAAAAGCAATTACATTTAAATTGAAAATTTGGATACTTATGTTTACATTTTTTGCCTGTAGATATTCATATCCCAAAGCATTTATTTCTTCTTCGTTATGATTATATTCTTTTGAGTTTTTTATTTGCTCCCACCATTCAAGACTTGCTGTGATTCCTTTTTCTTCAATATGATTATTCAAAGAAAGCGCAAACGATTTTGGCGCATTTATTTTTTCAGGATAAATCTTTTTTCCTTTCAAAGTGGTAAAAATCATTTTCGTGATATTTTTTTGAGAAGATTTTTCAAATTCAAAAGTCAAATTTAAAGATCTCAGAAAGAATTTATTTTCTGATTCTGCAAACACTTTATAATTTGACGAACCATTAAAGCTTGCAAATAACTGTTTCCCTTTTCGGGTCAAGGTCATAGACTCTTCTTCATCCAATTGATATTTGCCTATATATTTTTCCAAGACTTCTATTGGAACCATACTTACTTTTTTTAGCGGTGATTGCATTACTGCTGAGTCGATTGAGATCTCTCCTAAGTTACTAGTTAATGAAATTACTTCTGGCCAAGTGCCAGCGGTATTAGACATGGTGGCGACTACTATTTTTTTATCTAAATAAATCATTAATTGAGTTGAAGTGCCAGATTGAGAACCACTATGTCCAATTAATTTTCCAGAAGCATCATTTGATTTTCCATAAATAAACCACCCCATTCCATATGGATTTCCTCGTTTTTTTAATCCAGAATCTTTTATCATCATTTCGAATGTTGCAGCACTAATTAATTTATTATCCAAAATAGCAGCACCAAATTTTAGCAAATCATTTACTGTGGAGTAGAAACCACCACCGGGTATTTTGACACTTAAATCTGTTTGTATATCTGTAATGAATTTCCCAGATGAATTTTTTCTATAGAGTTTTGATTTGTTGATATATTCTTTTCCGAAAATCTCAACATCTGTATTTTTCATTCCAATCTTTTCCCAAATCTTTTGTTTCATATAATCTCTAAAAGACATTCCCGAAACATGCTCAACTATAGCACCCAATACGACATAACCATAGGTGGTGTAATGATAGTTTGTGCCTGGTTGATGATTTAAATCTCGATCTTTAAATACAGTCATTGCGTCTGTTAGAGTTGGATAATTTTTTGTATTATCTGCTTCTTGATTTGTTTGATAAGCTTTGATGCCTGATGTGTGCTGCAGTAACTGTCGAATGGTAATTGCCTTTTCTTTTTTTGGAAAATCTGGTAAGTATTGTTGAATTGGAACATCCAATTTTAATTTATTTTGTTCGTACAATTGTAGGATAGCAATAGCTGTCATCGGCTTAGCGATGGAAGCAGTTCGATGTAATGTATTACTTTTCGCTGCTATGTTATTTTCCATATCTTGGTATCCAACTCCTCCTTCCCAAACTACCTTCCCATCTTTATAAATCCCAGAAGTCACTCCAACCATTTCATTAAAATTGATACACTCTTGAAGCACCGCATTAGCTTTATCTGAAATGGAGGTGAAACTTTTCAATTTAATTGCTTCTTGAGATTGAGCAAAAAAGGAGGTAAGCATCAGTATTAGATGGAGAATTAAAATGATTATTTTTTTCATAACTAATTTATTAAATGGTTAAGTTGAATGAAATTGATAATGCAATAATATCAAAGATTTAATTCAGGTGACTAAAGAAATTTCCCTATGGCATCTGAGCTTTTCGAATGGCATTATTCTTTTTCAGAATTGCTTTACCTTTGGTTAGAATTGAAAAATAAGTATGGTTGAAAATCTAATATTGAAGGATTAGAAAAATTGAGAAATGGTATCTCGAAAAATATTACAACAAAGTTTTTTTCTTTTTATTTTAGGATTATTATGTTCCTCTTGTGAAACAGAGATAGTCATTTATCCGAGTGAAAGAGTACTACAATTTGGAGACGATCTGGCTTGGGCTAGTTCTGAGTTTGATGATAGTGATTGGGAGCAGATTGGATCGACTCATCAAACAGGTATTTTTTGGGTTCGCTTTGAAATTGATTTTGATTACCGTATTGATCAATTGCAGAATAAAGGCATTCAAATGATTTCGATTGCCTCCTATGAAGCTTATTGGGATGGCGTTTTAATTCATCAAGAAGGGAAGATTGGAAGTAGTTTGGCGGAAGAAACAGCAGGTAAATTTATTAGTCATATTATGCTTCCTGATTCTCTTTGTCAAATAGGAAAACATAAATTAGCATTAAGACTTTCTAATCATCATAATACAAATGTGAAAGGAAGTTGGAATACTTTTTTTGTAGAAGAGTATAAATGTGCAGTTACAAATAATTTAAAATTGACAGCTTTCATGTTCATCTTAGCAGGTGCTTATTTGATAGCAGCGATTTATTATTTATTTCTATTTTTCAATAAGCGAAAGGAATATTCAAAATTTATTTTTAGTCTTCTTTGTTTTTTCTTTTTCGGTTTAATTATGGTAGAATATTCAAAATTCTATTTCAATTATCCCTATCATTTTCATTATTATAGATTGTTTATTATTGGGTTTTTAACAATGGCTATTGCTTTTACTATACCCTTGTTTTTGAGTGTTCATTTTGAAATTCCCAAAAGGAAATATTTTAATTTTATTTATGGTTCTCTCCTAATCTTTGTAGTTACTAGATATAATATTATAGATGATCAGACAGGGCAGTTCATCAGTAAATTAATGTTGGGAGCTTCGGTATTTTTGACCATTACGACTTTAGTATTGAAACGAAAAGGGAGTTGGGTAATCGCTGCGGCTTTAATATCGATAGGTCTAATCAATTATTTTTTTACGTATAATTTAAATCAATTACTCTATAGTTATGATATAAATTTATTTATTGGATTTACTATTCTCGTTTTATCAATGCTTTATTTGATGACTCAGAAAAATAAAGAGCAACAGCAAAAATATGAAGCGTCTTTACTGCATTCTGCTCGGTTACAAAATGAGTTACTCAAAAAAAATATCCAACCACATTTTATTATGAACACGCTGACTTCGATCATGGAATGGGTGGAAGTTTCTCCTAAAAAAAGCATAGAATTCATAGAAGCGTTAGCAGGAGAATTTGAAATTTTAAATAAAATAGCTGACCAACAATTGATTCCAATTGATCAGGAAATTAATTTATGCAAAAGACATTTGGAAATAATGGGTTATCGAAAGGAGGTGAAATACCTTTGGGAAGATGGTGGAATAAATGCTAAGGAACAAATTCCACCTGCTATTTTTCATACGATGATTGAAAATGGAATAACTCACAATGTTGCAGCTGAAGATGGGAAATTTATCTTTAGATTAACTTTCGAATCAACTGCAAAACAAAAAATATATACGCTACTAACCATTGCAAAAAATAGAAAAAAACAAAGTAGAAAAACTAGCGGAACAGGAATAAAATATATCCAATCTCGGCTGACGGAAAGTTATGGTGAAGGTTGGGAGTTAATTTCTGAGGAAGTAGAAAAAGGTTGGAGGAGTATTGTTATAATTGAAAAAGCTAATCAATGAAAATATTAATCATCGAGGATGAATTAATGATTGCCCGAAGAATTCTTCGAATGACTAGAGCATTTTATGGTGCACGACTTGAACAAATCACTCATTGTGATGCTCTTACAGATGGACAACAATTTCTTTCTGAAAATGAAATTGATGTATTGTTACTAGATTTAAATCTTAATGGTGAAGATGGTTTTGAAGTGTTAAAAAATATGATAGGGTATGACTTTCATATTATCATAATTTCAGCTTACCAAGAAAAAGCTATCACCGCTTTTGAATATGGAGTGTTAGATTTTGTACCTAAACCATTTAATGAAAAAAGGTTGAATCAGGCATTTTTAAGAATTACCAATAAAGAAACTAAGCAGGGAAATGGCTTAAAATATTTAGCTATTCAAAAGAAAGGGAGTCAACTATTATTAGAAGTAAAAGATGTTATTTACATCAAAGGAGCTCGAATTTATACTGAATTATATCTCAAGAATGGGACTAAAGAAATTCATAATAAATCACTTAATAAATTAGAAAAATTACTACCTGATTCTTTCGAACGAATCCATAAATCTTACTTAGTCGATATGAACCAAGTGAGTGAATTGCGAACTGCTTCAGGAGGGAAATATTCAGTATTTTTAAAAACTGGCGATCATCTTCCTGTTAGTCGAACAAAATACAAAGAGCTAAAAGACCGGTGGATTATTTAAATTCTAGAATGATACTGGAGGCTAAAAAGATTTCTGTAAGCTAGCTTCTAAAGTTTCTTTTTTGAATTAAATGAATCAATTTAAAATTTCCTTAAGTTGTTTTTGAAAAATATTAGCGAGATACTTTCTTGAAAAAAACTGAAAAAAAATGGATGTTAATTGGTTGGAACAATTTATTTTATTTGGGGCGATGCAAGGCTTTCTACTAGCTTTGGTGGTAAGTAGAATGAAAAGCTCTAATCGAATAATTAAAATTCTTTTGGGAAGTTTATTGGTGCTGACTTCATTTACTTTAATTGGGCGTGTTTTTTTTCAAACAGAATATTTGCAAATGTATTGGATGGTTTATACTTATGCAGATATAATTATTTTCCTCTTTGGTCCGATTATTTATTTTTTTACTTGTTCCTTATTAGGAAAAAAATTACCTCCACGTTCAAAGTTACTTCGACACTTTTGGCCTGCGTTAATTCATTTTTTAGTTGTTAATACTTTTCTTTCCTTAGCCTTTCAAGACGTGATAACATTTGTTACAGGGTTACATTTTATATTGATCTATTCAACACTTGAGTTTCTTGCGATTGTTAGTTTAGGATTCTATTTGTGGAAAAGTATAAAATTATTCAACCAATATGAATTAGAGTATTTTAGTAATTATTCTTCTCCTAATGTGCATTCATTTTTAAAACATTTTCTTTATTTTTTTCTGGTCATTTTAGGATTATGGATGGTTGCATTTTTATTGAAATCAATCAATCTTGTGGTAGATAATTATGGATCAGTTTATTATGGATTCTGGACATTGGGTGCGATTTCTACTTATTTTTTAAGTTATAAAATTTTGTTGGATGCTGAAATTCTAAAAGCTCCAAAACTAGAAGAACCAAAAACGATTGATGAAATTACTCTAATTCAAACTCCAATTTCTCAAGAATTTTTAAACACCAAGGGACAGCTATCTTATTTTTTAGAAACAAAAAAAATATATCAAAATCCAAATCTTTCCTTAAACGATTTGGCAGAAGCGATGCAAATCAATCGGCATGATTTGTCAAAAACCATTAATCAAGGTTTTAATAAAAACTTTTTTGATTTGATAAACAGCTATCGAATTCAAGAATTTATTGAAAAATATGATACTAAATATACCTTCCTTGAAATCGCTTTTGAAGTAGGATTTAATTCCAAATCAGCTTTTAATAGAGCCTTCCGAAAAGAAACAGGAACTAATCCAAGTACCTATTTTAAGAACCAGATTCCTTTCCAAAAAGTTAATACTTAAAGATTTATTCAATAAATAGCTCCATTTTATAAAATGGGTCGCTCAATTCCTACCTGACTCGTTCATTGAGGTGAAATTTTATTTTTTAATTAAACCACCGAAAGATGAAAAACATTTATGTTCTATTTTTTTTAATGTTCAGTATTTATGGAAATGCACAAACGGTTAGCACATTTTATTCAAGTGCAGGAGTTGACGATGGATTAGCTTTTGATAGTGAAGGCAATCTTTATGGAGCAAGGTACAATGGATCTAAGGTTGAAAAAATTACTCCCGATGGAGTAAAAACCACTTTTGTTTCTGGATTGGATACTCCTAATGGATTAGCATTTGATTCTCAAGGAAATCTGCATGTGATAGATAATCAGGGAGGAAAAATATTGAGAGTTTCTCCTGACATGTCTGTTGATACTTATGTCCCTAATATTTTTAGTCCATCAGGAATTATAAAAATGCCTGATAGTGATACCATGATTGTATCAAGTTGGGAGGGTGATAAATTAATCAAAGTTGCGCCTGATGGTTCCTATGAAGATTTCGTAGTTGGAGAAGGATTGGAAGGGCCAGTTGGGTTAGCTTATGATGAGAACAATACGCTTTATGTTGGTAATTATAATGATCGTTGGATTTTTAGTATTTCTCCATCTGGAAATTTAGACACCTTAACCAAATTAAATGTGTCAGGAAATAATATTGGATTTATCGCTTATCGAGATGGTTTTATTTATGCAACCATTCCATGGGATAATAAAGTTTACAAAGTTGATTTAGATGGAAACTATGAACTATTTGCCGGAACGAGTGCAGGGAATATAGATGGTGATGTTCCTAATGCAAGACTCAATGGACCTAATGGAATTATTTTAAGTCCAGGAGGAGATAGTCTTTATATTTCAGATTATAATACAGCTTCGGTTAGAATAATTTCAAATTTGGAAGGGACAGTTGGGACAGATGATTTTATCCGAAAATCAACTATTTTGAAAAGTAAATTAATACCGAATCCTGCGAATGAAAAAACGGAATTATCTTTTGATTTGATTGGATCAGAGGAAGTGAATATTTCCATTTTTGATATAGAAGGTCGAGAGGTGAAGACTATTCTAAATAATAAATTACTTCCAACAGGAAATCACAAATTGACTATCGACGTAAATGAATTGGAGCATGGATCTTATTTTGTACAAATAAAAACTAAGAGAGGAGATGAAGTGGTTAGAAAATTAGTAAAGGTGAAATAGTTTTGGAAAACGAATAAATTTAATGTGAGCCAATTAAAACTCACATTAAATTTATTCATTTTAAAAGATGCTTTGAAATTTACATTCCAAATTGCTTTTTCATCATTCCTGTAAATTCATCATCATTCATCTTTTTTCGGTTATCCAAAAGAAATTCCGCATCTGCTCCAGCTCGGTATCGCAAAGTTGATTCACCGTCAGTTGCAGCTGTATGAATTACTTCAGCAACTAAACTTGCAGGTGAAGCATTACTTCCTGCTGCTTCGAATCCTTTGAATACTGCTCCAACCACAGATTGATATTCAGGCATCGTTTCATCATTTTGAAAATCAAAAGAACGTCCTCCAAAGTCAGTTGCAATCATACCTGGTTCGACTAATTTTACCTTTACACCAATTGCTTCCATCTCAAATCGTAATGCTTCGGAAATCCCTTCCACTGCGAATTTTGTTCCGTGATAAAGTGCGCCTAAAGGGAAAGTCATTTTTCCGCCAATGGAAGAAATATTGATAATTATTCCATCTTTATTTTGACGAAAATGAGGAAGTATTGCTCTAGTCACATCCATCAGACCAATTACATTTGTATTGAACTGACGAACGATACTTTCTCTTTTAAAAGCTTCCAAAGGACCATATGCACCATAGCCAGCATTGTTGACAAGCACATCGATTTTCCCAAATTTTTCAATTCCAGCCTTGATAGTATTGTCAATTGAATCTAGGTCTAGAACATCTAACCTGCTCACTAAAACATTGTCGAATTGAGTTAACTCTTCTTCCTTTTCAGGAGTCCGCATCGTTGCGATTACGTTCCATCCTTTTTCTTGAAAAAACTTAGCGGATGCTTTTCCGATGCCGCTACTTGCTCCTGTGATTAATACTGTCTTATTCATAATTATTTTTATTTTAAAATTATTTTTTATTCAAACTTAACATTCCTTCGGTACCCATATTTGTATAAAGTTGTTGAGTAGTATTGTGAAGTGATTCATTATAAGGTTCGATTAAATCTTTTAATCCCATGAAATCAACTACCGTCCTAAAGGGTTTCTCCCCAAAAGGAAGTTCTAAAAGATTAACTACGGCATTAGCAATTTGTTGTGGACGCTGCATTGGGTTTGCCTCAAGTGCTTGAACATATCCTCCAAGCGAAGCTTCAGGAATGTGAACCATTTCTCCATATTGTGCTGCTCTTTCTGTGTCGGAAGGAGTTAACATTCCACCCATAAATGCAGTTGGCATTCCTCCTGGTTCGATGATACAAGATTCAATTCCAAATCCAGAAAGCTCAACTCGATATCCTTCTGCAATAGATTCCAAGGCATATTTTGAAGCACAGTAAATACCTAAAAATGGAGTAGTTACCCGACCAATGCAACTTGAAGTATGTAAAATTGTTCCTCTTCCTTGATTTCTAAAATGAGGCAAAACAGCTCTCATCACTCTTTGCACACCAAATACATTTACATCAAAAACTCGCCGCATTTCTTCAGCAGTAAAAAGTTCTTGAATTCCATTTGAACCGATTCCTGCATTATTAAATACGATATCTAATCCTCCTATAATTTCAATTGCTTTGGAAACTCCAGTAGTTACACTTTCCACATTGGTAACATCCATCTCAATTAAATGAACACCTTTTGATTTTAGTGCTGCTGCAATTTTTTCATTTTTACCTTTTGTCGAACGCATCGTCCCAACTACTTGATAGCCTTTTTCAGAAAGTGTTTGACAAGTTAAAGATCCAAATGCACCGCTTGCGCCTGTGATTAATATTCTATTTTTCATTTTGAATTCGTTTTAATGTTTTATCAAATTGATAATACAAATATCGGAAAAAAAAAAAAAAAGGTTAAACACAGAACTAGGAAAGGGGAACACATTTTACGGATTTGATGAAAAATGCAATAAAAAAGGGGAAGCATTTGCTTCCCCTTTTTTCTATAAAAATAAAATTTAAAACTGACTATGAAACTCCACCGGAAACTGTTTTGGAATATCTTCATTAGCCTCTCCTAAATTTTGCCGTAGGTCAATCTCAATTCCT
>JBGCCY010000112.1:0-16025 GCA_045104975.1 Saprospiraceae bacterium
AAGTAGTTTACGGAACGGCGGAGATGGCTTGTTGAATGTTTATTTTTTGGAGAAAAAGGAAGTGTGAATATATCAAAAAGTTAAAAAAAAAAAAAAAAAAAAATATGTTAGAAAAAGAAGTAAAGGAAACACATATTGTTATTCCCGATGCATCATTTTTTAGACATATTGTTCTGTCGATTATGACTTTATTTTATCTGTTTTTGTAATGATTATTTGGACTGAAGTTTTTCTTTTTTGTATGAAAAATGAATTAGGTTTAAGAATATTTTTCTCTATTTTTTAAAACAACTTACTATGAAAAACATCTCTTCGGATAAAGAATATCGAAACTTCTTTGTCGAAATCAAACAGAAAGTACAACAAGCTCAGGTCAAAGCACTTGTTGTTGTGAATCAACATTTACTCGTTCTTTATTGGGAAATAGGAAATGAGATTTTGCAACGGCAAAAGGTTTCGAATTGGGGTTCTGATTTTATTAAAAAGCTTTCTACAGATATGAAGAAGACTTTTCCTGATATGAAAGGATTCGGAGTAAGTAACCTTAAATATATGAGACAATTTGCATCAGTTTACCGCAGCATCGAATTTCGCCAACAGCCTGTTGGCGAAATCAGTTGGTCTCATAATATTCTTCTTATTCAAAAATGTAAGGACGAAAAAGAACGCCTTTTCTACGCCCAAAAAGCATTGGAAAATGGTTGGTCTCGAAATATGATGGTTCATCAAATCGAGCTCGATTTATATAATCGACAAGGTAAAGTTATTTCTAATTTTGAAAAAACATTGCCTACCATTCAATCTGATATGGCGCAACAAATTTTCAAAGATCCATACATTTTAGATTTTTTAAATTTACGAGAAGATGCGGTGGAACGAGAATTGGAGGATGCCATCATGAATCACATCACTAAGTTTTTATTAGAGTTGGGAGTTGGATTTGCTTTTGTTGGGAGGCAATATCGAGTGGTTGCAGATGAGGAAGACTATGCAATTGACATGTTATTTTATCATTTGCATTTGCGTTGTTATGTGGTGATTGATTTGAAAATGAAAGATTTTAAACCTGAGTATGCAGGCAAAATGAATTTCTATCTTTCGGCAGTTGATGACCAAGTGAAACAGGAAATTGATAATCCTTCTATCGGTATTATTCTTTGCAGAGGTCGAAAAAATGTAAGAGTTGAATATACTTTAAAAGATATCAATAAACCAATTGGTATTTCTGAATATCAGTTGACGAATCTGATTCCGAAAGATTTGAAATCAAAATTACCAACGATTGAGGACTTGGAAAGAGAGTTGCTAGAAGTGAAAAAAGCAACTGTCTAAAATAAAAAACATGAGTCATCCCGAATTTTGGTTAATCCAAAGTTCGGGATTTCTTTTTAGGTCAAAAGTTTTGAAAAAAAAAGAACCTCTTATAAATTTGGGTATCTCACCACATCAAAAAAATAAGAGGTCTTATGTTTAAAAAACAGCTACAAAGTAAAACAAGTTCTCCAAAATCACCAAAGGCAGCGACCTTTATTCTTCATCAATCCGACAAGTATTTAAGTGATGTTCAAGAACAATTAAATAGTCAGATTGATAAAAGATTAGTTCGAACCTTCTATGATTTATTTATCACAATTACCATGTTTCGCAATCGAGTAATGGGATTGATACTCAGCGAGTTAGGAGGATATATTTGCGGATTCGATCATGCACCAGCTGGGACTAAACGGATTAGTAATTTACTCCGATCAAAAAAATGGAAGGCAGATTTAAGTGATAATTTTTTCTTTACTCGAACGATCCAGCGAATTGAAAATATGAAAGAACAAGGCATTCGAGCTTTAATGCTGTGGGACGATAGTCGAGTGGAAAAAAATGAAAGTTGGGTGATGGAAGGATTGTGTAGTGTGTGGAGCAGTAAGGCTAAACGAATGACTAGAATCCGTCGAGGTTTTTTCTCTCCTCCTGCTACTCGTATTTGTGTTCCTGGTTTTCAATGGACAGGAGTTTTTTTATCTCACTTAGGAGGTATACCAAGTGTATGTCAAATGACCTGGTGGACAACAAGAGGGAAATTTAAAGAAGACCCCGATAATATCATCTATCGATTGTTGCGCAAAATTCATCAAGAAGTTGGCCGAGTGGTGGTTCATGTTTTGGATAGAGGATATGCCAATGAAAAAATGCTGAGGTATTTATTTCATTTTGAACAAGATTTTATCATCCGCTGGAAAAAGAACCATTTGCTAAATCATGCCGAAAAGGGAACAAAGAAAACGCACCTATTATCAAGGTCTTTCAGAGGAAAAAAAAGTAAAATTGTTAGAGATAAAACACGCAAAAAAAAACAAGCGAGTTACTATTGCTTGGGCACCAGTTAATCATCTCGAATACCCTGATAATAGGCTTTAGCCGAGTTGTTTATAATCATTGTTAGAGATAAACATAATTATAATAGTCCAATGTATTTGATTACTTCTCTAAATATTGAAAATGCCAATCAAGCTTGGGAAGTTTTGTTTAGTTATATGCATCGGTGGGAAGCAGAACAAGGCTTTCGTTTTCTGAAATCTGAGATGGGGTTGGAATCTCCTAGACTTTGGTTTTGGGATAATCGAATGAAATTGATGGCTATCGTAACTTTGGTTTATGATTTCTTACTTCAGATTCTTCGCAATTGGAAAAGTGCCATTTTGATTCTTTCCAAACGATGGTGTTATAGAACAGGAAAGCGGTATCGAGATGCTTCGATACCGCTTTACAGACTTAGGTTAGCCATCTCTAATTCCCTATTTATTTTTTGGGCTCAAAATTCGGGATGACTCATGTTTCATTTCAAGATAAAAATAATTTACTCCCACTCCGTATGAAAAACCCCATCCTTATCTACTCGCTCATAAGTATGCGATCCAAAATGATCCCGTTGCGCTTGCGTCAAATTCAAAGGCAATCGTCCATCTCGATACGCATCAAAATAAGCTAACGAAGCAGAGAATGCCAAAGTCGGAATTCCTGCATCAATTGATTTTTTGATAATGGATCGAGTAGAATTATGACTTCCTTTTAAGTGCTTCGCAAAAGTTTTGTCTACCATTAAATTAGGCAAATCATCATTAGTAGAAAATGCTTTTCGAATGTCTTCCAACAGCGCCGCTCGAATGATACAACCGCCTCTCCAAATTCGAGCAGTTGCTTCCAAGTCTAACCCAAATCCTTTTTCTTTCGAAGCATCTGCCAACAAAGCCATCCCTTGTGAGTAAGCAGTGATGAAGGCGAAAAATAAAGCATCGCCTACTTCTTTGACCAATTTATTTTTATCCACTTTTGGTTTCGAAGATCTTATTTTTAAAATTTTAGCAGCAGCGAGTCTTTCATTTTTCAAAGAAGAAATTCCACGCATCGTGACAGCTGCATCGATCGTTGGAATAGGAATTCCAAAGTCCATTGCATTTTGCGAAGTCCATTTTCCAGTTCCTTTTTGTTTTGCTTTGTCGAGAATTTTATCAATCAACATACCTTTGCCGAGGTCATCTTTTTGAGCAAAAATCTCAGCGGTGATTTCAACTAAGAAAGATTTTAATTTTCCTCGATTGTATTTTTTATAAGCTTGGTGTAGTTCGTCATTATTTAATCCTCCTATGTTTTTCAAAATATCATAGCTCTCTGCGAGCAATTGCATCATGGCATATTCGATTCCATTGTGCACCATTTTGACATAATTTCCAGCCGAACCTTTTCCCATGTAAGCAACACATGGTTCGTCATTAACTTTGGCAGAAACAGCTTCTAAAATTTTCTTCACTTTATTGTAAGCTTGCTTTGAACCACCAGGCATGATACTCGGTCCAAACCTTGCACCCTTTGCACCACCTGAAACTCCAACTCCTAAAAAGGTGACTTTTTTCTCCTTTAAATATTCCAATCGTCTCTCTGTATCTTCAAAAAAAGAATTACCTCCATCAATGATTACATCATTAGGTTCCACATGTTTGAGTAGACCTTCGATGACAATATCCACTACTTTTCCAGCAGGAACTAATAGCATAATCTTACGAGGCTTTTTTAGGGAAGCGACAAAATCTTTCATGTCGGTAGTCGCTTTAGCAGGTTTGCCGTCGGCTTCTTCCACGAGAGCTTGAACCTGTTCGGTGTTGGTATCCAAACCAATAATCGAGTAACCGTGATCGGCTACATTCAATAAAAAATTTCTACCCATTACACCTAGTCCGACCATTCCGAAATCATATAATTGCTTTTTACTCATAATGCTAATTTATTTTTTTTGAAAAAATATTTGCAATAATACGCATTGCTTAAATAATTGTTTGCATGAATTTTCTATGAAATAAACAATTTTAAACAAAATGGTTTTAACAAAGACAAAATAGATACAACCTTTTAAAAAATAGTGTTGTTGGAGTAATAGATTTTAAGTAGGTTTGACGAAAATAATTGTAACCAAATTAAAAATATGAACGGAGTAATCTTTGTAATTTTTGGCGCATCGGGCGACTTGGCGGTGCGTAAATTAATCCCTGCAATTTATGAATTGCACAAAGCAAAATATTTACCTGAGAATTTTGCTGTCCTTGGAGTGAGTCGTTCGGATTATTCTGATGAAGCATTTCGAAGTAAAGTTTTTTTCGCCAATGAATTTATTGAGCATGAGGAAAAAGAAAAAAGAGATGATGAGATGGAAAAAGATTTTGCCAACCGATTATCTTATATTCCAATTCAGACTTCTGTTTCTGATGACTATGTAAAAGTGAAAAAGGAATTGGCAAAGCTCGATAAGAAATTTAAGATCGGAGGAAATTATATTTATTATTTATCAACACCTCCATTTTTATACGAAACGATTCCAGCTTGTTTGGCAGCACATGGATTGAATGAAGAAAAAGATGGTTGGAAAAGATTAGTGATTGAAAAACCATTTGGTTATGATTTGGAAACTGCGGTTGAGTTAAATAAAAATATCAAAAATTATTTTGGCGAAAATCAAATTTACCGAATCGATCATTACCTAGGAAAAGAAACGGTCCAAAATTTATTGGTCACTCGTTTTGCCAATGGAATTTTCGAACCACTTTGGAATCGAAATTATATCGAGCATGTACAAATTACGAATGCCGAAAATTTGACCGTCGGAAGTCGTGGAGGTTATTATGATAAATCTGGAGCGCTGCGAGATATGTTTCAAAATCACTTGATGCAAATAATTGCGCACATCGGAATGGAACCACCGATTGCTGCTGACGCTGCTGCGATTCGAGATGAAAAATTAAAATTGCTAAAATCTATTCGTCCGATCAAAGAAGCCGATGTTCCTTCGCAAGTTATTCGAGGGCAATACACCTCTTCTACGATTGACAAAGAAAGAGTGAATGGCTACCGAAAAGAAGAAGGCGTACCGAAGGACTCTCGAACAGAAACTTTTGTAGCATTGAAATTTTTTATTGATAATTGGAGATGGGCAGGAGTACCATTTTATGTTCGATCTGGAAAAGCGATGCCAACCAAAGTGACAGAAGTAGTGATTACTTTTAAAGATCCACCGAATGCACTTTTTAGAAAAGAAGAACAAGTGTATAATGATAATAATCAATTGATTATTAGAATTCAACCAGACGAAGGGTTGGTGTTGAAATTTGGAATGAAAGTGCCAGGGGCAGGTTTTGAAGTGAAAGACGTGGGAATGGATTTTCATTATTCTGATCTGACTGATGCACATGTTCCTGCTGCTTACGAGCGATTATTATTGGATGTGATAAAAGGAGATGCGACACTTTATGCACGCGGTGATTCGGTCGAAGAGGCATGGCGATTTGTTGAACCAATTTTGCAAGCATGGAAAAATAAACCAGAGATTAAAGTGCATGGTTATCCTGCTGGAACTTGGGGCCCAACAGTTGTTTCAAAATTAATTGAGTCTGATAGTTTGACTTGGAGAAATCCGTGTAGCAATTTGACGGCGGATGATAATTATTCGGAATTGTAAGAAAAAAATAATGGTGAATGGTTAATACCACTATGTAGGTCTCATCATGGTATTAATTATTCATTATTAAAAATATATAATAATGATTAAAAACCACATTTTTAAAAACAACGAAGCAGTCGCCGCAGCTTTCGCCGATTTTTTGAAAAAAGAAATTGCGAAAACAGAAAAAATAAATATTGCCCTTTCAGGAGGAAGCACGCCCAAAGTTTTATTTGACATTTTAGCTAAAAAATATGCAGATAAAATTGATTGGAAAAAAGTACATTTCTACTGGGGAGACGAACGTTGTGTAGCTCCAACTGATGAGGAAAGTAATTACAAAATGACCAATGAAAAATTACTTCAACATATCAATATTCCTCCCGGAAATATCCACCGAGTTCTTGGTGAAAATGATCCAACCGAAGAAGTCGACCGCTATGGAAAATTAATAGAATGGAATCTTTTTCTAAAAGATGGTTTACCCATATTTGATTTGATCATTTTAGGAATGGGAAGTGATGGGCATACAGCTTCGATTTTTCCACATCAAATAGAATTATTAAGTGCTGCTGAAACTTGTGCAGTAGCAATTCATCCTGAGTCAGGACAACGAAGGATTACCTTGACAGGGAATGTGATCAATGCTGCAAAGCAAATTCATTTTCTAGTGACAGGTGCTTCAAAAACATCAGTTATTAAAGAAATTTTTTCAAAGAAAGGGAGCTATAAAACCTATCCTGCAGCTGCTATTGAAAAGGCAGAATGGTGGATGGATGAGCAAGCTGGAGCTGAAATTATATAGTTGTAAAATGATAAAAAGGAACATGTCAAGTTGATAAATATTAAGTGTAACTTGTTGATAATCTGCTGTTTATCTTGCCTGTTTTAATTGATTTCACCTTCATTAATATATGTCGAATAAAGACTCTTGGCATTTTATTTGCACCCAAACAATTTGTAATGTAATACTACGCGACCTACCTAAATTAATTTCTTAATCTTTCACGCCAATTTTTCAGATTTTTTTCAAAAAAAAGACCTTTTACATCTTTTAGTTTAGCCTATTTCATGTTTGTGAAATAACTAACCTAGACCTACAAGGTTTAATCTTAAGAATAAGCGCGATAAAATAATTAATTGTTATGTATGGTATAGTAAACAAAGGAATTAGAGACATGGTTATTCGGAATCATGGAGAAGGAGTTTGGGACAAAATAGTAGTAGAGGCTGGATGTAATGAAGATTTCTTTATGAGTATGGAAGTTTATGACGACTCCATAACTTATGATTTAGTTGGAGCAGCTTCAAAAGTATTAAGAACTCCCGTTCATGATATTCTTGTTGCCTTTGGTGAATTTTGGATGATATTTACAGCGACAGAAGGATACGGTAATGCATTGCAGATAGCAGGAAATACTTTTCCTCAATTCTTAGATCAGCTGGATAATTTACATCGAAGACTTGGGACGACTTACAAAGAATTAATACCCCCATCTTTTGTCTGCGAAGAAATAGATGACCAGACCTTGACCCTTCAATATCATTCTCATCGAAAAGGGTTGACCTCATTAGCAATAGGTATAGTACAAGGATTGGGAAAAAAATTTGGTATGGAGATAGAGTTAGAACTCTTGAAAAAACAGGAGGATATAGGATATGATGAGTTTTTAGTAAAATATATTCCAATTCAAAATAAGACTGAGGCAGTACCAACTTTAAATAGTAAAAAACCAAACAATGAGAAAGGAAGATGTCCATTTAGTGAATTTAGAGGGACTAACAAAAATATTTCAGCTAATTGATCAAGTATTTCCATTCCATGTAATTATTAATAGAGAATTGGAGATTGTACAATTAGGTAAGAATTTTAAAAAGATAGATGAAACCTTTACTATAGGTATTTCATTCACAGATCATTTTGAAATATTAAAACCGACTATTGAAACTTCATTTAATGGTTTTTCGGATAAGGAAGGAGAAGCATTCATTCTATCTATAATTGGGAAAGATTTAAGTTTTAAAGGAGAAGTTGTCGTTTATGAAGAAGAAGGAATAATTCTATTTTTAGGGACACCCGTAATTAGTAATAGTGAGATATTTTTAAAATATAACATTTCACTTTCTGATTTTGCGGCGTATGATTCTTCGCCTGATTTTTTATTTAGTATGCAAGCACAAGAGAACTCTTATCGAGAGATCAAGAACTTGGTAAAAGAACTTCAAAGGAGTAAATCAAAGTTACTTCAATCGAATTCATCATTACAACAGTTTGCCTATATAGCTTCTCATGATCTTCAATCTCCGTTGAGAACAGTTGTAAGTTTTGCTCAATTATTGGAAAAAAGATATGGTTCGCATTTTGATCCGATAGGAAAAGAATATCTTGATTTTATTATTGTAGGGACTAAACGGATGCAACAATTGATTAACGACTTGTTGGAATATGCTAGAGTAGAACAAGTACAAGCTAATTTTGAAATAGTTGATCTCAACTCTTTGATTGGAAAAATTACTACTGACTTGCAATTTGATATTCAAAAGCAAAATGCCAAGTTTGAATATGCTAATCTACCATCTATCTATGTAAATCTAACTTTGGTAAAACAATTATTCCAAAACCTATTTACTAATGCCATTAAGTTTCGCCAGTTTGATGATCCAATTATCAAAATTGATTTTGAAGAGAGAGAGACAGAGTGGCAATTTAGTGTAAAGGATAATGGAATTGGTTTTGATATGGAGGATGAGCAAAAAATATTTGAAATTTTCCAAAGAGCTGTTGGTCTTGAATCTTATGAAGGTACAGGTATCGGATTAGCAATTTGTAAAAAAGTAGTGGAAAAGCATAAAGGAAAAATCTGGGTAGAATCAGAGTCATTAAAAGGAACTACCTTTTATTTTACGATAAGTAAGTTTTTATCCTCTAGATTTTAAAAAAAAATAATTAATAAGGTTTCTCTCTTTTAGAAAAAAACTAAGCTATGCTTAGTTTTTTTTTGGTTAAAATATTAGCTTTTATTGTATTGGAAATGTATTTTAGCTAAAACAATAGTTACCAGGAATGAGTATAATGTTCTCAAGTTACCATCCGATATTCTTCTCGGAATAGCACAAAAATATCGTGCATTAAGAAAATAGAAAAAATGAAAGCAGCCCTATTTACTTCTTTTCAGAGTCCATTAAAAATTGAGAATGTTCCTGACCCAACTCCTTTCGAAGATTCGGTGATTATTCGAGTCAAGGCAACAGGTATTTGTCGGAGCGATTGGCATGGTTGGATGGGACATGATGGAGATGTACAATTGCCACATGTGCCCGGTCATGAGTTAGCAGGAATCGTTGAAGCAGTTGGAAAAAAAGTACATCAATGGAAAATCGGAGATCGAGTGACCGTTCCTTTTTCAGGCGGTTGTGGATTTTGTCCGCAATGCAATAGTGGTAATCAACAAATTTGTGATAATTATTTCCAACCTGGTTTTACGGCTTGGGGCTCATTTGCGGAATACGTGAATATAAAATTCGCTGATGAAAATTTAGTTCGTTTGCCTGAGCAGATGGATTTTGTCGAAGCTGCTTCTTTGGGATGTCGTTTCATTACTTCCTTTCGTGGGGTGGTCGATCAAGGTCGAGTGAGTGGGGGAGAATGGGTAGTAGTTTTTGGATGTGGAGGAGTTGGTTTGTCTGCAATTATGATCGCCAATGCGATGGGCGCAAATGTTGTAGCAATTGATATTGAGGAGGAGAAATTAGCATTTGCAAAAACCGTGGGAGCTATTTTTACCATCAATTCTAAAAACGTGGACAACCTGCCAGAGTCCATTCAAAACATAACTTCAGGAGGAGCACATTTAACCATTGATGCCTTGGGAAGTCAGCAAACTTGTCGAGATGCGATATTGTCTTTGCGGAAAAGAGGACGCCATGTGCAGATTGGTTTGCTTGCTGGAAAAGAAGCTGACCCGCCAATTCCGATGGGAACAGTTCTTTCCAAAGAATTAGAAATTATCGGTTCGCATGGAATGCAAGCACATCGCTATCCCGAAATGATGGAAATGATTTTGTCTGGAAAACTAAAACCAAAACAATTGATTGGAAGAAAAGTGGACCTGGAAGAAGGGGCAAAAATTCTGACAAAAATGAATGAGTATCCTTCTACAGGAGTTATTGTGATTGATCGGTTTTAAGATTTAAAAATCACCATCATCCAGAATTTCAAGTTTTAGTTCGCTTTGATCAAAAAAGTGGATTATGATTTTTAACCAAAAAATAATCTGAAGAATTAACCAGATGAACGAAATAACATAAGCTGGGTTTGTCCAAGGCGTAAGAAAAGTTGCAGAGTAATGATCGACTTTACTTGCTTGGGGAACAAATTCATGGGCAATTATAGAAGCATAAAATAAAAATATAGTGAGGATAGTAAAAAAGCTATAGAATGATAAAAAGTAGTTTTCAATTTTTATTTTTTTAAAAACGAAACCTATTACGAGAAAGTAAATAGCATTGACAAGCCAACCATAAATAGGTTCAAACGGGATAAATCCACCTCCAATTGGGAAATAAAAATCTGAACCATATTTATAATGAGCATGAATACAAGCAATAAAAAGAATTGGGATACACATCCAAAACAAATAAGAAATCATTTTATTCATAGCAATATATTTTAGAATAAATTTAAACAAAATCCATCAAATTCCTTTTGACAAAACTTTCCCTTCCGTCACCTCAAAGTAAAACATTCTTTTCCCTTAAACTTTTCTTATTTCTATTCCTTTTATGTTAGAAAAATAACAACCCAAACCGTAACTTCGCAACCGCAGAAATGCCCAATATTTTTTTACCAAATATAATAAAGGAAAAGAGATGTTTAACCTTGCCCACTACGACAAATTTGTCAACCGCCACGTTGGAGTAAATGATGCCGACGAAAAATCTATGTTGAAAACAATTGGTGTGAAAACACTCAACCAATTGATTAAAGAAACTGTACCCAATACGATTCGTATGAAAGGTGATTTGAATATCCCTGCTGCGATGACCGAGTATGATTACTTGCAAGAATTGAAGCAAACCGCTGCAATGAATAAAGTATTCAAAAACTACATCGGTCTAGGATATAATGGTACGATTACGCCTTCTGCGATTTTGAGAAATGTATTTCAAAATCCAGGTTGGTACACTCAATATACTCCTTACCAAGCGGAAATTGCGCAAGGTCGATTGGAGGCATTATTGAATTTTCAAACTATGGTGAGTGACTTGACTGCTTTACCAATTGCAAATGCTTCTTTGCTTGACGAAGGAACTGCAGCAGCAGAGGCGATGGCAATGTTCTATGCTCAAAAAAATAAAAAAGTCAAAAATGCCGACGATGCTGCAAACGTCTTTTTTGTAGATGATAAAGTTTTTGATCAAACTCATGACATCTTAATTACTCGTGCTAAACCATTGAATATCAAAGTGGTACGTGGCGATTGGAAGTCATATAAGTTTACTGAAAAAACATTTGGTGTGCTTTTACAATATCCTGCGAAAGATGGTTCGGTGGAAGATTACCGAGCATTTGCAGCTGAGGCAAATGATAAAAATGTTTATGTAACTGTTGCTGCGGATATTTTAAGTTTAGCACTTTTGATGCCTCCGGGAGAGTGGGGCGCAGATGCTGTAGTTGGAAATACACAACGCCTCGGAGTACCGATGGGGTATGGTGGACCACACGCAGCTTATTTTGCAACGAAGGATAAATTTAAGCGGCAAATCCCTGGACGAATCATCGGAGTGTCAATTGATGAGCAAGATAATCCTGCTTTGCGAATGGCTTTGCAAACTCGGGAGCAACACATTCGAAGAGAAAAAGCTACTTCAAATATTTGTACAGCACAAGCATTGTTGGCGATCATGGCGAGTATGTATGCGGTGTATCATGGACCAAATGGAATTCGACAGATTGCTGCTCGAGTTCACACGATGGCAGAAGTGTTGGAAGACAATTTGCAAGATTTGGGATATAAATTGACAAACGAATTTTATTTCGATACGTTAAGTTTTGAAGCAGATAAAAAACGTCAGGCAAGTATCAAGAAAGTTGCTTTGGCGGAAGGAGTGAATTTTCATTACACTTCAAATACTGTTCAAATTTCTTTGGACGAAACGGTAGGAATGGATGACTTGGATCAAATCATCCGAATTTTTGCGAAAGCGAAAAGAAAGAGTTTTAAAGCGATGGTGATTCAGCCACGTGATTTTAATTTCCCTATAAAATTAATTCGAGAAACAGAATATCTAACACATCCTGTTTTCAATAAATATCATACGGAATCAGAAATGATGCGCTACATCAAGCGTTTGGAAAATCGAGATTTATCCTTGATGCATTCGATGATCTCTTTGGGAAGTTGTACGATGAAGTTAAATGCTGCGACGGAATTGATTCCAGTAAGTTGGGAGGAATTTGCGAATATTCATCCTTTCGCTCCAATTAATCAGACCAAAGGTTATCAAAAAATATTTACAGAATTAGAAGCTTACTTGAGTGAAATCACAGGTTTTGCTGCTTGTTCTTTGCAACCCAACTCAGGTGCGCAAGGAGAGTACGCAGGACTTTTGACGATCAAAGCATACCACGAAGCGAATGGCGATCATCATCGAGATATTGCTTTGATTCCTTCATCTGCTCATGGAACCAATCCTGCGAGTGCGGTGATGACTGGAATGAAAGTAGTCGTTGTAGCTTGCGATGAAAGAGGAAATATTGATGTAGATGATCTCAAAGCAAAAGCAAAAGAGCACAAAGATAACTTGGCTGCGTTGATGGTAACTTACCCAAGTACGCATGGAGTTTTTGAGGCGAAAATCAAAGAGATTTGTAGAACGATTCATAAGTTCGGTGGAAAGGTTTATATGGATGGAGCGAACATGAATGCGCAAGTTGGATTGACTTCTCCAGGAATTATTGGAGCAGATGTTTGTCACTTGAACTTACATAAAACATTCGCGATTCCTCATGGAGGTGGCGGACCTGGAATGGGACCAATTTGTGTAAACGAAAGTTTAGCACCATTTTTACCAAAACATAAATTAATAAAAACGGGTGGAAAAAAAGGTATTCATGCAGTTTCATCTGCGCCTTGGGGATCAGCAAGTATTTTGTTGATTTCTTATGCATACATCAAAATGTTGGGTAAAGATGGGTTAACTGATTCGACAAAATATGCTATTCTAAATGCGAATTATATCAAGGCTCGTTTGGAAAATGAGTATGATGTTTTGTATGTAGGAGACAAAGGCCGAGCAGCACATGAATTGATCTTGGACTTACGTCCATTCAAAGAATTTGCATCAGCAGAAGATGTGGCGAAGCGATTAATTGACTATGGTTTCCATGCGCCAACACTTTCATTTCCAGTTGCAGGAACGATTATGATCGAACCAACAGAGAGTGAAAGCAAAAATGAATTAGATCGTTTTTGTGAGGCGATGTTAGCAATCAAAAATGAAGTTAATGAAGTTGTCGCAGGCAAATATGAAATTGATAATAATGTATTGCACAATGCTCCACACACCGCAAAAGTAATTACTTCTGATGAGTGGAATTTACCTTACTCTCGACAAAAAGCTGCTTATCCATTACCTTATTTACATGAAGGATTTAAGTTTTGGCCATCAGTTGCAAGAGTGAAAAGTGCTTATGGAGATAGAAATTTAATTTGTACTTGCCCACCGATTGAATCGTATGCGGAAGGAAATGGAGAAAGTACAGATAAGAAAAAAGAAGCGAGTTTAACTTAATTTAGAAAGACGTTTTACGATGGACGTTAAACGTGTTACGTTTTTCCCCAACGTAAAACGTCCATCGTAAAACGTCAAATAATATGATCGTCGTAACAGGAGCTGCAGGATTCATCGGAAGTTGTCTTGTCCAAAAGTTAAATGAAGAAGGACACACTAAAAATATCGTTGTTGTCGATGATTTTTATAAAGATTATAAGGATGATAATTTAAAGCCAAAATGGATTCGAGATTGGATTCATCGAGATTTATTTTTGGATTGGTTTGAGCGAAGTCATCAGCGAGTCAGTTTTGTTTATCACATTGGTGCTCGAACAGATACCACGGAGAAAAACAAAGCAATTTTTGACGAGTTGAACTTAAATTATTCGAAACGAATCTGGGAGATTTGTACAGCAAAACAAATTCCCTTAGTTTATGCGTCGAGTGCAGCAACCTATGGCGGAGGCGAACATGGATATGAAGATTCACATGAAATCGTTTCCAAATTAAAACCACTCAATCCTTACGGCGATTCTAAGAATGATTTTGACAAATGGGTTTTAACGCAAAAAGAAACTCCTCCGTTTTGGGTAGGAACTAAGTTTTTTAATGTCTATGGCCCAAATGAATATCATAAAAAAAGAATGGCATCTGTCATTTTTCATGCAACCAATCAAATCAAAGAAACAGGTAAAATGAAGCTTTTTCGATCCCACAAAAAAGGCATCGAAAATGGTCATCAAAAACGAGATTTCATTTATGTGAAAGATGTGATTGACGTTTTATTTTTCTTTTTCCAAAAACAAAAGAAGAGTGGATTGTATAATATTGGAACTGGTGAAGCACGAACTTTTTTAGATTTAGTCAACGCAACTTTCAATGCATTGGACATAGAACCGAAC
The DNA here is from genome assembly GCA_045104975.1 of Saprospiraceae bacterium. GTDB lineage: Bacteria > Bacteroidota > Bacteroidia > Chitinophagales > Saprospiraceae > CAJQQY01. Next base: position 14,656 of record JBGCCY010000112.1, read on the forward strand.
ATTGGTTTTATTGATACACCAAAAGATATTCGAGATAAATATCAATATTTTACGGAAGCGAATATGAAAAAATTACGTGCGGCAGGTTATAAAAAGAAGTTCTATTCACTCGAAGATGGGGTGGAGGATTATGTGAAAAATTATTTAAAAGGAAGGAAGATTTTTTGATAATAAAATAACGTACGTTTAAAAAAGTCGAAGTCATTAAATATGACTTCGACTTTTTTATTATCATTAACTGTATTTTAATGTTTACATTGTTGCTAAGGCACTATGCCTAAGTTCAAAACTTGTCAAGTCGATCTGACTAGCTAATAGTCCTTTACGAATATTGGTTTAACTGCTGCACTTATTTACTCAAAAGCACCGAAAATAGATTTTATACCTCATCCTTATTATTATCAAATACTTTTACTCTCTGAAATTTAGAATACATGAATAAAAATATTCTTCTTCTTTTTGGTTTTTTATTTTTTGTCTTAAACATACAAGCACAAAGTGATGTAATAGATAATTTAAAGAACGAGTTATCGCTTCACCAAGCAAAAGATACCATAAAAGTAAATCTATTAAATGAATTAGCCTATAATTTTTACTCAAAGGATATCAATGTCACGCAATCATATCTAGATGAAGCAAAAGCAATTCTCCAAACGATAGATTACAAAAAAGGAGAAGCAAGAAATTTATTTGTCCAAGGATATTTGGAGTTAATGAAAGGTGACTCCGAAGCTACTACTCACTATTACCAAGAGGCACTCCAACTGTATCAAGCCATCAATTTAAAACAAGGTATTGCAGATTGTTATGATGCATTAGGGGTAATGTCAATTTATCAAAGTGATTATAAAAAAGCTATTGAATACTCAGAAAAAGATTTAGAAATAAGAGAAGAGATTGGAACGAATGAAGAGATTGCATATAATCTTTATATTCTAGGAGGTCTTTATGCTACAACCGGAAACCATCTAAAAGCAGCACAACATTATGAGAGAGCTTTGAAGTTATTTGAAGCAGAAGATAACAAGAGGGACATATCTGTTATCTTTGATGTTAAGGGGGTAACTTATTTAGAGCAAGGGAATTACCCATTAGCTTTAGAATATTTAAAGAAATCTTTATTTCTAAAAGAAAAATATTTTAACTCTGAAGGTGTTCATACCATCCTAAATAATATAGGTGTTATTTATGAAGACGAAGGAAATCTCGATAAGGCCTTAGAATATTACAACCGTTCTTTGGCAATAAGCAATAAAAATAATTATAAGAGAGGTATCATTAAAACGACTCTCTATCTTGGAAGTTTATTTAAAAAGAAAAAAGAGTACATCAAAGCATTTGAATTTTTTAATCAAGCGTTAGAAAAAAGT
>JBGCCY010000113.1:0-43038 GCA_045104975.1 Saprospiraceae bacterium
ACTATTCATCAGAAGAAGCTGCTTTAATTTATCGCGATCTTATCTATAATCAATACAATAGTATTGGGATTAGTTTTTTACTAACTCATGTTTTATTTTTGATCAATTTTCTACGATCTGTTTTGATTTCTTTTTTTTGGAAAAAATAAATAATTATGCTACTTGATGATTTAGACTTTAGAAATAAAAAACCAAGCTACCATAAAGTCGAAAGATTATTTTTTAACATCAGCGGATTATTCGCTGTGCTTTCTCTCATTCTATTTTTAGCGAACACAAAATTCCATTTAAGCAATACTAATGCAGATTTTTTAATATGGAAACCAGCATTATCAATTTGCGTTTTATTTATAGGATTAGGTTTGTTTTATAAATTCATCCATGAATTCTTAAAAATACCAACTCGGAAAAAACTAGCATATTTCCATTTTATTTTCTCTTTATTCTTCACACTCCTTATTGTATTCCTCTATTTTGACTTTCATTTTGAAATGAAAAATATTCTTTTGACAAAAGGTCAAGATGCAGCAGGAGAACATCTTGATATAGGAAATATATTTCCTTTCCTAATTTTAGTATTCCTTTCCATTCAATGTTTTTTTCTTCCTTTAGTTTACATCTCAGCTCCGTCAAGAGAGATCAAATGAAATGAACTATTTAATTAAAAATTCCTAATTTCGCTTTCAAAAAAACATGAAAAACTTCCTCTTCCTCCTTCCCTTCATTTTCCTTTGGACTTGCAAATCGCAACCTCAATCTACTCCTCTGCTCCAACTCTCCGAAAACCATAAAGTTATTTTCCTGGACAGTCTCGAAGCTGGAGAAGCCATCACCAAAGATGAAAAAGAAAATTTCTTTTCTCTTATCACTCCACTTGATATGAGTATTCAAATGAAAAAGAATTTCGAAGCAACAACACCTCGAAATGAAATCGTGGATGAGTATAAATCGTTTTTGAAAAAAGATGTTTTAGATTTCTCTAAGGAGGAAATGGAATATGTAAATGACATTTTGAAAGAAGCTTTCGAAATGTCCAATAAGGTATCGACTTCTATTTTTCCAAAAGAAATTAAGTTGATAAAAACACATGCTAACCACTACGGTCATGGCGCATATTATACTCGTGAAAATTGTATCGTCATTCCAAAAGATGAATTGGCACTTAAAAATAAAGAAGGATTTTTGGAAACCATGTTTCATGAAATCTCTCATATCTACACGCGCTATCATGCTGAAAAACAAAAAGCACTTTATCAACTAATTGGCTTTTCCAATATTGGAAACATGTCCAACCTTTTGATAAAGGATGAATTAAAAAGTAGAATTTTATTGAATCCTGATGGTGTTAATTTTGCTTACCACATCGAATTAACTGAAAAAAGTGGAAGACCTTATTCGGCTATTCCAATCATAAAATCGAACGAATTAAAATATGTTGATTCCAAAAATGATTTTTTCGATTACATTGATTTTAGTTTATATAAAATCAGCATCCAGCATGGGGTGCAAGTAAAAACCGATGCAACCGGAAACACTACTATTGACATGGATAATGTGCCTGATTTCTTTGAAAAAATTACCACCAATACTGGTTACATCATTCACCCTGATGAAATCATTGCTGATAATTTCATGTACATTATGATGCGTGAAAAGAAAAATGGATTGCTAAGAAGTTTCTCTGATGATGGAATTGAATTACTTAAAAACATTAAGAAAATCTTGGTGAATGAATCTATGAACTAACTATTCTTTTCAACCATACAAGGCATATTAGGAACATTTAAGACCACTTGCGAAAAACTTATCTTTTCCTTAAATGTCTTATATGATTCGAGACCAAAAAGTGTTTAAACTATCAAACGAAACCCTCCTTTCGTCGAAAAATTAAGTACCTTGTTCTTAACTCCATTAAATTTGACCATCTATTAAAAAATGGTTCTTCGATATTTTTTTTGTAAGCCAAATCAAGATTTATCTAAGAATAAAAAATGAAATATCATGAATGAAAAAAGATACAAAGCAGACAGCATCATAAAAAATCATGTTATGTTTGCAACGGGTGCAGGAGCAATTCCAATTCCATTATTAGATTTTGCTGGGGTCACAGCTGTTCAATTGGATATGATGAAAAAGCTGACCAACCTCTACAATGATAACTACTCTGAAAATGTAGGAAAAGCATTTATTGCATCGGTAACAAGTACTTCATTAGCTCGAATGGGGGCATCTTTGATCAAAGCCATTCCTGGGATTGGAACCGCTTTAGGGGTCGTTTCAATGTCGATTATGTCTGGCGCATCGACTTATGCTTTGGGAAATGTGATTACACATTTTTTAGATAAAGGTATCGGTCTGGAAGATATTAATGAGGATATGGCTCGAAAGGTTTATGAAGAGAATTTAGAAAAAGGGAAAAAGGTAGCAGAGGAATTAAAAAATAGAGCAGAGGAAAAAATGGAAGAAATGAACGATGATGATTTCGATATACCGACTACTTCGGAAGATGCGGAACCAAGTTCTACTCCAAATAATCCTCCTCCAAAAGCAGCACCTGAAAATGATGTGTATGCTGAATTAATGAAATTAGGCGACTTGCGTGATAAAGGAATTATCACCGATGAAGAGTTTGCCAAAATGAAAAAAGAGATCATTGACAAATTCTAAGAATTCAAAAATAAATATTTTAGTCTCCATCGATAAGGAGCAAATGCAACAGGTAATTGGACAACAATTACCTGTTGATCTTTTGAGCCAATTCTCTCCAGAAGGTTCAGATGATATTCGGATTAGCGTACGCCGAAAAGGAAACATTGACTTGACCGCTGAGAATAATAGTTTGAAATATGAAGTTCCTCTCGAGCTTTTTGTCCAAAAGGATACCATGCTCGGCAACGTAGATGTGCTGTTTGAAATGTATCTAGGATTCGAATCTAAATTTCTTTTTAAAGATAATTGGGAACTCGCAACTCGCACCCAAATGACTGGTTACCAATGGATTAAAAAACCTGAAATAGATTTAGGTCTGTTTAATATTCCTTTGGATAAAACTGTTTTAAATGCGATCCAAAGCAACAAAGAAATGCTTTGTCAACAAGTGGATGATAAAATAAAAGTAGTCGGAGACATTCGCCCACATTTGAGTCAAATACTTGCTAGCTTACCTAATCCAATTCCAACTCCTGCTGGCGAACAAGTTTGGTGGCAATGCGAAACCGTCAAAACATCCATGAGTCCCCTCTTTGAAAAAGAAGGGTTTATTTATGGAAAAATTGCTTTGGAAGGTGCTACTGAATTTTCCTACGGCAAGCCTTTGGAAAAATTAACAACGGTTATAAAATCTCCTGACATCGTTCCAGATGTAGAAAAAGAAAGTCATTTGCAAACCTTTCTTTCTGTCAATTTTAGAGCGATTGAAAAATCCGCATTAGCATTGTTACAAAAACAATCTTTTGAATTTAAAAGTCAGAAAGTTCAAGTAGAAACAGTTCAAGTAGAGCAAGTCGGACAACGATTAAAAGTTGCAGCAGATCTGAAAGGAAGCTTTGATGGGAAAATGATTCTGTTGGGAAAACCTATTTTTGATCCTACCAAAAATGAGATCCAATTAAAAGAAGTAGAGTTGGATTTGAAGGGAAATAATTTTTTGAGTAAGACGATGGTGGTCTTTTTGAGAAAAGTGATAGAGGGTAAGATTTCTAATATGCTAAATTTTCCCATCCAAAAATCAATAGATTTTGCGAATCAAAAAGTGAAATATGTTCCATTCCAAAATGGACTTTTTGCTAAAGGAAAAATTAAGGAAGTCAATATTCCTCAAGTGGAAGTACAAAGTGACGCTTTGGTGATTAGTCTATCGGTAAAAGGATATTTGCAATTGGGTTTGGAGCAGATCGTTACGTAGCGGTCTGCTTTAGCTGACCTAAAAAAGATGAGCGTAGCAAATCAATAAAAACATATAATTTTTAAGTAGAAAAAATCGCGCTGCGCTTTTTTCAGGTCAGCTAAAGCAGACCGCTACGTATTTATCTACAACAAAAAATAGTTACTCGCCTGCGAATACTCTTTCTCACTTCTTCCCCTTTTTATTTTTTCCTAATTTGCATCCATAACGAATTCAAAAACGTTGAATCATTAAATGCAAATTTTCAAAAATACATATCGCTTTTTTTTCAAAAAACACTTTCGTAAATCGGGAGTTGTAATTGCATTGTTATTTTTAGGATATTGGTTTTGTCTCCCCTCTCCTCTTTTCGATGATCCAACTTGCATGGTACTAGAAGATAAAAATGGTCAACTCCTCGGTGCTCGAATTGCTGCTGATGGACAATGGCGTTTTCCCCAAATAGATTCAGTTCCTGATAAGTTTGCACAAGCGATCATCACCTTTGAAGACAAGCGATTTTATAGTCACTTCGGATTCGATATAAAAGCATTTTTTAGAGCACTTCAACAAAATATTTCCAATCAAAAGATTGTGAGTGGAGGAAGTACTTTGAGTATGCAAACCATTCGTATGTCTCGCAAAGGGAAGCCTAGAAATTTTTTCCAAAAAATCATAGAAGCCATCTTGGCAACTCGCATGGAAATCAGTTATTCAAAAGAAGAAATTTTGGAAATGTATGCTTCCCATGCGCCCTTTGGAGGTAATGTTGTTGGCTTAGATGCAGCAGCTTGGAGGTACTATTCTAAGCCTCCCGAAAAGTTAAGTTGGTCGGAAGCAGCAACACTTGCAGTCCTTCCAAATAGTCCTGCATTAATTCATCCGGGCCGTAATCGAAAACAACTTGAAGCCAAACGCAATCGCTTGATTGACAGAATGTTGGAGCAAAATATCATTGACCAATTGACCGCTGATTTGGCAAAAGAAGAACCGCTTCCTGAGAAACCTCTTGCGCTTCCAAGACTTGCTCCACATCTTTTGGATCGAGCATACAAAGAGCATTTTTATGGAAAAAGAAATCAACACACTTTAGTCCAAACAACCATAGATCAAAAGTTACAAAAACAAGTCAATGATGTTTTAAAAAATCATCAACAGACTTTGCAAGGGAACGGAATTTTTAATGCCACCGCATTTATAATCGAAGTCGAAACCAATAATATTGTTGCCTATGTTGGCAATATTCCTGGTGCTGGAAATTCACATGGAGAGCAAGTCGATATCATTCAAGCACCTCGAAGTACAGGAAGTATTTTAAAACCATTTTTATACAGTTTTATGTTGCAGGAAGGAGAGATTTTGCCAGAGATGTTGATCGAGGATATTCCGACAACGATTGGTGGGTATCGTCCTGAAAACTTTCATCAAAATTATGATGGTCGAGTATCCGCCAAGCGAGCAGTTATTCGTTCTTTAAATGTTCCATTGGTAAAAATGCTACAAGAATACACTTACGAAAAATTTCATTTTGGTTTAAAAAATATTGGACTAACGACTTTAAATAAACCTGCTGATCATTATGGTTTGACTTTGATTCTTGGAGGTGCTGAAGCAAATCTTTGGGACGTGACAAGTACTTATGCTTCGATGAGTAGAACGATCAATCACTTCCACGAAAATGATGGTCGTTATGATCTAAAGGATTTTCAAAAACCCAATTATGTTTTTGGAAAAAATCATACGTCTACAGCAAAAAAACAATTGGAATCAGAAGCTCCATTTATTAATGCCTCTGCAGCTTGGTTGGCATTTGATGCCATGCAAAATTTAGAGCGTCCTGACTCGGAAGGTAATTGGGAAAATTTTTCATCGAGCAATACAATTGCTTGGAAGACGGGAACCAGTTTTGGATTCCGAGATGCCTGGGCAGTTGGCGTTACCCCAAAATATGCGGTGGGAGTTTGGGCTGGAAATGCAGATGGAGAAGGTCGTCCAGGTTTGATTGGAGTTCGAGCAGCTGCACCGATCCTTTTTGATATTTTTGGTTTACTTCCTTCAGGTGAATGGTTCGAGCAACCGATAGATGAAATGGTGCAAATCCCTGTTTGTAGCGAAAGTGGATTTCGAGCAACTTCGATTTGCGAAGTGGATAGCATGTGGGTGCCTGCAGCGGGTGTTAAAGCTGCGACTTGTCCTTTTCATCAAATGATTCATCTGGACAAAAATAATGGATTACAAGTCACTTCTGATTGCGAGAGTCCTTCGAATATGGATCATGTTCCTTGGTTTGTGTTACCTCCGGTGGAGGAGTATTATTTTAAGCCTCAGCATGCGTTTTATCAAACGCTACCACCCTTCCGTTCAGATTGTCAAAATGCAAGCTTAGCGGCTACAAATAACCCAATGCAGCTTATTTATCCAAAAGAATTAACTAAGATTTTTGTACCGATTGATTTGAATGGAAAATTAAGTCGAACGGTCTTTAAAGTGGCACATCGAACTCCAACGGAAACGGTTCATTGGCATCTGGATGAAAGTTATTTAGGAAGTACGACTGACTTTCATGAAATGGAATTGAATCCTGAGCAAGGATATCATATGTTGACTTTGGTGGATGAAAAAGGAAATCGATTGGAAAGAAGGTTTCGAATTATTGGGAAGTGAAAAGGAGTCAGCTGTCAGGTTGGTCGCTACGCTCTCGGTCAAGAGTCAGGGGCTTCTTGTTTTCCCCGTTTTTTGTTTTTCTCAAAATGAAATCAATATTTTGGAGATAACACCAAGCCCCTGACTCCTGACCGAGAGCGTAGCGACCAACCTCCTACCTGACACTTTTTTCCAAAAAAAAATCTCCTACAACTGAAGGCTAATTTAGCTGTAGGAGATATAAACATACTATGAGAAAACTACACAGTTCAAATATACATTACACTTTTTAAATATTATAATTATTTTAATGTATTGGTTCGTATTTCGTGTGAGTGGTTGATTTCTTTTAGAAAATGGTTTGATAATTTTTGTTGAGAAAATAAAAAACCTAAAATTTAGATACATTCTGATCCGAGCAAACATTTTCAAACATTCCTATTTTCCTAAAAACAAATAATCATTCCTTTCATTCGAATAATCATATAACCTTCTCACTTTCTTTTTTAACCTTTATTTCCTTTCAAAGAATTCAGACATTGAGATCATAAAAAAAATCATCATGAAGAATTCAACCAACCTGAATTTAATTACGCTCCTATTCATTATTCTTTCCATACCATCATTTGCTCAATTTGAAGAAATGAAAGTAGATACCAATCAGAATGTGGTCATTTCACCTAATGGTTTATCCATTCGAATTAAACCCAGTTTGAAATCAAAAAAACTAGGTGCAGTTCCTTTTGGAGAAAAAGTAAAAATTGATGATGATAAAAGTCATGGTTGGGACACCATTGGAAATTATAAATATTTTTATGGAGAAGAAGATTCTTATACTTCTCCTATCACAGGTCATTGGGTAAAAGTGAAATACCAAAACATCCAAGGTTTTATGTTTAATGCATATTTGTACTACTATGCGCCGTATTCAAGTTATGACTCTGTAATTAAAAAAAAGTTGAATAAAGATTTTGCTTTACTTTTCCCTGGAGAAAATTGTTTTACCAATATTAATTTTGCCCCCAACATGAATTGGTATGGACTCTATTTTGAAAAAGGAAAATATTCTTTGAGAAAAACAACCATTAGTTTTTACAGAGTCTTTTCGGATATGCTCGACTTTGGAATTTCTTCCAACGACAATAAAAACCTTTTATTTATTCTGGGTAGCAAAAAACCATTGAAACAAAAAACCATTAAGGACTCATTTTGGAGAGGACATAACCAGTCTCTTTATCCTTTTAAAGATGAATACCATGAAGAGTTTAAAAAACATGGAATTGAATTTCAACAAAAAGAAGGAGAAAGTCTTTCAATAATTTTAAAAGATAAATCGAAATCTCAATTATTGAATCCAAAAGAATTGCAAATTTCATATCCTTCGGGCATTCTATGGAAAGGAGATTTAGATGGGGACGGAAAACCTGATTACATTTTTCATTTTGGAGAAAAAAGCGGTCAAACAATTCTTTACCTAAGTTCTGAAGCAAATGGTGAAGAAATAGTAAAACCGGTGGCGGCTTATTTTAGTGGGTATTGTTGTTGATTCAATTTAGACAAGTCCTTCATAGAATTTTGAATATTGAGGTTTTGATTAATGGAAAGAAATGGAAACTTGAAAAGAGGTGGAAATACTTCCCGGAACTTCACTAAAGGGCAAAAAAAGTCCTACACTCCAGAAGGGAAAAAAAAGTGTAGGAAAATTAAACATACTATGAGAAAACTTGTGCAATATAGAGCACAGGTTACGTTCTCAAAACCTACTTTTACGAAATGGAGGCGAAATGGACTAAAGTGGTACGAATTATTTAGGAAACGGTAGACAAGGAAAGAGGTATACAATACCTTTTCGAGGAGGAAAAAAATTTCCTGCATCTCAGGAGGGAGCAAGATGCAGGAAGATTAAACAAACATACTATGAGAAAACTCCTGCAATATATAGCGACTTTTATTAATATTATACACGAAATGACCGAGTGGGAGGAAATTAGTAGAAAGCGGTAGATACTATTTAGATAACGGATTTTTAATATTAGTTAAAATTTAATTTATAAAGAAACCAGGTGGTAGGTTGGTCTTTTTACTCCTTTGTCAGGAATCAGGAGTTTCGTGTTTTTCCCACGATGTGTTTAAACTATGGAAAAAACAAAAAGCCCCTGACTCCTGAAAATCCGCCTCAGCGGGTGACTTGATTCCTTATTCCTATTTAGATTTTAATCTGAAGATCAATGATTGGTATTTTCACTTCAACTCGTGTTCCGATACCTATTCCTTTTTGACTTCGTAGATCAATAGTTTTGACGTGAAACCCTCTTTTGTGGGACTTATGTAAGATTCGTAATCGTTGTTCGGTAATACTTGTACCTCTAGATTTATGGGTAAGATGATAACCATCTTTTTTTTGACGCTCTTTGGCAACCTCTCTCCCTATTCCATTGTCTTCCACCACACACAGAATAGTATCTTCATCAGCTAAGGAAAAATTTATTTTTACCATTCCTGATTCTACTGTTCTTAATCCATGTTCAATGGCATTTTCAACATAAGGTTGTATGATCATTGTAGGAACTCCCATGATGTCCTCTTCAATATCGTCGGAAAGGTTAATTTCATATTTGAGAAAATTTTCGAATCGCAACTTTTGATTTAGCAACAAGTAATCTTCTAAGAAATCAATTTCCTTTTCCAATGAAATCATTTCCAAATCTGAATACTCCAAACTTTGTCTCATCAACTTCGCAAATTTCGCCAAATACTTTGTCGCAGAGTCAGTCTGTTCTGAAGTGATAAAATTTTGAATACTATTCAATGCGTTATACATAAAATGAGGATTCATTTGTGCACGCAAAGCTTTAAGTTGCAAACTTGTTGCTTGCAGGCGAAGCATTTCAGCTTCTTGCTCACTTTTTTCCGTTTCATATTTCACTTGCATTTCCATTACCCCTCTTTCATTCACTTCCTCGTTGTGCCGTTCTTTTATTTCATTGTATAGTTGCAAATATTCGTAAGCTGATTTATAATTTCCCAAATCGGCATGATACTCTGCAATGTATTGGCAAACATCAGAAAGTTGTTTTAAATCATTATCAGCTGCATATTCAAATGCTTTAAAAAAATGACGTTCTGCCCTTCGATGTCGATTGGTTTCAGCAAAAAGTCTTGCCTTCCAACATTCAATTCTAGAGAGATTAGTTGAATTATCACCCCTTCTTTCTATGTAAAGATTTTCTGCTTTTCCAAAAAGTTCAAGTGCCGCTTCGTAATTTTGTTTCAAGTAATAACAGTAACCTAAATTGGCGTACGCCCCTGCCCTAGCATCTTGAGAAATATCATCTTGGATCTGAATCGCTTTGCTAAAAAATGATTCCGCGCTATCATGTTCATCAAGTGACAAATAGGATTTCCCTACATTCAAATAATGCCATGACATTCGTGTACGCATGCCGATGGTTTCACAAAGATTAGCTCCTTTTAGATATGCATTGACACTTTTTGCGGTATTGCCATTGTGTTCGTAGATTCTTCCAAGACCAGAATATATTAATGCTAAGAAATAATAATCTTTCAAAGTCAATCGATGTTCGGCAGCAGTAATGTTTTTTTCCGCTTCCAATAATAATTCAATTGCTCGGGCATAATTATTCACATGCAAACTCAAAAAACCTGATCGACAAGTAATTCTTGCATCCAATAAATTATCGGGAAAGGCTTTGAGTTTTTTTGCTGCTTCTTCGAGAAAGTATTTCGCCATTTCTCTCTTATCTAAATTCAGACAAGTACCGGAGTAATCAATATAAGTATCCACTTGCTGTTGGATGTCTCCTCGTTCTTCGACGATCTCTATTGATTTTTGGAAATGTTGTTCAGCTAGTAAATAATTGTACAACTGATTTTCAATCAGCGCATTATTTTTATGATAATTAAGTTCGAAATCAGGATTAGGATTGTCTTTTAAAATTTGAGCAATTTCAGCTAAACATTTTTGCCCTTTTCGGACATTGGTAAAAGTATAATGACTCGCTAACTGATCTAGCAAGACTAACCGTTGACGGTTGTCTTTCTGTTGTTCGAGTTGTCGCTCGAGGAGTTTGATATTTGCTTTTTGATCTAGATGCGTGGTCATTAATATAGTTTTTGAATTGAAGTTCAAAAATAGTGGAAATATTATTATTTTTTTAAAGTGTTAAGTAATTTATTTCAAACACATTAAATTATAAAAAACAAAACTCAACTAAAATTATATCTTTATTTCAAATTTTGATTCTATTTCTACAGGATAGCAAAAATTTATTTTCATAAAATAAGGTAACATGGATTTGATTGTACGCTAGCTAAAACTAGAAAAAGAGTGGAAATTTTATTCTCATATTTTTATGAAAAAAATGGTGTATTTTTCGAAAAAATTAATCGTCTATTTTTTATGAAAAAACTCATACTACTTTTCTTTTTTCTAACATTTCAAACCTCTCTTTTTTCTATTGACAGCCTATTGTTATCCCAGAAACTTGAGCAACTAGAGCAGGCTGAAGGAATCCAAAAACTAAAATTATTAAGTGAGTTATCATTTACACTTAGAACTGATAACAATGCAAAAGCAAGATCGTTAGGGGAAAAAGCTTTAATATTGGCTGCCTCTCTCGGGGATTCAATCGAATACTATAATATTTGTAGCACCCTAGCAAAAATAAATACCATTGATAGTAAATATAAAGAAAGCATTCGATTACAAAATAAAGTCCTATTATTTCATCAGAACAACGCTAACAAAAAAGGAGAAGCAGAGGCCTTAAAAAATCTCGGCTCTACTTATTCTGATTTTGGTAACTATCGAGTTGCAGACAGCCTCATGATTATCGGAGAATTTATTTTTAGAAACGAAAACGATAAGTCAGGATTAATGGATTTGCAATTACAACGAGGAATAAACTTTCTAAGTTGGACCAAATATCCAGCTGCTGAAAAGGCTTTCAAAGAAGCATTAGAATTAGGAATTGAATTAAAGGATATCATCATCATTCCTAAACTATTGAATAATCTGGGGATTGTGGCCAGACGTCAAAGTAAGCTAAAAAAAGCGTTAGAATATTACTTTCAGGCTATATTAAACCACCAGCCAACTGACCTTTTCAAAGCAAAAATATATAACAACATTGGTATCATCTATAAATCAATGGGTGACTTTGATCAATCACTTGAGTTTTTTCAAAAATCATTGGCTATAAAAGAGAAGCTAAAGTTGAAAAAATCAATTGCCTACACGCTTCATAATATGGGAACTTTGTACAGAGAGAAACTCGACTATGGAGAAGCCTTAAAATACTATAATCGATCCCTCGAATTAAAAAAACAGTTAGAAGGCAGCAACAATGGTATTACAATGACCTTGAACAATATCGGTATTATTCACCAAATGTTAGGTAACTATGCGGAGGCAGAAATCCATTACCAAACACATTTAAAAATAAGTGAAGAAGAAAAAAATAACGATGAAATATGTAGAGCCTTAAACAATCTATCCAGTTTAAATCTTCAACAAAAAAAATATCAGACTGCCATCAAATATGGACTAAGAAGTCTTAAAATAGCAGAACAAGTTAATTATCCTACCATCATTCGTTCCTCTTCAGAAAACCTTGCAGAGAGTTATCGAGCATTGGGAGATTCCTACAAATATCTTTTTTATCAAAACCAATATTGGGTCGTTAACGATAGTATTCTAAACAAAGAAACCATTCTTGAGATTTCGAAACTTGAACAGAAATACGAACAATCACTAAAAGAACAAGATTCTCTTTTGCAAAATGAAAAATTAAAAAACCTAGAAAATCAACAGAGTAATCATCGATTGAAAACTATTTTGATGGGGTTAGTGATTTCTGTCTGTTTATTAATAATAGGCAGATTAGCTTTTAAATTCTATCAACGCAGTTTAACTAATGCTCAAAAAAGATTGAATTTAAAATTGGAAAAAAGTACCATTCAAGTAGAATTATTAGAAGAAAAAATATCGCATCAACAATCGCAATTTGGTAATCAAAACAAAGTATTGTCAGAAAAAGAAAAAAAAATTTCAGCTTTAGAAAATGAAATAGGACGCTTATTAAAGCAAAAAAATAAAAAACCGGTCTTGTCTGATATCCATTCTATCTTAAGTGAAAATCTTCAAACGGATCAAAACTGGGAAGATTTCAAACGTTATTTTTCTACAGTCCATAAGGATTTTTTCAAAACGATTAAATCCACTTATCCCAACTTAACAACTTATGATTTGAATCTCTGTGCCTTCATCAAACTTAATCTCCACAATAAAGAAATTGCTCAAATCTTAGGAATTAGTCCTCCAAGTGTAAAAAAAGCTCGTCAACGTTTGTTCCAAAAAATGAACCTCGAAAATAACGAATCCTTAGTTAATTACATTATCCAATTATAGCAGTTAATGAAATCAGGAATTGATGATTTCTAAATAAGAAACAGTCAATTCCTGTTCTTTTCCTCTGATGTCTACTCATTGTCTAGGGGTGGTCACTCCATTGTCGCCCTTGAAAACTCTCGATCTCTGCTTAATTTAAAGATCTTCATTTTTTTATTCATTCCCTCTTTTTATTCATTAGTCATAGAGGGAAGCGCAACAAAGTTATTTCAACAGAAAATGTTGGATAACTTCTATTTTTTTTTCACATAAACCTTAAAAAAATGAAAAAATTTTATCCCAATTTCTATGCAATGCTTCTTTTTCTTTTTTGCCTTTGTGGAAGTAATGACATAGTCGCTCAAGTTTCCATGACATTTGAAAATCTGACGACTAGTCAAAATTGTAATTCTACTGCCTGCAATTATACAGATCCAACTCCTGCTTCCTCTGCTCATCCTCTTGCAGATGTTGGAGGGATTCCCGTTTCCTCCCCTTCATCAGGCGCTATCTTAGGATTTTCATCTAGTTTTCAACCTACTCGAACAGGAAGTTCAAGTACAGGTCTGAATGATGGAGATTTCTTTGGTTATGCGACTTCGGTCACCATCAATAGTAATGTGGGGCAGAACGCAGTAGAAGGTGCTCAGGCTTTCATTGCAGAAGATACAGATGGAGAAGTTTCTATTATTTTTGATCAGGTAGATCTTACAGGAGCAGTTACTCCTATGTTTTCAATGAATTATATTCTTGATGGCACTTTCGAAAATAGTGATGGAGCCGATGATAGTTTTAGTATAGATCTCGTGGTTACGGGTTGTGGTGCAGCAACTACGATAAGTCTATTAAATGTCACCCCTTCCAATAGGAATACTTTCACAAGTCAAACCTGGTTTCCTCTTAGCCAAAATCTTACTCCTTATATAGGTTGTCAAGTTCAGTTAATCGTTAAAATTGATTTGAATTCTTCTACTGAAGAAGTAGCTATTGATAATATTGTTTTTAGTGCTGGTGTGGCCTTACCAGTCGAATTAATAAGTTTTACTGCAAACCCACGAAAAGAAAATATTGACCTAAACTGGTCTACCGCTTCAGAGATCAATAATGATAAATTTGAAATTGAAGAAAGTCAAGATGGAAGAGATTTTCAAAAAATTGGCGAAATAAAAGGAAATGGTACTATTACAAATCAGCAAGAATATTCATTTCAAGTGGAAAATCCACAGAATGGAATTTCATACTTTCGCCTAAAACAAATTGATTATGATGGACGATTTGAATATAGTAAAGTTGTTAGTGTAAATTTTAAAAGTAATCATGATGAGGTTGAAGTGTTTTACCCAAATCCAAGTAAATCAGGAATGGTGAGTTTAAATTATGCTTCTAATCAGGATAATGAAATCATAGTTTCAGTTTTTGATATGTCAGGCAAATTAATAACTACTCGAATTAAAGAAGTATTAACTGGAAGTAATAATTTAAGTTTTGATTTTTCTGAATTAAATCAAGGAATTTATATCGTTACATTCAAAGATGAAAAGAATCCAAGTCATCGTAAATTAATCATCCAACGATAGAAAGAAAAAAGGGTAACAACTCTAATAGACAAAGTAAAACGGCAAATGATTCCCACCTTTTGCCGTTTTCTTTTTTCTCGAAATCAAGGTTAGGATTGGCTTCTTAGGTTTAAGTAATTTCAACTATATATTTGTCCTTTTTGTACATTGGTAAAATGTAGTAGGACTTGCTAACAGATCGATTAAAACTAACCGTTGACGTTGTCTTTCTGTTGTTCGAGTTGTCGCTCGAGGAGTTTGATATTTGCTTTTTGATCTAGATGCGTGGTCATTAATATAGTTTTTGAATTGAGGTTCAAAAATAGTGGAAATATTATTATTTTTTTAAAGTGTTAGAAAGTTTATTTTAAACTCATATATCCTAACTATCTTATTTCTTTTGGACTGTGAGTGTTTCTAGCATGACACATCAATAGAGCATTTGCTTTTTATAATCAAAATTTATAGCATCATTTAGCCTTATAACTTGAATCAGAAATTTGCAGTTTTACTCTTTTACCCTTTTTTCTTTTCGTATTTTCCATTCTTTAAATTGTAGTAGGTCTTCAATCCTACTTTAAATTTATAAATTACACAGGAGAAAAATAGATTAGTTCTGTCCAATTTATTTCTATCAGCTATTAAATCGGAAAATGGTGATGATGCTATCAACTGTTTTCTGACGGCTCAACAGCAGATACAAACCTTAGTGTTAGTTGTAACCAAAATGAAAATCAACCAAAATGAAAACATCTAATCCACCATTACATTTATTAATGCTAATTGTATTTTTTTTGAATATCAATTTAGCAACCTCGCAAAGTTATTTCACCGGTCAAGTTTTTAGCCCAGATGAATCCCCGGTTGCATTTGCAAATGTCATAACCTTATCCTTACCCGATTCAATATTTATCGGAGGAACGGTCACAGATGAAAATGGAATTTTCAAATTAGAGAAGAGCAATGAAGTTGGTTTATTAAAAATTTCTTATTTGGGATATGACGATACCTTTGTTCCGATCCAATCTAATCAATTAAATTACAAAGTGATTCTGACCTCTTCTAATTTCGAATTAGGTGAAGTAATTGTCAACGGTCGAAAGAAACTTTATGAATTGAAACAAGATCGAATCGTGATGAATGTCGGTTCTTCTCCAGCATTGAGTGGAAATACCGCTTTGCAAGTTTTACAAAAAGCGCCTGGGGTGATTGTTAATAGGCAAAATAATAGCATTAGCCTAAATGCCAAAGGAGAAGTGTTAATCATGATCAACAATAAAATCCAACGAGTTCCCAAGGAAGTATTACTGGCGAAGTTAGAAGGAATGCAAGCTGAAAATGTGGAACGCATTGAATTGATTCACCAGCCTTCTGCTAGATACGACGCTAGCGGCGCTGCCGGAATTATCCATATCGTATTAAAACAAAATCAAAATAAAGGAACGAATGGAAATATTGCCCTGACTTTGGGTTATGGTCAAAAAGAAAAAGCAGGGGCTAGTTTAAGTTTTAATTCTCGTCATAAAAATTTCAATCTCTATGGTGACTACTCTTTTAATTGGAGCCCTAGTAATCAATATGAAGTCAACCATTATCGAGATTACGATTATCAGGGAGACAATTTTTATTATGAAAATTTAGTAAAAATAGTTGATTTTAAATCATATCAACAAAGCGCCAGTTTGGGTATGGATGTCAACTTAAGCAAAAAAACAATAGTGGGTTTTTTATTCAACTATGCCAACAATACAGATGAAATGAATTCGACTAGTACATCTGCTGAATTTATAAATAATATTCAGGTAGATAATAATGCATTTTTTCTTCGACCCAAAAACGATATGCAAACGTTGATTGGTAATGTCAACTTATACCATCAATTTAATGAAAAGACTAGCCTTAATTTTGATTTAGATTATATTTCTATTGATTTTAAAAATGAAGGATCCATAGAGAATGGTTTGACAGGAAATGCGCCTTTTATTAAAACCAACAGAAAAACTCCTATCGATATTTGGACTATAAAGTTGGATAATATCAATCAATTAAATAAAACGACTAAGTTGGAAATAGGTGCAAAGATGACTTTGAGTAATATAAGCAGCTCGGCAGAGGTACTCAACTTAGCTAACAACATGTGGATCGGAAGCGAAATATTCTCTGGTACTGATGTCATTGAAGAAGAAATTTTGGCTATTTATGCATCCTATTCTAAAGATTTTTCTCCTAAGTTTAATGGAGAACTAGGATTACGTGTGGAACATTTCGGTTATCAACTCGATGCTGAACTTGATGATCGTGACCTTAGTCAGGTTTTTAATAATCCATTCCCAATTGCTCGATTAAATTACAAATTGGATTCCATCAATAGATTACAGCTATCTTTTAATCGGACAACGGTAAGACCAGATTTCAATAGTTTGTCTGCCTTCTTTTTATTTCTTGATCCTACCCTATTCGTATACAGCAATCCTCGTTTAAAACCAACTTTTACCAATAACTATAAACTATCTTGGCAGCATCGGTCTATGATTTTTTCCTTGGCTTACTTAAATACTGTAAATCGATTATATTATTTTAATACAGTAGACAAACCGAATCATATTCAAACCAGTACACCAAGTAATTTAGATCTTAGTAATGTATGGGAAGCCACCTTTAGTATTCCTATTCAATTTACGGAGTGGTGGGAAGTCAATACTTTCATCAGCATTTTGCATCAAAGTGTGGAAGCGACAGCAGAACGTACTATACCTTTCGATGATCAGATAAGCACTTTTACTCTACAATTGAACAGCACTTTTAATTGGGGTAAAAGTTGGAGTGCTAGTTTTGATGGTCAATATATGAGTCAATTTTTAACAGGTGATCAGGTCCAAAAAATCTATCCTTATTTCAATATTGGTATTCGTAAGAAGTTTGAATCCGGTTCAGCTTTGAGCCTTTCTTTCCAAGACATCGCCAATAGTATTGGAAAAAAAGATTGGGATTATAATCAGCCTGCATTGGGTATCCGAACTTTTGGTGACAATGACTGGTCAGAACGTCAAGTAAGATTGACTTACTCTTTCTTGATTGGAAACCAAAAACTTTCCAGTCAACGAAAACGAGATACTGGTGCAAATGAAATGAAGAACAGAATGTAAAATTAATTATGCCAAATAAAATCACAAGCAACCTTTTAAGTTAGACCTGCACCAATGGAATGAATGAAATTCTATCACCATTAAAAAAATATAATGAAATTTATCAAACCATTCCAACCGACAAGTATTTTATGTCTATTATGCTTTATTGCTTTAATTAGCTGTGATAACTCTGATGATCAAGAGGTCATTGTAGAACCAACAAATCAAGAGACGATCAACCTAGCTAACTTACCATTTGGAGGTAATAATCCTACAAATATCCTGATCAGAAATCAAGGTAATTCTCAACCAGAAATTTTGTCTTTATGGCTTTGTGGACTTCCTCCTGATGGGGCAGGAAATTCTGATGCCACCGATTGGACAAACGCTGATGGCTCTTGGGATTATACAAAAAAACCACAGGTTGAAGGAAATGTTACTTGGATAAGTGAATTTGATGTATCACTCGATGGTAATGGAAATCGAATAATAACTGGTAATGCTTTACCTGACCATCCTACTGGAGTTTTTCCAATAACACCCGGTAGTGAAGCTTACCAATATGATGGTAATCCGAATATAATTTCGGAGCACGAAGTACTATACACTTTTTCTGAAATACCTGAAATAGCTCCTGAACCGAGTTGTGTATTTTTCGGACCTTCAGGTATCTCACTCAGCGGAAGTGCCATCTATCATGGAGCATCAACACTTGGAAATGATGCTGCCGCTCACGAAATGTTGGATAGATTTGGTGGACATACAGATGGAACAGAAAGATATCATTATCATTTTCCGTCAGAAGATCTGCAAGATCATATTCATCCACATACTTCTGGGCATTCAGCACTTATGGGATATATGTTAGATGGATTTGGAATTTATGGTCCTCATGGAGAAGATGGAGAATTGCTTTCATCTGAAGATTTAGATGAGTGTCATGGTCATACTCATTCAGTTCTATGGGATGGGGAGATGATTGATTTGTACCACTATCATTGGACTTATGATTTCCCATATAATATTGGATGTTTTAAAGGTACACCACAGTAAATCGATTAAGAAAAATAGAACATAAAAAATAAATATTTATTTAAAATCATTGTACCGAACAGACAAAAGATTCGAATATTTATATCATCCAACAGAGTGCGGCAAATGGTTTCCACCATTTGCCGTTTTCTTTTTTAGAAGAATCAAAATTAAGATTGACTTCTCAAATATATATTTCAAGATGAGTAGATTTTTATAAGCTTTTGAAAATAATGATTAAGTATTATTTTTAATATTACTTTAGTAATACAAAAAACGATTTCGCTAATATTTTAATTAAAAACGACTTTCTATGTTCAATCAATTTAAACGAAAACCCAATGAACTAAAAATTACCCGTCAGATAGAAGAATTTGTTTTTGATGGAGTTCAAAATGAAAAAGGAATTAGAGTAGAAGATGCGATTTTGGTAATGTCTACGATTGTAGCAGAAAGATGCATAGATCTGTCTGGTGAATATGATCTTAGAAATCACGACTATCCTCCTTCATCTATGGTTTTTTCTGATAAAATAAATTCTGTTCTTGTAGGAAATAATGTAACTAATGATTGGGATCAACTTCCTAAAGAATCAGTTTTTGGAATGTTCTATCAAAAAACGAAAGCAAGTTTTCCTTTTGGGTTTTATCCAGAAATAAAAAATATTTTTGAGCACTTTGCCACCCATGCCGATGAACCAATTGAATTTGGAAACATTCCGCTTTCCGTTCCAAAAGAAAATTATCCATTTTTTAATCCATTGAGATCTGGTTATTAATCAAGACCTAATATTGATAAAATTCTTAAGCCTGTTTTAAATAAAAAAGAAAAATGTTTAAGCATTTCAATACACTCCCTTTCCAACATTATTCTAAAAACGAGGACTGCCATTACCCCTACAGTTTCTTTACTTTTAAGTTTCGAAACGATAAATGGTATGTCAAAATTAGCATCGCTAACAGATAATGCAATTAAAAATTTGGAGCCTGATGAATAAAACGCTCCCTTGTTCTATAACTTAGTAAGAAAAAAAGAATGAAAAAATTTAGACAAATCCACTTGGTGTTCTTATTGTTGGTTTTCCTAGCATCTTGCAAAGGTCAATATCAAACAGACGGATCAAAGGAAGACCGAAGCCAATTAAAAGGAGGTATGTCTAATAATAGTACAACCATTTTAAAACCTGATACCATAACTACTCCCAATGCTCCCTACAGAATCACGCGAAAGATAAAGAAAGATAAAGATGGAAATCTTTTATTTGCTGCATATAATAATATCGTTCGACACGATGGAAGATCATTTACTAATTTATCGAAACAAGAAGAGCTGGATGGTTATGGTGCATTCGATGTATTGGAAGATCAAAAAGGAAACATTTGGATAGCCAGTACTCTTTATGGAGTGTTTCGGCACAATGAAAAATCCCTTACCCATTTCACCACAGATGACGGACTTGCTCATAATAGATCTATGTGTATTTATGAAGATAAAGAAGGCAATATATGGATTGGTGGCCAAGGCGGAGTAAGCTGTTACGATGGAAAATCTTTCCGAAATTTTACTACGAATGAAGGTTTGACTGATAATGATGTTAATACTATTATGGAAGACAAAACAGGAAAAATATGGTTTGGCACCAGAGGGAATGTTTCTGTTTACGACCCTTCATCTTCCATCAAGTCTACTGGAAATAAATTTACCGAAATTAGGAATGACCAAGACAAACCGTTTACTAATGTATGGTCGATCATAGAAGATAAAAATAGTAATATTTGGATAGGAGGCAAAGACGGACTTTGGCGTTACAACGGTTTTTCATTTAAAAACTTTACCACCGAGTTTATTTCTTATGTCTATGAGGATAAAAAAGGCAACATCTGGACGACCAGTAATACTGGGATATTAACTCGCTATGATGAAAAGTCCTTGGTTCATGAACAAGCAACCGGTATACAAATCTTTAAAGGTAAAGAAATGTCTTTTGGAATTTCAGAAGATAAAAATGGAAATATTTGGGTGGGCAATTTGAATGGGGTGTATCGTTATGATGGGAAAACCATTAACTATTTTAAAGATAAATTACGTAAGAACTAATCTCCCCTTTCTGATATCTCTCTAATGTAGTACCAAGTATTTCCGAAATCTCTAAGACAGAGTCTTGGGAAATGCTTGGTAATACCTCGGAAAGGTATCGAAAAAATATTTTAATCCTATGCTATTTTTTTTTAAAAATCAAAACCCTACTTCTCCACTCTCCCCGCTTCATCCTCCAATCCAGTTTTTCTTTTCCTTGATTTCACCTGCTGATTTCCAAAATTATAACTGACACTCAAGCTAACATTTCTGCTATCCCATCTTCCACTTCCTTCAGAA
The DNA here is from genome assembly GCA_045104975.1 of Saprospiraceae bacterium. Lineage (GTDB taxonomy): Bacteria > Bacteroidota > Bacteroidia > Chitinophagales > Saprospiraceae > CAJQQY01. The sequence continues at coordinate 21,028 of JBGCCY010000113.1, forward strand.
ACCAAACCATTAAATACTGAAAATCCATCCCAACCTGATTGATAGAAAAGATCATTAGCACTTAATTTTACATTCAATTGATCATTTAAAAATCTACGTTGTAAACCTAAGTTTAATGCCCAGCTTGATTCATACTCAAATACTCCACCCCAAACTCCTGGCCCTGAAAAATATCCAGAAACTTCAGCCGTAAATTTGTTTGGTAAATTAAATGTTTGTTGCTGATAAAAAGAGTAGGTAAATACTTGCACATCCACTACTGCCCCATCACCATAGTCTGCTTGATTATCAATATGCGATGCACTAAAATTAAAAAAGGCATTCCAATTTTTGGTAATTGTAAAAGGAAGACTTGCATTAAAACTAAGAATGGTTTGATCTGCCAAATTCGCCCAAGAGATAAAATTCGCTCTAGCATCATTTTCATCAGGTCCAATTAATCGAGTAATTTGATCTATCGTTTTACTGTAAGCTAATTTAAAATTGTAACGGTATTTATACGTGTAACCTAACTCAATATTATTAACAATTTCTGGAGCAAGAAATGGATTTCCTTTTTGGTATGACAATTCACTCAATTGATTATTGAATGGATTCAAGACATTATAATCTGGTCGATTGATTCGACGACCATAGTTTAAGGCAAAACTATTTTGCGGAGAAGCAGCATAAGTTAATCCCGCATTAGGAAACCAAGACAAGTAATTGAGTTCCACAGGAGGCTCCTGCAAAGTGACCAAAAATGCTTTTAAGTTTCCAACAGCATCGGTTTGCTCTGCTCGAAGTCCTGCTGAAAAATTTATTTTCTCATTGACTTTTCGATTGAAGCTAACATATCCAGCATAAACTTTTTCATCATATTCAAAAGTATTTGATCGTAAGTCATTTTGAATGGGCTCACCATTTATTTCATCAAAAACTCGAAAGGTGTTGTCAGAGATCACTTGACTTAATTTAGTTCCTATTCCTAATTTTCCACCTAAAAAATTAGATTCATAATCTACCTTAAAAGTATAAATATCAATATCTGTTGGCGTTGAAAATCGGCTAATATTTTCTGTCAGTAAATCTCCATTTTCATTAAAGTATCGATTCGGTTGGAAGCGTTCAATTTCATTTCCAAAAGTTCCATAATCCAAATCAATATTCAAACTCTGTCCAGATTTTCGATCATCAAATCGATAATTCAAATTATAAGATAAGCGATCTCGAATAGCATCCGTTTCATTTTCAGCAATCAATGTACTGTCAATTTGATTAGGCGAATTAGAATTTGATATTTTAATTTGATTAGTCCCAGGATTAGAGTCATCACTGTTTCCACCACTTATCAAAAAACCAATCGTATTCTTTTTATTGATAAAAAAATCAGTTCCTATTCGATAATAGATAGCATCTGCAGATCTTCTCATTTCATTTGATTCTTGCAACTTAATACCATTTTGGGTACTGTTAAAAATTAAATCATTAAATCCATTTCGACGTCCTGCTCCAATATTTCCGTAAGTATTAAAATTCTTATTTCTATAATTCCCCGTAAATCCTGCATTCGTTCGTCCTACTTTTCCTTGATTATGCGTTGCATTTACAGTTCCGTTTGCCCCATGGCTTTTATCTTTTTTCAAACGAATATCGATAATTCCTGCATTTCCTTCTGCTTCATATTTTGCCCCAGGATTTGTGATGATTTCTATTCGATCAATTTGTTCTGCAGGAATTCCTTTTAGATAATTGGTCAAATCATCTCCAGCCAATGGTTGCCTTTTGCCATCCACATAAAGCAACACTCCAGCACGTCCCAATACATTGATATTATCATTATTATCAACTGTTACCGCAGGAGCTTTACGCAATAATTCAATGGCATCAGAACCTACACTATTGATTGTTCCTTGCACATTAAATACGGTACGATCAGGTTTGATCTCTACCAATGCTCTTTTTGCTTTTACAGTTGCCTCGGCTAACTCAACGGAAGCAGCTTGGAAAGAAAAAATACCTAAATCAAGTTGTTCACCTTCACTAAGTTGAATGTCATTCTTGGTGGCATCATCATAACCAATAAAACTTGCTACCAAATAATAATTACCTGAAGGGATACTTGGGATAATAAATTTTCCGATAGGATCAGACACCTCGATTTTCACCACACTACTATCTGTACTACTGTACAAAACAATATTAGCAAAGGAAACAGGTGCTTTGTCCGCATCTTGCAAAATACCTTTGATGGAAGCAGTTTGGGCAAAAATGGAATTAGTAAAAATTAAAAATAAAATGGTAAAATATGGTTTCATATTAATCGATAAAAATAGGTTAAAAAGAAAAATTTATATAAAATAGAAAGACTTGTTTCTTCTTCAAAAGTTGCACAAGTCTTTGACTAAAAAAGGGTACTCAAATTATCTAAAAAGGTTACTTTATTAACTTCTTAATAATTTAGTATTCGATAATAGTTTATTTGGAAAATAAGGGGGAAGAGTTAATTACTTTCTACAACTAATTTGCACAAAAAAATGGCTACATTTTAGAAAATGTAGCCATTTGTATTAACGTTTGTTAATAGTCTGTTTTTTATTGAGGGATAATGTCGCCACAGCCACTAGAGCTGTTTTTCTTTTTCTTACCACCCCAAATCTTTTTCATGTTAATACCGGGTAAATGACTCAAGTCATCTAGCCTTTTTTTCTTCTTTTTGTTAAATGTAAAAAGCCCCATAGTGTTTGAATTTTAGGTTAAAATACTTTCGATTTAACGAATAATATTAGTGAAATTAACAAATAAATTTAGAACTCCAAAATCGTAACGGTTACGTAAGTGTGTGTGTTTCAATACTTTATGCAAAAAACACATCAATTATTAAAACTATTAATACATTAAAGCTTAATAATCAGCAGCTTGTATCCTTTGGCAATTTTTGAGTTTATTTGTAATATTTTTTAATTTGGGTATTAATATTTAGATTCCTTCTTGCAGTCGCCTCATTTGTTCCATAAATGCAGGACGACGACGACGAGAAACCTCTATTTTTTTCCCATCATCCATGACTAAATAACCTCCATCACCTTTCACGAATTTTTTCATATAATTTAAATTGATCAGGTGGCTCTTATGAACTCGATAAAAATTGACTGACGCTAGCATTTCTTCATACGCTTTTATCGTTCTTGATGCTGTAATTTTATCACCATTAGATAAGTGTATATGCGTATAATTGTCTTCCGCTTCACATCGAATAATATCTTGAATATTAATAAAATAAATACCATCTAATGCAGAGATACTCATTTTTTTGAAAGGATTGGGTTTGTTAAAATAGTGTTGATTAAACACTTCCAATTTCTCATTGGTATGATGCGTTTTCCCAAGATCAATTCTACTAACCGCTTCTTTCAGTTCATCAGGATCAATTGGTTTTACAATATACCCAATCGAACTATATTGACAAGCTCGTATGGCAAATTTTTCAAAGGCAGTAACGAAAATGATTTCAAATGGAATTTTATCTAATTCATTCAACATTTGAAAAACTAATCCATCAGGTAAATTGATATCTAAAAAAGCTACGTCTGGATTTGTCCCTAATTTTTTTAATAAATCATTTCCTTCTGCAATACTGCCAGCTTCGCCAATGATTGAAATATCTGAGCAATGTTCCGCAAGAATATTTTTCAGGTTATTTAACCCTTGCTTTTCATCTTCAATTATGATTGCTTTAGTCATTTTTTTTCCTTGTAATATTGAGCGTGATTTCGTTAAAAAAACTCAATAATTTAATTTTAATTTAGGGAAATAAAACGCACAGAAATACCTGTAAAAAATTATATCAATATAAAGATTGAGGAAGAATATGGTATGAAAATTTAAATGTATGTCTGTTAGTCTTGAGGCAAAGGTATAAAATTTTGCAGAAAACTAAATGCAAAAACATTTAGAATTGTGAAAACTTATAATAAAAAAACACAATATATTGATTTTAGCAAAATTGCATACAGTTAATTCTTATTTGGAGCAGAAGTCGCTCTACTTTCAAAATTTATATTTCGAGATTTTTATAAAAAAAAAGGTTTTTAAGAGATCTGAATCTATTTATTTTTGAAAATTCATTCAATTTGGTGAACAAAAATCCTACTTTTAACAGTATAAATGAGAAGACTTTATATAAATACATTTGAAACTACTTATGTCTGACGATACAAACAAAAAAGAATACAGTCCTACTCGTGAAAAAATATTTGAAATTATCTTTGAGGCAGATACACCTGTAGGGAAATGGTTTGATATATTTTTAATCATTGCCATTATTGCAAGTGTATTCATTGTAATGCTGGAGAGTATCGAATCGATTAATGATCGTTTTGGACAGCTTTTCAGAATTTTAGAGTGGATGTTTACGATTTTTTTTACGATTGAATATATTTTACGACTTTATGTAGTTCATCGACCTTGGAAATATGCCTTAAGTTTTTTTGGAATTGTTGATTTACTTTCGATCCTTCCATCTTATTTAAGTTTCTTTTTTGCTGGATCACATTCTTTGATGGTTATTCGAGCTATTCGATTATTGAGAGTCTTTCGAATTTTCAAATTAGTAAATTATTCCAAAGATGCGCAGCAGATTACTTCTGCTTTAAGTGCAAGTCGAAGGAAAATTTTTGTCTTCCTTACCTTTGTCATGTTACTGGTTATCATTTTTGGATCAGTCATGTATCTGATCGAAGGGAGCCAACCAGGTTCTCCATTTGATAGTATTCCTCGAAGTATTTATTGGGCCATTGTTACCCTGACTACAGTTGGTTATGGAGACATTTCCCCGACTACTTCTTTTGGACAATTTTTGGCAGCCATCGTCATGCTGCTGGGATATGCTGTACTGGCCGTTCCAACTGGAATCGTCAGTTCTGAAATGACTAAAGAAAGTAACAAAAGAGGTAAGAAAAAGAAGAATGGAAAAAAAGAAAGACCTCAAAAATTAAATACCCAAGTATGTAGTGAATGTCTTTTTGACGATCATGCCGATGATGCTTATTTTTGTAAAAAATGTGGTACAGCACTACATCATCATGATCATCATTAGTTAATTGATTTTTTTTTATAAAAAAATCCCGAATTTCGATTTTCTCAAAATTCGGGATTAAATATTTTTACCAAAAATTCAAACTAGATCACCACTTTTTTTAAAATACCTGCAATATCTTGTTGAATTTTTTTAGCCAAATTATTAGCAGTTACTTCCGATGCACTTTCACTATAAATTCGGATGATTGGTTCTGTATTTGATTTTCTTAAATGAATCCAATCTGATTCGAATAAGATTTTCAAACCATCAACTGTATCCAATTCTTCGTTTTTGTATTTATCTTTTAATTTTTCAAAAATCAAATCCAAATCAATTTCTGGTGTTAATTGAATTTTATTTTTTGAAATAACATATGCAGGATAAGTTCTTCTAAGCCAAGAAATTGGTTTTCCAAATTCAGCTAACTGAGATAAAACCAACGCTACTCCTGCCAAAGCATCTCGTCCATAATGCAATTCTGGATAAATCACTCCTCCATTTCCTTCCCCTCCAATAACTGCATCAGTTGCTTTCATTTGATTTACAACATTCACTTCACCAACTGCCGCTGATGAATAGCTTCCTCCATTTTTCTCCGTAACATCTCTCAATGCTCTGGTGGAAGAAAGATTGGAAACAGTATTTCTTGATTTGCCTTCTGGCGTATTCTTCAAAATATAATCAGCCACCGTTACAAGTGTATATTCTTCGCCAAACATTTCGCCATCTTCACTAACAAATGCCAATCGATCCACATCTGGATCAACTGCTATTCCTAAGTCAGCTCGATTAGCAGTTACTGCTTCTGAAAGTTGTCTTAGATTTTCTGGAAGTGGCTCTGGATTATGGGCAAAATCTCCAGTTACTTCACCATTGATAAGAATGACTTCGCAGCCCAATTTTTCTAAAAGAGGTGGAATCGAAATTGCTCCAGTAGAATTGACACAATCAACCACTACTTTAAACTGTCTTGCTTTTACCTTTTCAATCGTCACCAAAGGAAGAGACAAAATCGCGTTGATATGCTTATTTATATAGGTATCATCTTTTCGATAAGAGCCTAATTTATCAACTGATGCATATTCAATATTTCCAGCTTCGATAAGTGCTAAGAATTCAGTTGCATCTGCTGCTGAAATAAATTCACCTTTATCGTTCAATAACTTCAATGCATTCCATTGCTTAGGATTATGACTAGCAGTAAGAATGATTCCAGCACCTGCATTTTCCATCGGAACAGCTACTTCAACTGTTGGAGTTGTTGACAATCCTAGATCGACAACATCTATCCCAAGCGAACGTAAAGTACTGACTACCAAACTATTAACTATTTCGCCAGAGATTCGAGCATCTCTTCCTACAACTATTTTAGGGTTGTTTGTTTTTTGAATAACCCAGTAGCCAAAAGCTGCTGCGCACTCAACAATATCTTGGGGGGTAAGATTATCTCCTGCTGCGCCGCCAATAGTTCCTCTAATTCCTGAGATTGATTTGATTAAAGCCATAGAGTTTACAAGTTATTTTGATTTACATCTTAAATTTGGGAAAAACTAAAGTTTCAGTAATTATGAAACTGTATTTATTATATATGTTTCGTAGTGGGGTAAAGATAAAAATTAATTAGTGGAAGAGAAGGAAAATTGGGGAGATATGTTAGACTTTTTTATGAATTATTTTGCTTTCTTATCATTGTATAATCTCCATTCTAATTTTATACCTTTGGTGACTTTTATACGAGAATAATGAATGAGTTACTGCAATTTGATCAATATTTATTTCAATTAATTAATTCTGTTTGGACGACAGATTGGTTGGATGCTTTGATGCCAATGTGGCGGAATAAATATTTTTGGCTGCCATTTTATATTTTTTTGATCAGTTTTTTATTGATTAATTTTGGAAAAAAAGGAGGTTTCCTTCTTCTATTTGCATTGGGAACCATTGCTATTTCTGATACTTTGAGTAGCCAAATCATTAAAAAAAATGTGCAGCGAGTTCGTCCTTGCAATGATGCTCGCATCTCAGATATGGTTGATTTAAAAGTAAAATGTGGCGGTGGATATAGCTATACTTCTTCTCATGCAACCAATCATTTTGCCTTGGCATTTTTTCTGATTTTCACCTTAGGAATTAGGTTTCGTTGGATCAAATGGGTCTTGATTTTTTGGGCAAGTAGTATTGCATACGGACAGGTTTATGTGGGAGTTCATTATCCGTTGGATGTAATTTCGGGAGCGATGGTAGGAATGATTGTGGGGATTTTGGTAGCGAGTTTTTATAGTAGTTTTAGAGAGCTAAAATTGGAATTTGGGTGATCTTTTTTTCAACCTACAAACATAGATTTTCACAGATTATATAGTTAGAAAATACCCGTAAAAAATTAGGTAGTCTATGGTGAAAAAAATTACCTAAAACATAAGTTATTGTATATATTTTTTGATAAAAAAAAGATAAAGAATTGCACGATCTAGATTATTTAATATTGTTTTCAAGCGTCCTTTTGGGCGGAGGTTTGGCTTTTTATTTTCAAAAAAATAATAAGACAATATTGCAATTGGTGTTGTCATTTAGTGGCGCATTTATTTTAGGGATTTCAGTTTTACATTTGATGCCAGTCGCATTTTCTAATCCGATAAGTGCTACTGAGGATGCTATTTCATCACACGGAAATACTGTGGGATTGCTTATTTTACTAGGTTTTTTTGTGCAAATATTTCTGGAACAACTTTCCAAAGGTGTTGAGCATGGACATATTCATGCACCTCATCATGGTAAAACTGGCTTTGCCATTCAGATTCTTTTAGGCTTAAGTATTCATGCTTTTTTTGAGGGAATTCCGTTGGAAAATGATAGCATTCATGCACACCACCATCATGATCATTTGTTGTGGGGAATTGTTTTGCATAAAGCTCCAGCAGCTTTTGCATTAGTATTGTTATTTCTAATATCTGGTTTTAAAAAACCATTGATTGTTTTTGCTTTGTTAGTCTTTGCTTCGATGTCTCCTTTGGGAGCTTTTGTTGGAAAAAAATTGATGCTTACCGTAGTCCAACAAAACTATGTGGTGGCGTTTGTGATTGGTTCATTTTTGCATATTGCCACGACGATTCTTTTTGAAGTGGAAAGTGCGGAACATCATAGTATTTCGATGCGAAAATTGATTGCAATATTGGTGGGGATTGGAATGGCGATTTTGACGATAGTTTAATTCGATATTGGATATTCATTTTAGAGCATGTTTAAAAAAAAAATTTCAAAAAAAAAGCAGTACAAAATTAATTGTACTGCCTTACTGAATTAGTATGTTAAAATGGGATTAGAAACCCTTTATTTAGGAAACTAGAGGCTCACTATATTCCCATCTCGAATGAATTGCTTCACTCCATCTAGTAATAAATATTCTTCTCCGTCATCACTTTTGTAATAGACTTGTACTTCAAAATTTTTACCTCGTTTGGGATCGCTGTTATTATAACTGATCTCAACCAAGTTACCATCAAAATAAAATGGCGCACCAATTTTTGCTTCCATTTTTGCTTCCTTCATTGGATTTAATTGCACTAATGGAATTTCTTCTTGGAAATCCATGTCAATAATTTTCACTAGAAACTCTTCATCCAAAAGGACTTTTGCATCTTCATGATTCATGAAAAAATTGATCGTGGTATGCTTCCAATTTTTTCCATCAGTAATCAATCGAGTTACTGGATTTCCAGTTGGGTTCATCTTGATCTGAATATCTTGAAATTTTATTCGAGTATTATTAACAACATCTACGATTTTTCGGAAACGATCTTCACTTTCCATTTTGTCTTGAATCAAACTTTCAGTTTCCGATTTTACCGTCATCACATTATTTTGCTCAGATTGATAATTATCGATTTGCTCTTTGAGCACCGCTTTTTCAGTTTCGATTGCCGTAATAGCTTGACGATCTACATTTTCCTTTCTAGATAAAATTGCAATATCATTTTTCTTGCCATCATATTGTGATTGCAAATAATTCACCTTGCCTTGAAGTTCAGCAATAAGATCATCTTGTTGTCTCACTTTTCTTCTCAAACCAGCAATAATTTCATTGAGTCGAATAATGCTATCTCGAAGAAATTGATTCTCATCTTGAAGATCAGAATTCAATTGAGTCAAAAGAATCTTGTCTTCTTTTTCAGTTTCAATGGCACCTTCTAGATTGTCAATATTTTTTAATTGTACAGAAAGGTGGTTTTTAGTTTTATTCAATTTCTTCACTTGAATAGCACTAAAAATGCCAAGGCTTACCAGTAGAACCAAACTAATAATAATTGTCAGGGATTTGGTCATGTCAATAGGATTTTACTAATTTAATAAAAAATATATTTATAATAACTTGCTAGTTAGGTTTTTACATTTTATTAAAAACAAATATTATTCCATTTTATCATTTGTCCTAATAAGTTTGCTTTTTATTAAAATGAAATTTATAAAGAGGTTGATTTTGGATGGTTTTAGGTTTTTAAAATAATTGGATTGGAGTATCTTTGCTTTTTTTTTAGAAAAAAACAAAACTTAACTTTAAAAAAACAAGATTAAAAAAGACAATCAATGGATCAACTTCAACAAACTGCTTCTAACATTTTAATGATTCGCCCTTCAAATTTTGGATTTAATGAAGAAACGGCTGCCAATAATTCTTTCCAAACTAAAGCTAAAGTTCTTACCCCAGATCAAATCAAAAAGAGAGCAATGGAAGAGTTCGACAACTTCGTAGCAAAAATGAGAGGAGAAGGAATTAATATAATAGTCATAGAAGATACTGCTGAACCAGTTAAACCGGATGCCGTTTTCCCAAATAATTGGGTCACTTTTCATCAAGATGGCGTGGTGATTACTTATCCGATGTATTCCGAGATTAGGCGACATGAACGACGAGATGATGTTTTGGAAAAATTAAAAGAGGATTTTAAAATCGAAGGAACCATTAGATTGGAAAAATTTGAAGCTGAAAACCGTTTCTTGGAAGGAACAGGAAGTATGATTTTGGATCGAGTAAATAAAATCTGTTATGCTTGTACAAGTCCTCGAACAGAAGAAGGTTTATTGGATATTTTTTGTGAATTGGGGCATTATCAAAAAGCTGCTTTTCAATCTGTCGATGCCGAAGGAGAAGATATCTATCATACTAATGTGATGATGGCATTAGGAGAAGATTTCGTAGTGATTGGATTGAGTACCATCAAGGATGAAGCACAAAAAAAGATGCTTTTAGACTTATTTGAAAAAACCAATAAAGCGGTGATTGATATTTCCTTTGAACAGATTATGTCGTTTGCTGGCAATATGCTCCAAGTACGAAATGAAAAAGGGGAAACATATCTAGTTATGTCTCAACAAGCCTACGAGTCTTTGACTGAAGAACAAATTAAAGAAATAGAAATACGAACTAAAATTTTGTACAGCCCTATCGAAGCAATAGAAACTTTGGGGGGAGGTAGTGCAAGATGCATGATGGCAGAAGTATTTTTGCCGAAAAAAAATTAACATTTCTTTAACGCGATTAAAAATAAATTAATTACTTTTACCATACAAAAAGAAAAGAGGCTTTGATTTTTCATTCAAAAACTCTTTTCTTTCTCATTCTTTCTCATTCTTTCCCATCGAACATCTCTTCTGATACTATTAATTTCATCTTTTATGTGACATAGCAATGCTATTTTTCAACTAAAAAGAACGCCCCATTTTGCTTTTAGTTATAAACATTAACAATAAAGGTCATCTATAAATCTACTGATACTGAATAGTTGCCATAGCAACTTTATTAACACTCCAGATTCTATCAATTTTTACATATAAAAACTATGTAAAGAAAGTGTGAAAAATAGTTTTCCACACTTAACTAAAAGTTTAAACAAAGGTCTTGGTGTATCCAATAAGCCTTTCTAGTTTTGCGGCAGAATTGAAAATCAAAATTATATAGATCCTAAAATTTTAACCGATTTATTTATTAACCACTTTTCTATTTTCATAATCAAAACTCTTAAACATTTTTGTATGAAAAATTTTATTACTACTCTTTTCGCATTATTATTTACAGTTACCATCTGGGCACAAGGAACGCTTACTGGAACTGTAATGGACTCTGATCAACAAGATGATGCTTTGATCGGAGCTACCGTTTATTTGAAAGGTACCAATTATGGTACAGCTACAGATTTCAATGGAGCATTCGAAATGACAGATGTCGATCCTGGAGATTACACTTTGGTTATATCTTACACAGGGTATGCTGAAATGACAAAAGACATTACAGTAACTGATGGAGCTAATGATTTAGGTTCATTTGTATTAATTGGCAATTCTATCGGAATTCAAGAAGTAAGCGTTATTGCTTCTATCGCTGTCGATAGAAAAACACCAGTTGCAGTTACTACAATTAAAGGTGAAGTCATCGAAGCAAAATTGGGAAACCAAGAATATCCAGAAATTTTAAGAAGTACACCTTCTGTTTATGTAACTAAACAAGGCGGGGGATTTGGTGATGCACGAATCAATGTTCGTGGTTTTGACCAAACAAATACTGCCGTAATGATAAACGGAATACCAGTAAATGACATGGAAAATGGACAAGTTTATTGGTCAAACTGGGCTGGATTGTCAGATGTAACTTCTAACCTTCAAGTACAACGAGGATTGGGAGCATCTAAGTTAGCTGTTCCTTCTGTGGGTGGATCTATCAATATTATTACTAATGCTGCTGACTTTGAAAAAGGTGGAAAGGTGAGCTTAGGAATTGGAAATGACGGTTACCAAAAATATGGCTTGATGCTTTCTTCAGGTCTAAATTCAAAAGGATTTGCTGCAACTGCACAATTCACGCATACTCGTGGAGATGGTTATGTGAATGGAACTATGTTTCGAGCATATTCTTACTTCCTTTCTTTATCTCAAGAAATTAATGACAATCAATCTTTATCATTCTCTGTTATTGGTGCACCACAATGGCATCATCAAAGAACATCTATGAGCCGATTTGACCGATTAGATGTTAGCGTTTTTCAAGAGGAAAAAGATGGAGGAATGGGAAGAAGATTCAACCGTAACTATGGTGAATTAGATGGTAAAGAATTTAATTGGAGAAGAAATTTTTACCATAAACCTAAAGCATTCTTAAATCACTACTGGACAATCAATGATAAAACAGATTTGAAAACATCTGTTTATGTTTCTCTAGGAAGAGGTGGTGGAACTGGACCAAGAGGTAGAATTGATAATGATAGTACTCGAATTTTTGACTCATTTGGTGGATTTGGAAGTGGAACTCATGATGCAAATGGACAAGTTCGATTTGATGATATAGTAGCTTATAATCAAGGTACTGAAATTGGAGATTTTGAAGCTCCAAACAGAGAACCAGGAAACACTACTTCATCTGGAGATGGGTTTATCAGAAGAGCATCTATGAACTCTCATAACTGGTTTGGTGCATTATCTACTTTGACTCATCAATTAAATGAAGATTTAGACTTTACAGCTGGTATTGATTTAAGGTACTATAAAGGAATTCACTATCGAAGGTTAGAGAATTTATTAGGAAATTCATCTTATACAAGTAGAGCCGATAATAACAATAATCCTAACGTTATCTCTGAAGTTTCAGCAGCTAATTTTGGAAACTTCCATGATAATAGCTACAAGGATGGTAACAATGTATTGAATTACTGGAATGATGGATTAGTTAACTGGGCTGGTGTTTTTGCTCAATTAGAGTATAGTAATGATAAAGTAACCGCTTTCCTTTCTACTAATGCTTCTAACCAAGGATTTAAAAGAATCGATTACTTCAATTATGCAGAAGATGATACACCAGAAAATGATATTAATGGAGATGAACAATACCGTGAAACAGACTGGCAAAACTTCTTAGGAGGTTATGTAAAAACTGGATTGAACTATAACTTAGATGACAAAAACAATGTATTTTTCAATGCAGGTTATGTAGCCAGACAACCTATTTTTGATAATGTATTTTTGAATTTTGTTAACCTTATTAATGAGGATGCAGTTAATCAAAAAATTACTTCTTTTGAAGTAGGATATGGATACAAAAGTTCTCAATTCTCTGCCAATCTAAATGGATATGTAACAAGTTGGAAAGATCGTCAATTGACTTTCGGTTCTGAAAATGAATTAGACCAAGATTTATTGTATACTTACCTTACTGACCAATTTCATTATGGAGCTGAATTAGAGTTTACTTGGTCTCCTATCAGAGCTTTAAAAGTAAGAGGAATGGTTTCAATCGGTGATTGGACATATACTGATAACTTTACTGCTACTGGAGCCAACTTAGATTCAATTGCATATAAACCAGGTGACATTGAATTTTTTGCTGATGGATTGAAAGTAGGTGACGCAGCTCAAACTACTTTTAATTTAGGAATCAATTATGAAATTTTGGATGGTTTAAATGTATTTGCTGATTATTTTGTAGCAGATAGATTATTTGCTCAATTTTCTTTGGATCAAGATGAGCAATTCCAAACTAAAGGAGGACAAGTTTTAGAAATTCCTAGTTATTCACTTCTTGATCTTGGAGCTTCTTATACCTTCCCTATTTCTGATTACAAAATGACTGTTCGTTTCAATGTTAACAACTTATTGGATGAATGGTACATTTCAGAATTAACTTCTAATAATTTTGACCCTGCTCAAACAAATAATCAAAATGTTTTGAACAGTCAAGGATTTGTAGGATTTGGTCGAACTTGGAATGCTGGATTGAAATTCCACTTCTAATCGAATAGATTCTATTTTTTAGATAAAAAAGATCTCCACTCCTCATCTTGAAGAGTGGAGATTTTTTTTGAAAAAACCACTACAATACTGTTAATGTATTTCAACATTCAATAATTAACTATCCCTAATTTCTTGAATACTAAATTTTCTTCTAATTTTGCGAATATTCACTATTCACAACATTTTTATAACCAATTTAATTTAAACTTTTTCCTTATGAAAAAACTGTTTACTTTTTTATTCCTTTTTTCTTTAACTTCCCTTGCTATCTCTCAGGATTTTACTGTAGAGACCGTAGGAAATACAGGTTTTAGCCCTACTGATTTAACCATTACTGTTGGCCAAACGGTCCAATGGGTTAATACAGGCGGAAGCCACAATGTAAATGGAACCACAGCTACTTACCCAAATAATCCTGAATCATTTGGAAATTCGATAGGTGCTGGTTGGACTTTTGATCATACATTTATGACAGCTGGTTCATACGATTACCAATGTGATCCTCATGTAGGATTAGGAATGTCAGGAACTATTACTGTAATGCCTTTACCTCCTACTTATACTATCGGTCTAGTAACTGGCGATAGTGATATGAATGGTGAGGCTGATTCTGTTGGAGTTGTTTGTACTTTGACTGGAGTTGTTCATGGAATTGATATGCAAGGAGGTGCTGATAACCTTGGATTTACAATTATTGATGCAGCAGGAGATGGAATTGGAATTTTTAGTTCTAATACCTTTGGATACACCGTTCAGGAAGGTGATGAAATAACTATTGATGGAACAATTTCTAGTTTCAATGGATTAGCTCAAATTAATCCTGATACGATTATTGTAAATTCAATGGGAAATGCATTATCTGCTGTGGCGGATGTAACAGATTTAGATGAAACTACAGAATCTCAATTAGTTCGATTAGTAGGTGTTTCACTAGTTGATCCTGCACAATGGGATGGTGCTGGTTCAAACAATATTGATGTTACTGACGGAACATCAACTTGGACAGTAAGAATTGATAGCGATGTAGCTGATGTAAATGCATTAGCTCCACCTGCTGGAACATTTAATATAACTGGACTTGGTGGACAATTTGATAGCTCTGATCCTTTTACAGATGGTTACCAATTGTTACCTCGATACGCTGCTGATGTGGAAGTGATGATGACTGGTTGCGAAATCGGAGTTTTAACTTCTGATAGTGATATGAATGGTGAAGCGGATTCTGTTGGAGTTTCTTGTACCATTACAGGTA
Organism: Saprospiraceae bacterium; assembly: GCA_045104975.1. Lineage (GTDB taxonomy): Bacteria > Bacteroidota > Bacteroidia > Chitinophagales > Saprospiraceae > CAJQQY01. The sequence goes on from JBGCCY010000113.1 coordinate 36,111, forward strand.
TCGTTTACGGAATTGATATGCAAGGTGGTGACCCTGTACAATTTACAGTAATTGATGCAGCTGGAGATGGAATTGGAATTTTTAGTGGAAATGATTTTGACTATACTGTAATGGAAGGAGATGAAGTTACAATGGACGGAACAGTAGCTTCCTTTAACGGTTTAGCTCAATTTAATCCTGATACGATTATTTTAAATTCATCTGGTAATGCAATTATTTCTCCAACAGATGTATCTGATTTGGATGAATCTACAGAGTCTCAATTAGTTCGATTGACTAATGTTACTTTGGTTGACCCAACTCAATGGGATAACGCAGGTTCGAATAATATTGATGTAACAGATGGTACTAGTACTTGGACAGTTAGAATTGATAGTGATGTAGCTGACCTTAATGCTTTACCTGCACCTATTAGTGCATTCAATATCTCAGGAATTGGAGGACAATTCGATAACTCTGATCCTTTTACGGAAGGTTACCAATTACTACCAAGATATGCTGCTGACTTGGAAATCATTCCAACTGGAAACCCTGCCTTAATGATTGCGGGAATTGCTGATCCTCAACCTTCTATTGGAGGTGGTGGAAATACCGCAGGTCCTAAAATGGTTGAATTATATGTATTAGAAGATATTGCTGATATGAGCATCTATGGAGTTGGTGTTGCCAATAATGGTAACGGATCAGACGGGATTGAATTTACATTCCCTGCTGTATCTGCTACCGCTGGAGATTGTATTACCTATACCGATAGTTCAAATGCAATGCTATTCGAAACATTCTTTGGATTTCCTGCTACCTTCCTAGTACCTTCTGGTGGAACTTCTGCTGCCGGTCATAATGGAGATGATGCGATTGAATTATTTGAAAATGGTGTAGTGATTGATGTTTTTGGTGATCCAAATGTAGATGGAACAGATACTAATTGGGAATACCAAGATGGCTGGGCTTACCGTAACTTTGGGGTAACAGCTAATAATGGCGTATTCGATGAAACAAATTGGGTATATAGTGGAGTTGATGCTTTGCAGGATGATGTAAATACTACAAATGCTGAATTTGCCAACCCATTCCCTACTTGTACTTATGCTTTGACTCCTCCTCCTCCTGCTTACGCAATTGGATTGGTGACTAATGATTCAGATGGTAACGGAGCAGCAGATTCTTTAGATGTTGTTTGTCAATTGACTGGAATCGTTTACGGAATCGATTTGGATGCTAATGAAGGTCTTTCTTTTACGATTATTGATAATGCAGGAGATGGAATTAACGTTTTTAATTTTAATGATGTTTCTGGATATGTTGTTGCAGAAGGAGATGAGATTTCGGTAACTGGATCTATTATTAACTATAATGGATTAGCTGAAATTGAAGTTACTGATGTACAAATGAACTCAGCAGGTAATGCTTTAGATGCACCTACTAATGTAACGGTTTTAGGCGAAGACACAGAGTCTCAGTTTATTAGAATGGAAAATATGATAATGGTAGATCCTACTCAATGGTTAGGTGATGGTTCTAGTTTTAATGTTGATATTACAAATGATGGAACGACAATTTTTACAATGAGAATTGATGATGCTACCACGTTATCTTCAATGCCTTTACCAATAGGTGCTTTATTTAATATTACAGGTATTGGAGGACAATTTGATAACGCTGAACCTTGGACTGAAGGATATCAGATATTCCCTAGATATACATCAGATATTGAAGGATTCAATTCTACCATCAACCCAGAATTAGGAAACAAAATCAAATTCTATCCTAATCCAACAAGTGATGTTTTACAAATTCGGTCTGACATCCAATTGGACAATATCCGAATTACTAATATGTTAGGACAACAAGTGGCAGAACTTCAAAGCCCTAACTTAAGTGAAAATGTAAATGTAAATAACTGGACTCCAGGTATCTACGTAATCACTTTCATGACTGGAAATGAGGTTTGGACTTCACAATTTGTGAAAAAATAATTCAAATCTCTTTTTATAAAAAGCGCAAAATCACTTTGAAGTGGTTTTGCGTTTTTTTTTGAAAAAAGGAAACCAAGGAACCGAACAAGATTTAACCAACCTCGTACAAAAAATGGCTGCCAAAATACTATTCCTTTTTTTTATTAAAAAAATGAGTATAAAACAAAAAGAATCTTTATTTTTGCGGCTAATTTTACAGAACCAATCTATTCTTAATAATTAGGTAGATTACATATTTACAAATATTAATATGGCAAAAAGAAATAAAAAGGCTTCAGATGATACACTTGTTGACATCGGAGAAAAGACGGAACAAGCTCAAGATTTTTATGAAAAGAATCAAAGCTTAATCTTAGGCGGATTATTCGCTTTCGTATTGTTAGTAGGTGGAATTTTCGCTTACAATAATTTTTACAAAGCGCCTCGTTTAGAAGCTGCTATCGAAGAAATGGCTCAAGCTCAACGAATGTTTGAAAAAGATTCTTTCGCTTTAGCTCTTGCTAACCCAGGTAACGGAAGTCTTGGATTTCTTGATATTGCTAATGATTACAGCGGAACTTCTGCTGGAAACTTAGCTAATTATTATGCAGGTATATCTTATTTGAACCTTGGACAATTTGATGCAGCTAAATCTTTCTTAGAAGATTTTAGTCCTGATGGAAATGTTCTTCCAATCACTTATTATGGTGCTTTAGGAGATGTTTATTCTGAGAAAAATGAAATGGATAAAGCTATTTCTTCTTATAAGAAAGCCATCAGCCAAGGCACTAATGAATTTTTGGAAGCATACTACACCAAAAAATTAGGTATGTTGTATGAGTATCAAGGAAAAGTGGCTGAAGCAAAATCAACCTACGAAAATTTGAAATCAAAATATCCTAATACGCCAGAAGGACAGGATATTGAGAAATACATTTCACGAGTTAGCGTGAATTAATAAAAATTTCCTTTCTTTAAACATAGGAATTTTAAAATAAAAATGTGTTTTTCCCCAGAAAACACACACAAATAAATATTTAACTACTAATATTGTGAAGGTAAGATTTTAAGTAATCTTACCTTTTTTTTATAACTAAGTTTAACAAGGAGCGGTGTTAATGCTTCGAGCGCTAACACCGATTTTCATTAAACATTAACCAATAAAAACTATGGCAAGCGCATTAAAAAATTTATCTGAATACGACGAAGCAAATTTACCCTCCGCTAATAATATGAAATTTGGAATCGTCGTAGCTGACTGGAATGCAAAAATTACGCATGCTTTATACGAAGGTTGTTTCGATACTTTGATTAAACACGAGGCAGAAGAAGAAAACATCAAAACCGTACAAGTTCCAGGTACTTTTGAATTAACCGTGGCAGCTAAAATCCTCTTGCAAAATCAAAAATACGATGCCATCATTTGTATCGGTTGTGTAATTAAAGGAGAAACTAGTCACAATGAATACATCAATAATTCCGTTGCAATGGGGTTAACTAATTTAGGTTTAGCTTCTGGCATTCCTTGCATTTTTGGAGTTTTGACTCCCAATGATGAACAACAAGCCATCGACCGAGCAGGAGGGAAATATGGTAACAAAGGAGTGGAAGCGGCTGTCACCGCTATCAGAATGTCTGCTTTAAAAGAAAATTTAAAAAAGGCAGAAAAAAAATCTATCGGCTTTCAATAAATCAAAGATGAATCAAAAACTCCTTTTTTCAATTGTAATTCTATTTTTCCAATTTAATTTAAGTTGGGCGCAAAGCGACTCAACTCAAACAGTAATTGCTTTGGAAAAAGGAGATACAACTACCCTCTCCTCTCCTACTAATTCAAAGAAAAAGAAAAAAGGAAATTTCATCAAAAGATATTTTCAAAAAGATTATCCTTCTCCCAAAAAAGCGGTTGTGTTAACTGCTATATTACCTGGGCTTGGACAAATTTATAATAAAAAACTTTGGTACATCAAACTGCCATTAGTCTATGGTGCGTTTGGTGGACTTATTTATAGTATCCAATATAATGGTAGAAATTATCGCCAGCTCAAGAGAGAACATCGTTATTTAGTGGATGGACTGGATTGCACAACTAGCGTATACGATGGCATTGTAACAGCCGAAGTACTTAAAAATGCCCGAGATAAATTTGACAAACAACTTCAATTTTCTTACATCGGAATTGGGTTAGCATATATCCTTACTGCAGCAGAAGCTTATACGACGGCTCATCTTCTCACCTTTGATGTCTCTGACGATTTAAGTATGCGATTCAAACCTTCCTTTGATGTAAATCCTAGTACTGGTATGACTGTAGGTTTTGGCGTGAATTTTATAATTGGGAAAAAGAAGAATGCCATGCCAAAAGATTTTTTAAAATAAGTCTTAAGTAGTGCGGATTGATTAATCGGGTAAACTAACTTTTATCAACTTGGGTGATTTCTAAAGAATTATTTTAAACCAATAAAAAAGTGGTTTTTTTGCTGAATTTTATGCAAATTTGCATCAGCTTTCTACATAATTTTTAGTCTTAATTAATTCCAATCCACAAAAGACCTTCCATTTTCTAAACCGTATATTATAAACCTCTAATATTTGGCGATTTTTTTGCTAGAATAACTATGTTCTATTTATTATAGTTATCGTCAAAACTTATTATTTTACAACACATACTTATTAACTCAAACTAGACCTAGTCATGCAAGACAAAGATTTACAGTTAAAGAAAATGCTCGAAACTAATAAAGTTCAAAAAGACTTTTACGAGTACGAACCTCAAGACGAACAATTCGAATATGATGGAAATATTATTGGAAGAACTTGGGCGAAGCTTCGATCTGGTTATGGAACGGTGGTAAATTCTCTTGGAGAATTTGAAATGTGGAGCAGCCTCCATTGGGGTTGGATGGGAGATCTTTCTGACAAAAAAGTGTTAGACTTAGGTTGCCATGCAGGTAATCAATTGAGTTTGGATTTGGCTCGAAAATCTAAATATTATGTTGGTTTGGATTTAAGTGAATCTGCAACAGCAGAATTACAAAGAAAAATTAATGATGCAGGAATCGAAAATGCGATTACCGTTGCAGCAGATTTTCTTTCGGAAGATTTTACGGAGAGAGATTTTGATGTAGTTTATGCGCAATCTGTTTTTCATCATTTTAAATATATGGAACCGTTCTTGGAGCGAGTGGACGAAGTTTTAGCTCCAGGAGGACAAGTAATTACTTCTGATCCAATGGCGACTTATTGGCCACTCAAAACGCTTCGAGCAATCTATCGTCCATTTCAAAGAGATAGTGATTGGGAATATCCATTTACCAAAAAGACGTTCGATTTATTTCAAAAACATTTTGATATCGAGAATTTGCAAGGCATGATGGCAAGTACCAAATGGGTTCTTTTAATCTATCCATTCAGCAAAAAGATGGGTGAAAAGAAATGGCAACAATGGTTGAAAGAAGATCAGACTAAAGCCAACAAAGTTGGAAGTCATCTTTGGAAGTGCATGCGAGTGACGATGAATATGCGTAAGAAAAAATAGAATTTTCACATTTTTTTGTCCCGAAAAAAGGTCAAATGAATTTACTTCATTTGACCTTTTTTTATTTATATTTGAAACTAAACAAACAACTTAATAACTTATTTTTGATCAATTCTTTGTTTTAGGTAAAGAAAAAATTGTCAAAAAAGAGAAAATTTTATAACCTCCAAGTTTAAAAACCAATAGAAAACCATGAGAGTCCTACGCCTTTTTTTTACCATTGTAACAATACTTTTACTTATCCCTTCTTTTCTTTTTTCACAATCTTCAATTTATCAGGATGCTAAGGAGCTTGCTAAGATAGTCGATGACCCCTCTACGGTTACAGTTCATTTAAAAAAAGGATTTAATAGTGAAGCAACTATTACTTTATCTAAATCTAAATCTGTTTATGAAGAGGAAGTGAAACTAAAGAGTAATTCACCAGATTCTTTTGTTTTTTCTGACTATGGCTCCTTCAAAATTGAAGTTGAAAAATGGGGAAATCGTGATACTATACTTGTCAGTTTTAAAGATTCATTATTTGCTTCTATTTCAAAAAATAAAGTAGAAACAATAAATATGAATAATGATGGAACAGTATTAAGTTCATCTTCGGATTCAATTTCATGGATAGATGTTATTAATGATTGGGATGGTGTTTATATTTTCCAAATTTTTGAAAGCCAGTCTGATGATTATTCCAATGCTTATGCTAATTATGATAATTATGATATGCTTAATACAAGAAGTCCATATAAAAAGATTTTAAAATCAGACGAAAAAGAAGCTATAGCAAAGACTATAAACATTCTCAACTCCCAAACTAATTTTAACAACATTGAAAAACAAAATGAAATTTCTATTTCTTTTCTAAAATCTGAATATGCTCCAAATCCATTTCTAAATAATTTCAACACAAACAATTTGCTTTTTTCTCCAAGTTTTGAAAATTATTTTTTTTATGATTTTTTCGAAAAAATTGGAGAAAATTTTCCACAGTATTATTATAAAAATAATCCATGGCACAAATTACTTTACGGAGATTCTATTTTGAATTTTCAAAAAACAGTCTCCTTTAAAGATGCTTCCATCAGTTATCGTAAACAAATTACCACTTCCCAAAATGAACTCACCGATGCCAGCGTCCGCATCAATCAGACGAGTCGAAACAAAGGATTTTTGGATGCAAAAACTGTGGCGGTAGGACTTTCTGACTTTATTGCCGAACGAGCACAAGAGGAATTAAATCTTACTTTCTTTAATCGTTTTAAAGAAAATTTAAAAAACCCATCTGAGTTAACCGTCCTTTTTCCAAACACTAAAACGCTACTTTATAATTTTGAAATATCTAATTATAAAACATTGCTTTCTCATGCTAGAGAATCTTTCCAAGTAGATTTGGATAATCTGGGATTGAATTTTCCCAAAATTTTAAAAGCCAGCTCAATCATAT
>JBGCCY010000114.1:0-3911 GCA_045104975.1 Saprospiraceae bacterium
TGGGAGAGGGTTATATAGTTTGCTTATTGAGAATAATGGCAAAATTAATGATCCAGTAATGGTTTATAATTTGCCTTCCAATGCAGTTAGAAAATATGTATCAAGTTACACACTTAGGAAGACAGCAAATAATAATATTGAATACCATTTTTTATTAAAGGAGGATAAAAAAACGACTTATGAAGTTCATCAAATTTCTGAAAGCGACTTGATGAAAAAAATCAATTACGAAATCAATAAGGACAACTGGAAAATGGATTTTCGGATAAAAGAAGTAGACGAAATAAGTCAAAAGATCGATGCTAAAATTCAGCGTAAAGGATATTCGGTTTTTAAAAAGGAAAACAAATACATTCCAAATAAAACGGCTTATGTCAGTAAGGAGTTTTTAATTGAAAAACTTTATATGGACAAAAAATCAGAACAAGGAACTTCCATCATGGAAGTATATTATGATGAAAATACTATCCTTCGATTTATTAAAGCTGATCGAACATCTTCTAGTTCTAGATCAGGAAATCGATCTGAAAAAATTTGGATTTACTTCGATGATCAAGGACAACAATTTTGGCAAAAAAGAGAATCTGAAAAAGGAACTGAATATGATGAACGTAAAATTCGGACAGGCAGATTTACTCGAAATAGTAAATTATTAGATCCTTTTAGTGAGTTTCATTCGAAGTAATTTTATAAAAGATGAAAGTCAATAATTCAAATAAAATGTGCTTTTAGGTACATAAATGCCGGTAGAAGAAATAAATATAAAAAGAGATTTGTGTCGTCAGTACAAAATGTAAATGTGATACTCAATATATCGTACCTCACGATACGAGAAAAATCATCTGATCTTTTCTACTAACATTTGATACCTAAATGCATCTTTTGATTCTTTTGAATTACTAAGGAGAAAAACAAGTAGGAGTAATGAATATTCCAAAAAAAATCCCCCAACCATTTTCACCGTTGAGGGATTTTTGAATAACGAACGCTTCGCTAAGTATTTATGATTTAAAAAGTTATCGTCCAATTAAACCTTGGGGAAAACTTCTCGAATCCTTGCTCTGAAATCGTTATTCGATATTCAAAAAGATTATCCTTCCGGCAAATCATCCCCAAACTCATTCCCCATCGTCGGTCTCGGATAATTAAATCCAATCGAACGTTGTGTCGAGTCAGGTCTAGAAATATTCGCAAATCGTTCTGCACGAACTCGGAAGAAATTATCCCAACGCATCAGCAAGCCGTTGTAAAACATTTCTAAAATACTTGGGTCCTGATCTTCCTCTTCGTATTCCACTTGAATACCACTTCCACGTCGATAAACTTCTACCGTCACGATACAAATAAATGCGAGTACCACACTAAAACCAACTAACCAGGAAAATAAGGCTCCCCAAAAAGTCGCAGTCGTCAACTTCGAAGAAATGACTTTGTCTTGCTTAGCCGTAGCCATTGCAATAGTCGATTTCATGTCAGATTTTTCACTTGCAAGTGCATTGTTTTTTCGCTTTCTCCAATCTTCCAGTTTTTTAGTTTGGTCAGATTTTAAGGCTGCGATAGTGTTTGTTTTTTTCGAAAGAAGTTGTGAACTTTGTTTTCGATATTTGTCTGCATGTCCTTTTGCCCACTTGGCACCTGAACGATATTTTTGTTCAAAAGAACTTTCCTTCAAGGCTAGAGCAGCAATTTGTGCATCATAATTTTCGGCTGTACTTGTAACTACGTCTTGATGATTTTCTTTAATCATCTTCCATTCTTTGTCAAACTCTGCAGAGACAGTTGCTACGTCAGTTCGGTAATCTGTTTTGATTTTCGAATCATCAATATCAATCGTCACAGGAACATTTGAAATAAATGCATGCTGAATTCCATTGGTCGATAATCGAAAAGAAAGGACTCCCATCCCAATCGTAATTAAACTAACGATGGCAAATAAAAGAATGTACCAAGTGTTTTTCAATCGTTTCCAAACGAGTGCACGAGTCACTACTTGTAAAAACTTCCGACCGCCCAATTCTAAAATAGAGACGACCAAAAGCATGGCTAAAAGTGAAACGAAAATGGCTACACCTTTCGAGTAACCTGCCATTTCAGTTTGGGTGATGTGCCAAATCGTGATCGCTTCGGTGATGGCACTAATGACCTGCGCTACTTTTCCAATAATGTCTAAACTAGGTGCGATAGGTCGAAACAAGTTGTAGAAATCTCGATTAGTTGCTGAGGTTTCTGTTGCAGTAAGCTTTACTTGCTTTTTCATAAAAAATAAAAAATTTGTCGATATATAATTTAGAAAAAAGAAATCCATAAATGCATAGCGCTTAGGCTAACACATTTACGTAATTAAAATTTTCTAAAAATAAATCTTAATAAAATAAAAATTGACCGGTGATCTTCTTCTTCCTTCTTTTGTGGTCTAGAAAATTCTGCTGGTGAGATAATCTAAAAAATCAAAATGTGATTAGTAAAATAAGAATGGTAAGTAAACTAAAAACCGAATAACACCTTTTAGACGGAGGAATTTAAAAAAGTAACATTTTTAATATTTAAAGTATTGATAGTCAGTATTTTGTGATTGTTTTTCGAAAGAAAGAGGGGAGGAGTTGTATTTTTATTTTTACAGAAAAAATATGAGAACTATGTTAATCCTAAAGTGAGCGAAATAATTTAGCGGATGGTGAAGCTACAAATTTTTAAATATAGAGTCATCGCCAAGCATCAAATGGGCAAAACATTTTTGGTTTTGGAGGCTGATAAAAATTAAAAGCTAACTTATAAAACACCTTGAAAAATGCTCTATAAGTTAGCTTTAGATTTTATTAATATTTCACAAATTGCTGTACGACCTGTTGCCCTGATTCATTTTGGATTTGCAAAATGTACAAAGTAGGAGGTAAATTATTTACATTCAAAATAATTGATTTAGCATTGGATTGAGTTTTTTCTAACAATACTTTTCCGTCCATGCTAATTACTTTGAAAACTAATTTTCCTTCATGTTTATATTCCACCAATAAGTTTTGAGAAACTGGATTTGGAGAAATTTCCAATTGGAAAACATCTGATAAATTTTGGTTAGAAACAACATCATCAACAAGCCCATTACAATCATTATCCAAACTATCTATTATTTCAATTGCGTTTGGATTGATGTCAAAGTTGCTATCATCACAATCATCATTGTTCATCACATAACCATCAGGTGCTGCGAAGAAACAAGTTTGGATAGTACTATCAGGATTACCAAAAGTATCTTGATCTGCATCCTGATAAAATTGAAATTGAGGAAGTCCATCGTCGACCATACTATTACAATTGTTATCTAGATTATCACATACCTCTGGCGAATCAGGATTTATCATAGCATTGGTATCATCGCAGTCTAAATTATTATCAACATAACCAGTTGGAAGATTTTCATTACAAGTTTCCATTAATGAATCTGGCGAACCAAAACCATCTTCGTCCTCATCAAAATAGTAAGTGTAATATGGAATACCATCATCAATCATCCCACTACAATTATTGTCAATGCTATCGCAAACTTCCATTGCATTTGGGTGAATCATTGGATTTGTGTCGTCGCAATCGTTGGCATTCCCAGCATATCCTGTTGGAGCCATATCGCTACAGATTTCAATTAGACTATCAATCGAACCAAAACCATCTTCGTCAGCATCAATAAAATAAGCGTTAAGGGGGAGGTCTTCGTCTATTTCTCCGTTGCAATTATTATCAATATTATCACACGCTTCAGGAGAGTCAGGATTAATCAATTCATTATTGTCATCACAATCTTCATAATTATAAAAACCATCATTATCAGCATCTACAAAAAATATAGATTCCGCTAAATCAAAAACATCATTGGCAATTTCAATTCCAATCAATCGGCCAGGAATATCATCAGCTGG
>JBGCCY010000115.1:0-4790 GCA_045104975.1 Saprospiraceae bacterium
GTAAACTTGCTCCACTCCCATTCGTGTATCCGGGAATCTATTGTTAGTACTTGAACGAGATTTTTTTACATTCTCCCCTAAAGCGAATTTTATAAAACCTGGTGCATCCTCAAATTTCATTTCTTCTGGAGCAAATCCCCAACGTAATTTGATGATCGCAGACTGTCCTCCAATTGGATTACATGAACCATGCAAAAGTTGTGAAGTCGTTACCCCTCCAGCCAATTGTCGATAAATATCAATGTCTTCAGAATCCACTACATCGGCAATACTTACTTCGGCAGTACTCACTTCGGTACATTCATTAACTCCTCTTGAAATTGCAATATGAGAATGCTCATCGATCACACCGCAAGTCAAATGCATACCAGTTCCATCGATTCGAGTTCCTATATCTTTGTTGATATTTTTTCCAATCTCAACTACTTTTCCATTTCGAACTAAGACATCTGTGTTTTTCAAAATACCTGCTTTTTCATTGGTCCAAACAGTCGCATTTTTTATTAAATAATCATCGTCGGTTGGTCGCTCTTTGTAACCATGAGCCATGAAAGGATAAATTACATCTCCTAATTTATCATCAGATTTTGCTTCGTCTTTTTTGCCTTTCCCTTTTCCCTTTCCTTTCTTTTTCTCTACTTCTTTATCGTCGTCTTTTTTCTCTGGACTACCATCATAGGTAGCAGACCAAGAGGTCCAAGTTCCGTCGGTCAATGTTCCATTGCCTGACCAATCTTTTTTGTCAATCGTTCCAGACAATCGGAAAAGGCTAGTTTCTTTTTTTGTTGGGGAAAAAGTAAGGGTAATTAGGTTATTGGAAATTTTAGATTTGACATCAATTTTGGTAGAATCATTTTCTTCTACCTTCATTTTATTTTTATCGTCAACTACTAATTTAAAAGTTTGTTTGCCCACTCTTAAACTATAGTTTCCTTCCAAATCGGCTTCATCTAACTTTTTCAAAACAAAAGGTTTTCCTTTCACCCAGTTGTGATGAATTTTTGTTTTTTCTTCAAAAACTTTATCTGAGGTGATAATAAAATTGGCAAAGCTTCCTGATTTCAAACTTCCAATTTGGTCAGACATTCCCATCATTTTAGCAGGCGTGTGTGTCAATGCTTTTAACGCAGCTTCTTCTGACAAACCATGCTTGATCGCTTTTTTTACGCTTTTCAAAAAATCAGATTTTTTATCCAAACCATCTGAAGTCAAGGTAAATTCGATTCCTGCGTTGGCGATCCGAGATAGATTAGTTGGAGCTAATTCCCAATGTTTCATTTGTGCGAGGGAAACCAACATAGCATCGTAAGGATCTTCGACGTCAAATGCATCTGGAAATTTTACCGGCAAAATCATCGAACAACCTGTTGCCTTTAATTCATTCAATCGTTGATATTCATCTCCAGTTCCTTTGATGACATAAGTTTTTCCAAACTCTTTCCCCAACTTAGCTGCACGCAATGCTTCTAGTTTTTCACGCACATCAAAGATAGCTGGCAAGGAATTGATTTCGTTCCAAGCTTCGAGAGAAAGATTTAGTTCTTCATTTTTTCCTCCGTTTTTATACCAATTGGCATCCATATAAGTTTGACGTAACAATGCAATTCCGCCCATCAAAGAACCAGGATAACTTTGAGTTGAAGTTCCTTTTTTGAAGGAAAGCATGTGAGCAGTTTCTTCTTTTAAAATAGTCTCATGCTCGCTATCCTCGCCAAGCGTTACCAAAGTTGCAGTTCCTCGACTGATGCCATCTTCTTGGTGAGTCATGACAACTCCGAATCCTGCGCCTCGATATTTCCCCGCAGCTTTATCATCTGTTGTGAAATTTTCATGCGCTCGAAACTCAGGTTTCAATGCCTGATTCCAACCGTAAGCTCCTTCTTTTTTGGAATTGAATTGTTGAGTTCTTCGAAAACTTCTTTCTGCTTTTTTAGCTTCTGGAATTCCATAACTCGAATACAAATCAATGAAAGATGGATAAATAAATTTTCCTTTGAGGTCAACCACGACTGCACCTGCTGGAATTGGAATTTTTTGTCCAACCGTTTGCACTCGACCATCTTTGATAATCATCGTGGCATTTTCGACCTTTTCATTGTAAGATTTAAAAATGGTAGCGTTGGTAAAAGCGTAGAATCCTTCTCGCTCATCATACACGCCATTGCGTTGAAAGGTAACTTGTGCTAGGAGATTTTGACCTAAAAAAGTCATAGTTAGCAACAAGAACAATAGTTTGATTTTGTTCATTCTGAAATTGGTTTTGATTGTGTAATTAGGGAAAGCGGTTTAAAGTTAAAAAATTATTTTTAAGTTTTGAAAAAGGGTTGATAGCGCTTGAAACGTTATCAACCCTCTGTTATTTAATTTTGGCTAATATTTTTACCCCTGCACATAAATAACAAATTTCTCCTCAAAAAACTCTCCCTCAAAAAAATCCCATACAGAATATTTCTCCACATAATGTCCTTTGCCTAAAGTCTTAATTTCTTTTTTCAAATCGCCACCTTTAAGTGCAAAAATTCCATTTGGCATAAAATGATGATGATCTTTTTTATACAACCGCTGAGTCCAATTCATTAATTTGTCCAACGATGCGACTGCACGAGTAACAATAAAATCAAATTTTTGACCTTTCATTTCTTCGGCGCGTGCTTGTTTGGCAACAACATTTTTTAAGCCAAGTGCTTCTGCAACTCCTTGAACTACTGTTATTTTTTTTCGAATACCATCGATGAGGGTAAAGTTAGTTTCAGGAAAAAGTATCGCTAATGGGATGCCTGGAAATCCGCCACCTGTTCCTAAATCTAAAATATCTGCGCCTGGTTCAAATCTCATCACTTTAGCAATAGCTAAAGAATGCAGCACATGTTTTTCATAAATATTTTCAATGTCTTTTCGAGAGATGACATTAATTTTTGCATTCCACTCTGCATAGAGTTCGCCGAGTTGAGAAAGTTGTGCAATCTGTTGCTCGGTGAGGTTGGGAAAATAGTCTAGAAATTCTTCCATTTTTTTGATTAATTATTTTTGCAAAAAAACGGATTTTTAAGGAGAGTTTTTAGTTAATGTGAAATTGAAATTTTAAAATTAGCAGTTGATGAGATCCACGTGGCGGTCTGCTTTAGCTGACCTAGAAAATATGGAGGATGATTTTTTTCTAGGTCAGCTAAAGCAGACCACCACACGCAACTCACCAAACCTGTTTCCAATGTTTTTCAATTCGATAAATCCATTGCGAATTTATCTTAGTATCCTCTGAACCAATAAAGGTGGAATAGTAAGTTGGTTGAATAAATTTCCCTTGAGGATGGTAAATTAATTGATGAATCGTGAAATGATGTTTCTCTTCAAAATCAGAATAACCTGAGGAGGAAATGCTACCAACTTTGAAAGTAAAAGTAGAATCCGAGCACAACGAAAAATTCTTGACTGTTTTTTCTACTAGCATTTTATTTAAAATCCGATGATTTTTCTCAGGATTAATTCTTTTGCTTTTTTGATTTAACTTTTGATAATTGACACAACCTCTTTTCATAAATTCATCCATGCGAAGGCTTTTAAGTAAAAGCTCATAATTGGTTAAAATCTCTTGCGTAACTAATTTAAAAGAATCAAGATTTTCAATTATTTCTGTTTGGGGAGTGAGTGTTTCTTCCGTATAAAAATCATTGATATCGTAAGCAAAATGAAATTGGTAAAATCCGCTATGAAAAAATAACAACACAATTACAAAAATATGAAGTATTATTTTAAAAATGTGCTTGATGGTTCGGGAATTAATATTGACCATTTTTAAAATCAAAAATATTATTCGCAGGGCGATAATACCAAGAGTGATATTCCAGAAGAGTGGTCCTAAATTTATAAACAATAACATACGATTTCTATTTTTCGCAAAATAGAAAAAGGTCAATCCAAACTATGATGGATTGACCTTTTTATTTTATTTTTCTAGATCAAGTAAAACAGGCCTCCGTGATTCTTTAAGAGTACGCAGGTAATTGAAACATAAAAGCGGTCCCTTCATTTAATTTACTTTTCACTTCAATCGTAGTATCATGTAATTCCAAAATCTTTTGCACTATCGCTAATCCTAATCCTGCACCTTTTACTTTTTCACCTGTTCGACTTACTTGCCGATATCGTTCAAAAATAAAAGATTGTTCTTCTTCTGGAATCCCGATGCCAGTATCCTTGATTTTAATTTCTACATTATTATTGATTAAACCTAAGTCAATAGTAACCTCACCACCTTTTGGAGTATGATTCAATGCATTGTCCATTAAATTTTGAATTACTCGCTCTACCAAACCTACATCGGCAAAAACCAAAGGCAAGTTTTCTTTTTGCTCTAGATGAATTCTAATCCCTTTTTCTTGTGCAAGAATTTGATATTTTGCAGCTACATCTTGCGCCAATTCTGACATGAAAAATGGCTCTTTGTTAGGTTCAATTTGCTTGGCTTCTAATTTTGAATATTCAAAAAGTTGAGCAATTAATTTTTGCAACCGACCTAAACTACTCATGGAAGTTTCCAAATACTTCTTCCGATCTTCCTTCGAAATATTATCTTCTTTAATTAAAAGTGTTTCGACGTACCCTTGCACAATTGCCAAAGGAGTTCGTAAATCATGTGAAACATTTGCAATCAATTCTCTTCGTAAATTTTCCACAGATTTGAGTTCATCAATATTTGCAACAATCGTATCTGCCATGCCGTTATAGGTATCTGCTAAAACTGGAAAATCTCTTCGGTCTTCTTTGCAAATTCTAGCTTCATAATCGCCTTC
>JBGCCY010000116.1:0-63912 GCA_045104975.1 Saprospiraceae bacterium
CTTGTCTTTAAACTGTGGAAAAGAAGCACCTAATAATTCATCTGACTCCAACGAAATCGTTTTTTTTTTTTTTTTAATTTATACCGTCAATTCTTCCCAAGCTATGGTCGATGCCATTTATATAAAAGATGGAATTATCAAATATATTGGAACAAATGAAGAAGCAAAAAACATGGCTTCTGAAGATGCGAACTTAATTGATTTGGAGGGGAAATTTATGATGCCGGGTATCCATGACGTACACATGCATCCATTGGAAGCGTCTTCTGATAATTTTCATTTTATCGTAGATGAAACGGTAACTGATCCAGAAGATTATGCAACTGAAGTCGAAACTGCATTGCAACAAAATACTGGTACTGGTTGGCTATTAGGATGGGGACATCATCTCGAAACCATCTTAGATGCTACTCGACCACCCAAAGAAATCCTTGATGATGTTGCGCCTGATCGCCCTGTGGCAATTATGGAACAAACTTCTCATTCTATTTGGTGCAATTCAAAAGCACTTGAATTAATGGGCATCACCATTGATTCTGAAAATCCAACTGGCGGAGTTATCATGCGAGAAACGAATGACGAACCCAACGGAATTTTAATTGACAATGCTGGCAATCTACTCATCGAATTAGCGCTACAACCCACCACTCAAAGTGAACAAAATGATTACGATGGATTGGTAGAATTTGGTTTACCTGAGTTAGCCAAACATGGAATTACTTCCGTTTGTGATGCTCGAACATATTGGAAAAGAAACCATCACAAGACTTGGATAAGATTGGCGAACGAAGACAAATTAACTGCAAGAATTAATTTGGGATTGTGGGCTTACCCAACAGAGGAAGATGCTTCACAACTTGCCATGCTAAAATCTCTGTACCAAAATGATGGGAATAGTTTATTAAAAATTAATCAAATCAAATTGTATTCTGATGGAATTATTCATAACACAACGTCAGCGATGCACGATGATTTTTTGATTGACTATTTTGAAGAGCCAACCAATAATGGATTGAATTATTTTTCAGAGCAACGCATTGGTCAATATATTGCTGAATTGGAAAGTACAGGTTTTGATTTTCATATTCATACGATTGGCAATAGAGGAATTCATGAATCATTAAATGCCATCGAAAATAATGGAACTGCAAATGGAAGACATCGACTGACTCATGTAGAATTTATGGATGCAGTTGACATTCCAAGATTTGCTCAATTAAATGTTACAGCTGATGCTCAAGTGGCTGGAGATTTCACGAATCCTATGCATTGGCATGACAATGATTACTTAGTTGGCGCTACCCTTTCGGAAAATATTATTCCTTTAAAAGATTTACAAGCTGGCAATGCTCGAATCACTTTAAGTAGTGATTGGGATGTGAGTTCTTTGAATCCTTTTCTAGGTTTGCAAAATGCGGTGACTCGTTCTCCTCAAAATATTTCCATTGAAGAAGCGATAAAAGCGTACACGATTAATGCTGCTTATGTGATGCGTCAAGAGGATAAAGTTGGTTCTATCGAAGTTGGAAAAGAAGCAGATTTAATTATTTTGGATAGGAATATTTTGGAAATAAATGCTACTGAAATTGGGGGAACAAAAGTAGAAGCAACTTATTTGCAGGGAGAAATTGTTTTTGAAAAATAGGAAGAATTTATAGAAAAAATTGTCACAATAGTCCGGGATTAAAAATCCCTCTTCTCGTTTTAAAATTGGAGACAAAGCATTTTAAACCAATTTATTTTTTCAAAAAAAAGGATTACCCTTCATCTTTCGAAGAGTAATCCTTTTTAGTTTTCGTTCTTAGAATAATGTTGTAGAAGTAACCAAAGTTTAAAAACCCCTAATCTTTCCTTTCAAAACGAGAGTAGGGATTTTTAATCCCGTCATAGAAAATAAAAATAAATCAAAATTTATTCATCATAATCCGCCAAAGGATTTTCTTTTTTCAAAGCTTGTATCGCTGCTTTTACCACTTCATCCGAATCATTCCAAATGGTATAAAACCCATCTTCTTTATAAAGATTTCTTGCTAGTCTAGCCTTTAATAATCTTTTGACATTTTCTTTAATCTTTTCAAAATCCTTCTTATCTACTTTTGCTCCATTCTCTTCCCCAAACTTCAAGAAGTTATTCAACATATTTTCATCTACTTCAAAATCATCTCGTAATTTCTCCAAAGACATTTCTCTTAGTTCGTTGGCATTCTCTTCTGCATAACGATAAATATATTGAGGCAATACTTGACGCAAAGAAATGTAAGAATCATTCATATAGGTAGTGTCCAATGGAATAAATATATCAGGAGTAATTCCTCCGCCACCAAATACAATTCGTTTTTCTAGTTTAGTAAAAAATTGAGTTGTGTCTGATTGATGGATACTATCTTTATTCAAAAGTTCCCCACCCTGATATCGATTTATGATATCTGAACTGTAGGCATTTTTATCATCATAAGATTTTTGAATTAATCTATCGGAAGGTGTAAAATACCTCGCCACAGTTAATCTTAAAGCAGATCCATCCTTCAAGTCTAGCTGCTCTTGCACTAACCCTTTTCCAAATGATCTTCTTCCCACGATTACTCCACGATCCCAATCTTGCACGGCTCCTGCGACAATTTCACTTGCAGATGCTGATCCTTCGTCAATCAATATGGCTATTTTACCAATAGAGAAATGAGTCAGTCCTGTAGATTTATATTCATTTCTTCGAACGGTTCTTCCTTCCGTATAAACTAATAGTTTTCCTTTTTTTGGAAATAATTGACTCAACATTTTAGTTGCTTCCCTTAAATATCCCCCTGGATTCTGACGCAAATCAACCACTAAGTCTTCCATTCCTTTTTCCTTCAGTTCTTCTACTTCTTTCATAAACTCTCGGTAGGTGGTGGCACTAAACCGATTCACTTTTATAAATCCAGTTCGCTCATCTAGCATATATCCTACATCCACACTAAAAATTGGAATAGGCTCTCTTTTAATATTAAAACTTTTAACGATGTTACTTTTCCCTCTTTTCACTCCTACCTTCACTTCACTTCCAGCTTGCCCTCTTAGTTTGTTAACCAACTCTCGAACATCCGTTTCTCCACCAACTGCAGTTGAATCATTTATTTCAACAATTTTATCTCCCGCTAAAATCCCTGCTTCTTCAGAAGGCCCGCCAGCAATTGGAGCAACCACCACAATCGTATCATCCAAAATGATAAACTCAATTCCTACTCCATCAAAATTACCTTCCAGTTCATCATTAATTCTTTCCACTTGCGAAACTGGAATATAAGATGAATGTGGATCCAATTCCGAAATAATTTTGTCAATCGCTTTTTCAATTAACTCATCACTATTGACTTCATCAACATAACGAGCCTCGATGAATCGAAGCAAATCTTCAATTCTACCATTTCCAATCTTACTAAATTCTGCGGGGTCGATTCCATCCGTTTGGATGATTAATTGAGGAGCTGGATTAAGTTGGGAACCGACATACATTCCACCGGCAAGCACCACGGCAAAAAGAAAAGGAAGCCAAATATTTAATTTTCCAGTCTTGGAATTCTCTATTTCAGGCATTATCTATAGTTAACTGATTCTAAAAGAACAAATGTAAGAATTTTCTATCTCCGAATTTGCAAATAATACGATACTTCTTTCTTAGGTTTCATAAAAAAAGAAACAAGTTTTTCTTAATATTGTTTTTTCAAATTAGAATAAGCTTAACCAAATTTTATTTAACCGTACACTTTTATTTTTAGCCACGAATTTTCTCTAATTACACGAATCTTGACGAGATGATTTAAATTTTTACGAATTCTTTATGTTACAAATTTTTGTAACAATTCGGAATATTTTATATTATTGAAATAAATTTTAGTATTCAGTTAATTTGGGGGGGTCGGGTAATTCGTGGCAAAAAAATAGAAATGAAGGTTAGAAAACCAAATTTTATAAAAATAAAACTCCATGGACAAAACAGGAAAAATTGATGATATTGATCGCAAGATTCTTTCTATTTTGATGGAAAACTCCAATACTTCTTATTCCGTTATTGCCAAACAATTATTTGTTTCAAGTGGAACGGTACATGTAAGAATGACAAAACTCAAAGAGATGGGAATTGTCACAGGAGCCAACCTAACTATCGATCACACTAAATTAGGATACGATGTAGTGGCATTTTTAGGAGTCTATTTAGAAAAAAGTTCTTTGTACGATGAT
This sequence comes from Saprospiraceae bacterium, assembly GCA_045104975.1. Classification (GTDB taxonomy): domain Bacteria; phylum Bacteroidota; class Bacteroidia; order Chitinophagales; family Saprospiraceae; genus CAJQQY01. Next base: position 4,219 of record JBGCCY010000116.1, read on the forward strand.
GTTTCGGAAAGACTAAAAATGATTCCTGAAATCGTGAGTGCACATTATACGACTGGAAATTATGGAATTTTTGTAAAAATAATCTGTAAAGATACCCTTCATTTAAGAACGGTTTTACATGACAAAATTCAAAGAATCTCAGGTATTCAAAGAACTGAAACCATGATTTCTTTGGAAGAAAGTATCAATCGGCCACTTACTATTGAGAAAAAAGAAGAATAAGGAATAATTTATTTGGTATGGATAATTTAGAATATGGGTATTGAGCATGCTCCTCATCTCAAAATCTAATTACCATTTTTGACGCCAACCTATCATGCAGTTTGAAATGTGAATAAGAATTATATTATGGAATAGTTCTTGTTTTTACTTTTTATTGGTTTTAGAACATCACCCTCCAAAACTGCAGAATTATGAAAATTATACCGAAAATAACATTAGTTGTATTCTCCCTATTTATTTGTCAACATCATTTGGCCGCCACCTTTCACAGTCACCTTACTCACAATTTTATTGATACCATTCCTCAGATCGAGCCTGAATACAAAGGTAATCGAGTCATGGTCAAGTCAATTAAAGTGGTTAAGAAAAAAGGAAAATCCTACAAAATTGAATACAAACTCGTCAACAATGGACGAAATAAAATCAAACTTGGAAAACCTAGTTTAATTCCAAAAGACCTCATTTTTCAATTTGATCAATCTTTGGAAGAAAATGATTTAGTAGAGGCAAAATCTTCCATTATCGAAAGCATTAAAAAGAAATCTATTTCTCTTCGACCAGGTCAATTGGTTTTAGGAAATAAGGTTAAGTTTACTCATCAACCAATTCCACCTTCTGACCGAATTGCTGTGGTATCGGAAAAACCTGAAGAAAAAATTGTAGAAAATAAAGATGATAAAACTCCGAAAACAAATTTTGATGAAGCTGTAGAAGATATCGTAGAGGAAGTTCCCTTATCGAATAGTAATTTAGAAAATCCAAGATTCCCAACTAAATCTTCTTCCAAAAAGGAAGAAGTTAAAAGTCAAAATATACCGTTGGATGAAACTGTTTTAGTGAAATCAAAGGAGAAAGATAGTTCTGAAAGATTAGCTATTAAGGATACAGAAACTATTTTGGAAGGCTTACCAAACGAAGTTCAAAAAAAGAAGGTTGAAGTTATTGAGAAGGACGAAGTTGATGTGATTTCCAATAATGAAATGATTGACGAAGAAGTAGAAGAAATAGAGGAGCAAGTTTCAGGTGAAAAACTTTGCGCTGATTTAATGATCGAGAATGTGGAGATTTTGAAGAAAAACAAACGTTTTGTTCTCGTAAAGTACACGATTAAGAACATAGGGAATATTCCTATTGCCTTGCATGGTGCAACAAAAAAAGAAATAGATAATATCGCCATTCAATCTCATTTTACCAGATCTCATAATCTGACCAGAGGATCAATTCCAATTGACTTATCTTTTGTCAAAAAAAGAACTAAAGATAAAAAAGGATTGCTTGCTCCTGATGAATCAATGTCTCAAAAACTAAAAGTTGAAATTTCAAAAATCACTAAATTTACACCAGTTTTAGCTTTAACTATAAATCCAATTTCTACTAATATTGAGTGTAACAGATTGAATAATATTTTCTTTATCGACTTGGAAGAAAAAGCTCCAGAAGCTATAAAGTCAATGCCTCAGCAACCAATAGAAGAAGGAAGTCTTGAAAAAATTACTACGCTAGAAAATTAATTAAAATTTTAATTTCCCAACAGTTAAAACTTTATAAAAAACGCCATTTGCTGATTAGTGCAAATGGCGTTTTTAGATTTTCAAGGAATGGTTTCTTTTGTCAAACAACCTAATTGTTTTCCTTTGAAACATCTTCAAATATTTCTTCTAATTTCTTTTTAATTTCATCCGCATCTCCACTCAGATTTTTTAATTTTTCTTTCATCTTTGGGTCATTAGAAATTTCTTCAAGTTTTTCTTTCCATTCGACTCCGTGTTCTTTTAATATTTTTTCAAGATCTTTTGATTCCATTTTTACATCTTGTAGGATATCCTTAAACTTGGCCTGAAGGTCTTTGTCGTTGGCTATCTCTTTTGATTTTTCTTTAAAAATGTCAATTAATTCTTTTGCTGTATCAGCAGTTTTATCAATTTTTTCATTGTTCTCTTCAGGGGTTCCATCGCAACCAATAAAAGAGAAAATCGCTAGACAAAAAAAGAGAATCGAAACTTGTAATTTCATTGTTATATTTTTTAATTAAATAAGATTTTACAAAAGTATAAAACTAATTTTAATTTGTTTTTATTTTTCTACAGAGTAAATCTTAATTTCTACCAAGGATCATTTTACCCAATCTACTTATCTAACCTTAGTAAAACATGGATGTTTGCCCTTTTTAATCGAACCAATTTGATCTTTCATTTTGATTTGCTAAGCTGAATTAATTGTCATCAATTTTTGGACTCGACTTTTATCAACAAATGTATCAATCAAAATTCTTAATTTTATTTTAAAAAATAGAAAAATGTCTATCATTCAATCCATTGAATTATTCACAGCAATAAATTTAGCCGCCATTGGTGTTTCCCATTTTTTCCAACCAAAATCTTGGGTGAGTTTTTTCCAATTTTTACATGCTAAAAAAGAAGTGGGCAATCTTTTCAATGCCATGCTTTCCTTGGGGATGGGTTCAATAATTTTTAGTTTTCATTTCATTTGGTCAGGACCGATGATACTGGTGACGATTTATGGATTAACTTTAACTCTCAAAGGATTTATTTACTTTATTTTTCCAACCGTTGGAATTAATAGCATTGGAAAAGTGAATATGGAGAAGGCTCATAAGTTTAAAATTGTTGGATTTATTATGATGGCTTTTGCCTTTTGGATCTTTTATTACCTTATAATTAAACGCTGATATTAATTTTTCACTTCATCAATAATTGGAATTCTAAATCTCTCCACCACCGAAGTTTGATGTTCTTTTTCCATAATGTTTTTTACTTGATCTAACACCTTTGGGAATTGATCCGCCACATTATTTTGACAAGCTAAATCTTTTTCCAAATCAAATAATTCTATCTCCAAATTTCCATCAAACATATTTTGACGAATCGCTTTCCACTTCCCCATTCTTACGGCTTGTTGTCCTTTGTAAGATGGAAATTCCCAATATAAAAATTCATGATCCTCTTTTTGATTTACTCCAATTAAGGTTGGCAACAAACTTACACCATCAGAATGAAAAGTACTTTCTACTCCTGCCATCTCACAAAATGTAGGCAACCAATCCCAAAATGCTGAGAGATGATTTGAGGTACTTTTCTCTTTAATTTTGGCAGGCCAATGAGCAATCATTGGAACTCGAATACCGCCTTCTTGGGTGTAACCTTTCCCCCAGCCTCTATCACTTCGAAATGGTTTACCACTTTCAAAAAATGGAGAATCAGCTCCTCCAATATCATAAGTTGGTCCATTGTCACTAGTAAAAACGATCAAGGTATTTTCATAAATTCCTTCTGCTTTTAACTTCTCAACTAATTCTCCAACTTGCTCATCGAGGTAGGAAACCATCGCAGCATAGGTTGCTCGTGGAGTATAATTTGGAAAATAACTTCGTCCACCCGGATAGGGATTTTCTGCCCCAAATTTCTTTTTATAAAAATCAACCCAACGTTGAGGAGCTTGCAAAGGCAGATGTGGAATCGGAGAAGCGTAGTACAAAAAGAAGGGCTTGGATTTGTTTTGATCTATAAATTGTAGCGCCTCTTGGTGCATCAAAGTTGGAGCATAATCTTTTTGAGTGTACTTTTTATAAGCTGCTTCGTCCAAGGAGTCTGCGATATTTTCAAGTTGAGTTCCAGGAGGAACCAGTTCATTCTCTAGCCAAATTTTCTCTTCATTTTTCCAAAGATGTTTTGGATAATAAGTATGTGCTTGCCGTTGGCAATTATAACCATAAAAAAAATCGAAACCTTGTTTTGTAGGTATGCCTTCCGAAAGTGGCGCACCCAACCCCCATTTCCCAACCATACCTGTGACATAGCCTTTTTCTTTGAGTAATTCAGCAATCGTAACAGAGTCGGAAGGCATCGGATATTGCCCTTCCAGATTTGAATCGTTTACCGCTTTTTCAAAATTCCAAACATCACCTCGAGAGGTCCATTCATCATTTCCACGAACATAAGCATGACCTGAATGTTGCCCAGTCAAAAAGATACAGCGAGACGGAGCACAAACTGGTGACCCTGAATAATGTTGGGTAAACCTTATTCCATTTTCTGCGAGAGCATCAATATTAGGAGTTTCAATTTTGGTTTGACCATAACAACCTAATTCATTGTATCCTAAATCATCTGCCAAAATAAAAATGATATTAGGCTTCGAATTCGATTCCGCTTTTTGGCAAGAACTAAATAAAAGTAGCAGAACAGAAAGGTAAAACAGGTTTCTCATATTTTAATTTTTTAAAACTGAATGTAAGAAAATTTAATTTTCCACTTATCAATTTTATTAAATTTATTTAAATATTACGACAATTTTTAACGCGTTTTTATTTGGCAAAACCAATAATTTTATTAACTTTAATCATTCAGGTAACCAAACTAAAAAAATAAAATTATGTTGAATCAAGAAGTACGCAAAATTATGAGGTCTGATCCTATCGTTGCTCATCCGAATGATACTGTGGCCAACATTTCTCAATTAATGGTCAAGGAAAAAATTCAACAGATCCCAGTTGTTGATGAAGAAAAAAAATTAGTAGGAATGATTACATCGTATGATTTATGGAAAAACTCGATCACTCATGAGTCTTCCAAATCTGAACTAGTCAAAGATGTAATGAGTACTAATGTTCTAGTCATCGAGCCAAAAGATAAAGTTGGAACTGCCGCGGAGTTATTTATTGATCGTCGATTTAAAACTTTACCTGTGGTTAATCTTGATAATAAATTAAAAGGAGTGATTACTGCTTTTGATGTTATTAAGCATGTGATGAGAAAAGAATATCCTCAACCGATTCTGTACAAAGACATTTTAGAAGAAGATGCCAAAGTCGTTTAAAAAATTAATTGATTAGATGGAAAAGGGCTGATAGTGTGTAACGCGCTGGCAGCCCTTTCTAATTTTACAACTCAAATCGAAGCACAAAATTAGGTGTAAAACCTAACTCCAACTGATCAGTATAATCCAATTTAGGTGGGACATTCGGGCGAATATCCATAAAAAATCCACGTTTATAAATATTCGTTTGATTGTAGATATTGAAAAAAGAAAGACCAATTTTTCCTCTATTCTTTCTGGTTTTATTTATGTAAAATTTATACAAAATAGAAGCATCTAATTGATGTCGTGCAGGTAATCTTTCTCCATTATATTCTTTGACTATAGGAAGAATACTTTCTCTTGGTCCCATCATTCCTTGCTCAATTTGAATCATATAATTTTCCTTCAAAGAATAAGGCGTTCCTGAAGCAAACTTCCATCCTACCGAAAATTCAACTTTATTATTACTCCACATGTGCACCCAATTAAAATTATGTGGTTGGTCATTTGATGCATTAAAATCAGCATCAAAAAAAGTAGAAAACTCATGTTTAACTTTACTCAAAGAGTAACTCATCCAACTAGAATAATTTCCCCATCTCTTTTTTACCAAAATATCTAAACCATTAATTTTGGCACTTCCTAAATGAAATTCCCCAGTCAACTCTTCATCAAATCCAGTTGCCAAGGAAGTTAACCCATTGATATTTTTATAGTAAGTTTGAACATCAATAAGCCAGTCATTTTTATGAAAAACAAAACCCAATTGATATTGTGTTGCATCTAAAATAGGCACTTCTTTTTCTCCACCCAAAACCCAAACGGGTGTTTCGATACTTGCTCGATCTCCTTCTATTTGTTCTAGTTGACTTAAAAATTGATAGTACTTTCCAGCATTAAAATTAAATCCAAAATGGTCAGTAAATTTATACCAAGTTTTTAATCGAGGTTCCAGATAAGTTTGATTTTCACTTTCCAAGAAACTACCTCTTAGACCAAAATCAAAACCTAATTTCTTTTCTTTATTTGTATTGAATGAAGCATATCCAACATGAACATTTGATTGGTATTCTTTAATCTGATTCGCTTGTGGATTATCGCGAGTTTGTTTGGTTACTTGAAATCCAACATCATAATTGATGAACTGATATCCAAACTTTATTTTATGCTCCTTGCTCGTTTTATATTGATTGGAAAAATGAATTTGCTTTTCATTAATCATACTTCTCTTGAGACCAAATTTATCTTGAGGGCTAGGATTTATTCCCACTAAACTGTAATCATAATCATAGTGATAATCTGAAATAAGTGTGGTTAATTTTGATGAAAACTTATTATTCCAATTCCGATCCCAAGCAAAACTCAAACCACTATTTTCCAAAAACAAACTATCCGATTGCACTTGTTCTCGCATGTCATTTTTCAATTCTGATTGAAAATCATTTTGACCAAAAAATCCAGCTATGGAAATTTTATCTTTTTCCGAAATTTGAAAAGAAGCTTTTACATTGCTATCAAAAAAATAAAACTTATCATCAATTTCAATTTCTTCTGGAAGGTCTTGGTTAGTTGGTGTTTGAAATAAAATTCCACGATGAACTCTTTGGGAAAAGTTTTTAAAAGTAGGTGATCGCCAAATTTCTGAAATAGATCTTCGAACTGAAAACACCAAGGAAACCTTATTTTCCAAAAAAGAAACCTTTCCGTTCGCAAATGCATTGATAAAATTTATGCCAACGTCATACTCAGATTTCCCATTGGAAAGATCTTCGGTTTTCAAGTCAATTACTCCTGAAATTCTACCTCCATATTCTGAATTAAATCCTCCTCGAAATATCTTAGCTTGATCAATAATGTAGGGATTAAAAGCAGACAAATTCCCAAAATAATGTGCCGTATGATAAACTGGAATTTCCTCCCAAAGAATCAAATTTTGATCGGGTGTTCCACCTCGAATACTAATACTCGATGCCGAACCATCTGGGGAAGAGATACCTGGTAAAAATTGAATCGTTTTGAGTACATCTGGCTCCGCTTGCCCAGGCAAAGCTTTTATGACATTAGGTTTTAGCTTAGTGTACGAACCATTGTCTTGGGTACTCACTCCATCCGTTAAGTAGGCTGTAACTACAATCAAGTCATCTGGAAATAGATAATTTTCAAAGACAAATTCCCGACAAGGTTTACCTATTAAGTTAGTCGCTGAAACTTGGATAGTTGGATAACCAACATAACTAATTATTAAAGTATCCCTTTTTTTAATTTCAGCATAAAAACTAAATGATCCATCCAACTCGGAGGTCGTTCCAACTTGAGAATCTTTTAAATAAACATTCGCCAGAAGAAGGGGTTCTTTGGAGAATCCATCAATTACACTTCCACATAAAAGTTGAAGATTTCTATTGTTTCTAGCATCTAACTCAGACGAATTCCCTCCATCATTTTTCTTTTTTAAAATAATATAATTGTTCTGAACTATTTCAAAATCCAATTCTGTGGGTTTTAAAATGGCGGAAAGAAAAACGTCAAGAGTTGTTTTTTCAGAGGGAGGGAGAACGATGATTTTTTGAATATCATCAACTTTGTAGGAAAAATGAAAATCATAATCTGCTTCAAGAATTTGAATAACTTGTTCCAACGTTGCCTCTTCTTGATCAATCTCAATTAAAGTTTGTTGAGAAAAAAGAGTCAAAGAAAAGAAAGAAAATAGAATTGTAAATATATTGTTATAAATATTCAAATACAGTCATTATTTTTTTAAAACGAAATTTTTACTGTCCATTTTTTCATAAGAAATGGAGAAAGGTGCAAGGATTGTTTTCAAGGAAATTTTTATATTTTCCTTGGCAAAACTTGTAGAGACTTTCGCTGTTGAATCAATATTACTATCATCAATTTTGACTTCATATTGTCGTTCCACTTCTCGTAAAACAACTGCTAAAGGAACATTTTTAAAACTAAAAATTCCGTTCACCCAACTCGCTTTCTCAGCAGGGGAAGTCTTCCACGATTCAATCGTTCCATCCTCCGAAATCCTGATCGCATCGTTGGCAGTTAATTCGCCAAATACTTTTCCATCCATATCAGTTACGACCACTTTTCCACTTTTACAATTAACTTCTAAAGTATTGTTTCGAGCTCGTACATTGAATTTAGTTCCTAAAACTCCGACCATTCCATTTGGTGTATTTACTGTAAATTTAGAGCCTTTTTTTACTTCAAAAAATGCTTCGCCTTTTAAATTTAATGTTCTGGTATTTTCCCAAACATCTTTATTATAAGTCAATTCACTTTCCGCATTCAAAACAAATTTAGAACCATCAGGCAAATTCGCTTCCGTTCTTTCGCCTTCCGCCAATTCATACTTGACTGCATTGGACTGAGGCCAAAATACCCAAGCAGCTATAAGTAAAAGGGAAGCAGCAACTCCATATTTCATCCAACTCGAAAGAAAGACTCTTCTCCCCTTTTCAGGTGATTTTTTGTTCTTTTTCTCTTGTAAAATTTTGGCAAGCATTTTCTCTTCATCGAAGTTTGGAACTGAAAGTCCTTCCGTATTTTTATATAATTCGACAAGGGAATCATACTCCGGACGAAGTTTAAAAACTTCCAATTCTTCTTCTGTAAGACTGCCATTTACCCATTTATGTAATTGTTCGTCATTTATCATTTTTAATATTTATGATTAAAAGGAGGATTCATTATAAAGACAATCTACCTTCCAAAAGACTTACTTTTTTATTTGATTATTTTAGATTTATTTCCTTTTCAATATCTCCTAAATAATCTTACTCAACCAAATTATTTAAAAACCCCTCGTAGTGGTTTCCTAACTCTGTGTGTAGCATGAGTTACCTAACCTTCCGATCTACTATCTAATGTTTTTAGAAATTTGCCTTAAATGATCCAAAGCATTATACATTCTTTTTTCCACCGCTTGCTTACTTATTCCTAAAACTCCAGCAATTTCTTTGTACGTTTTTTTATCAATTCGACTCATCAAAAATACCACACGTTGTTTTTCTGGAAGAGATGCAATGGCATTTTCCAATTTTGATTTAAACTCTTTTTCTTCCATCAAAAATTCTGGACTTTCATTACTTCGATCGGTGTGCGGAAGATTTTCAAACTTAAGCACTACTTTCTGATGGTTATGATTATTGATAAGTAAGTTATTGGCTGTTTTAAAAACATAACCTTTCGCACTTTCGGGAATTACAGAAGCACAATTTTTCCAAAGTTTAGTAAAAGCTTCTTGTGTTAGATCTTCCGACAAATCGTGATTCCCTGTTTTGTAGAACAAATAGCTGTGTAGCGATTTCGCATACTCTTTAAAGATTTTAGTAAAAGTGGATTCCTCGCAAACAGAGGTAGAATTTGGCATCTTAAAAATATTTATATCTTTTTTTTTGTTTTTTCTTATGTCAAGGTAGGTCTTTTGAAAGTTACATTGTCTTTACTTCAACTTGACTGCTTAATCATTTAAAAATTTGAACACTAAGCAAATGTAAACACCAAATTTACAAAATCTCAGCAAGAACAAAATTTAATATTTATCAAATTAAAAATATAGTATCTGGATTTAATCTACACTTTTAACTAGGACTTCTATTTTGGTTTTTTTTTGGAAAAAAACTCCCAGAATTCAAGTTATTAATTCCCCTTTTTTTAGCAAAAACAAATTGGATTTTTTTAGATGAACCTCGCTCAGGTTAGAATCCTATGTTTTGAAATTAAAAGTCGAGATGCTATTTTTTAATTTTTATAAAAAACCTAATTCTTATGAGATCCATTCAAATTCTTTTTTTTGTGAGCTTACTTTTTGCTTTTTCTTCTTGCCAAAAAGATGATGCTACCAATACAGATACAAATATCACAGATATTAACGAAGTTGATCCAAACGGAAATAATGGCAACAACGGAAACGGCAATGGCAATAATACCGGCGGAACAGGAACAGCTAATAATAATTCTATGGTTACCCTTGGGCGGTTACTGTTTTGGGATCCAATTCTTTCAGGTGAAAAAGACGTGGCTTGTGCTACTTGTCATCATCCAGATTTTGGATATTCGGATGGAAGAGCATTACCAATTGGAGTTGGCGGTGAAGGTTTAGGGCCATCAAGAATTGATGCAGTAAATGATGATATAGGAATAGTTAGAAGAAATTCTCCAACTATAATTAATACTAATTTTAATGGAATAAGCACAAATGGAAATTTTGATCCAGCTCAGGCTCCCATGTTTTGGGATAATAGATTGAGGAGTTTGGAAGCGCAAGCACTTGGGCCATTATTGTCATTTGAAGAAATGCGAGGGCATTCATTTAATGAAAATGTTACCCTAGATAGCATAGTGAATCGATTAAGTAATATAGGTCAATACAATACCCTTTTCACAGCAGCCTTTGGAACAAATAATTCAATTACTTCAACAAATATAGGTGCTGCCATTGCAGCATTTGAAAGAACTATTATTGCCACCGACAGTCCGTTCGACCAGTTTCAAGCAGGGAATCAAAATGCACTAACACAAGCCCAAATTAGAGGAATGGATCGATTCCAGGATATAGGTTGTGACGATTGCCACAGCGGCCCGATGTTTTCTGATTTTGAGTTACACGTGGTAGGTGTGCCAGATAATAATCTATTGGCCACTTCTGATGCTGGAGCAAATGGAACTTATTCCTTTCGAACTCCTACTTTAAGAAACCTTAATGAGACTGGTCCTTATTTTCATAATGGAGTCGGTGGTAATTTACAGCAAACCATTCAATTTTATATTACTGCTAGAAATTTTGCCAGAGGAAATGGGAATGGCGGTGGCGGAGGTGGCAATAGTGGTGGCGGCGGAAATGGTGGTGGATTAAATGTTAATCCAAACGTCAATCAAAACGACATTGATAATGATGTTAGAAATCTCCAAAATTTTAATAATAATGACATCCAAGATATTATTGCTTTTATCCAAGCTTTGGATGACCCTGGTTTTGACCGTACGATTCCAGCGACAGTTCCGAGTGGGTTGAATCCTGGTGGAAATATTGATTAATGAAAAATATTAGAAGTGGGTTACCTTTTTACCCCATCTACAACTCATAATTATTAAAATGCAAAAAACATTAATAATATTTGTAAAATACTGATATTGAGACAATTAGGTATTGGATCCCTTGAAGGGATCCGATACCTAATTGTACAATAAATCGCAATTTAATTCGACATTCTTGCTAACCATTTTTCCATTTCAATAGTCCATTCCTCTTCATATCTATTCATAAAATCTTCATGATAAGCATCTTTAAAAAAATATAAATGTTTTGTTATAGAATTACAATTGGAAAATAACTTTTCTGTTTCTGCTTTTTTTACTTTTTTCTCACTATCACCAGCAAGTATAAAAATGGGCGATTTATTCAATCCAATATATTTTTCAGGACTCAAATCTGATGAACTTGCTTCCACTCGCATTTCTGTAAATTTTGTCATCGGATAAAATGCAAAGGAAGGTATTGGATATTTGTCAACTCTATTTTTTAAAGCATTCGTGATATTGTCGTAACAAGATTCAAGTACGACAAAATCATAATCTGGTTTTTCTTGAAAACTATAAACGATGGTTGCTGCGCCCAAAGACATTCCATGAACGGAAATTTTTTGCATTCCCATTTTCTTTAAAAAATCAACACCAGCCAACAAATCAAATCGTTCTTGCCAACCAAACGAAATTAAATCTCCCCCACTCTCTCCTGTACCTCGCAAGTCGGGCATAAAAACATTGAAGCCTTTCCTTTGATAAAACTTGGCTCTAGAAACTACACCTAATCTATTTCCCCCAATTCCGCTGAGTAAAATAATTGCTTTTTGAGAAGTATCATTTCGAAGAAACCAAGAAGAAACTTCTACTTGATCAAAAGATTTAAATGATTGACTTTCAACAGGTTGCGAAAAGTATTTTTGGGAAGAAGGAATTTTTTGAGGATGTGCTCTTGTGGCAATTTTACTTCCCAGCAAACTCCCACACATCCAAAATATAAATCCAATTACAGATAGGATCAATAAATTCTTTTTTGAAAAATATTTCATTTTAGTATAGCTTTTATTTTAGTCCAATATTCTTGAAATGTAGATATATTGTTATGACTTCCAAATTCGATCGTGGTAAAAGTGGAAGTTGGTTTTAATTCTGACTCTAATTCTTTAGCATGATGGTATGGAATCACTTCATCATTTGTACCATGAAAAATATGGATGGGATAATCTACTTTTCCTATTTTATCTTTATTAGAAAAACTAAATTTTAACAATGCTTTTACGGGAAATATTTTAAACCGATTTTGCGCTAAATCTGCAAAGTTGGCAAAGGGCGTTTCGAGAATTAGTTGTTGCGCTTTATTCTTTGAAGCAAGATCGACTGCAACTCCTGTACCTAGCGATCGACCATAAATAATAATTTCGGAAGCGTCATATTTTTCCAATAAAAAATCATAAAACATTTGAGCGTCTTGATTAAAATTAGCCTCAGTCATTTCACCAGTACTTTTTCCAAAACCTCGAAAGTCGGAAATCAAAACATCATAATCCATTTTGACAAAATCATCAGCAACCTCTCCCCAATCGTCTAATGCTCCTGCATTTCCATGAAAATATAAAATGACTCCTTTTGGATTTTTGGAAAAAAAATGAAGTGCATGAACCATCGTTTTATCGTCGACTTGGAAAAATTTTTCTTCAAAATCTCCTACGAAATTAAAGGTGTGATCTACCGCTAATTTTTGAGGAAAAAAAATCAAACGATCTTGAAAAAAATATAATAAAATACAAATGAGAAGATAAAGTCCAACAATAAAATAAAGAAATTGTAGCAGCATTTTCATAGTTTAAATTTTGCTCAAAATACGAAATTTTGTCTATCTTGATTTTAGAAAAAAATGATATGAAAAAGATAAACCCACATGCTCGTTATCACGAAACCAATGAATGGGTTTTAAAAAATAACATAACTCTTGAACTAGAAGAAAATATATTTACGATTGGAATTACTGATTTTGCACAAACAGTTTTTGGAAAAGTGATTTCAGTTAACCTACCTAAAGTGGGAACTTTTATCGAAAAAAACAAACAATTAGCAATAATCGAATCAAATAAAACTACAACTGAAATAGAATCCCCGATGAGTGGGAAAATAATTTCAATTAATCATGAATTAAAAAATCATCCAAATTGGCTCAATGACTCCCCTTACGACCAAGGTTGGTTGGTAAAAATAGAATTGACTACCCCATCTGAATGGGAAAATTTAATGACCGCTGCTGAATATAAAAACTATATGTCCGTTTTTTATAACAAGATATAAACGTGGAATGCTAATCTGTCAAATTCGCTTTTTTAAATTGATTAATCACTAATTTAGTATATCCTTGTGGCATCAATCTAACCATTAAATCTAATTGCTTCGCATCTTTTCCAATCAATATTTTTGACTTCTTTTTTTGGATGCCTTTGACGATTGTGGCAGCAGCAGATTCGGGAGTGGTAATAAACATCTTTTCGAATCTCTCAGTCGTCTCCTCAAATTCTTCTTTGGAAACTTCTTCCCCTACCCATTTTGCACTTCTAGCAATATTAGTTTTAATTCCACCTGGGTGAACCGAATGAATTTTGACATGAGGAAAATCCATCATCGCTTCCATTCGCAAAGATTCAGTCAATCCTCTAATCGCAAACTTCGACGCACAATAAGGTCCTTGATGTCCAATCCCTGCAATTCCAAAAACGCTTGAAATATTTACCAATGCCGCTTCGGGCTGTTTTTTCAAAAGTGGTAAAAATGTTTTCGTTCCATAAACCATTCCCCAAAAATTAATATTCATCACCCATTCAAAATCTTCGTAGCTCACTTCTTCAACTGACACTCGACCTAGCGCAACTCCAGCATTATTTATAACAATATCCACACGCCCAAAAGTTTTGGAGACTTGTTCCGCAAATTTTTCAAAATTTTCAACTTTGGATACATCGAATGGTGAAGTAAATATTTTTCCAGTTGCTATGGATTGAAGTTCTTTAACTGTTTGTAAAAGTCCTGCTTCATTAAAATCATTTAAGGCTAAATGACTTCCTGCTTTGGCAAAATGTTGAGCGAGTGCTTTTCCGATTCCTGATGCTGCGCCGGTGATGACGACTACTTTGTCTTGGAGGTTTTTCATGGTATGCATTTATTTTTGTAAAAAACTGATCACAACATACACATTTTGAAGGGCTAAAATATTTCCTTAGTTTAATATTTTATTGCTAATAAAAAACTCATAAGGTGACTTCGAGTCACCTTGTGAGTAGGAAACTAATATTCCTCCATCAAAAAATCATTCACCGATTCCGCCGCCTTCCGACCTTCCGCAATTGCCCAAACCACCAACGACTGCCCTCTTCTCATATCACCAGCAGTAAAAACTTTATCTAAATTCGTTTGGTAATTCTCCCCTTTGACATTTCCTCGCTCGGTCAATTCAATATTTAATTTTTCAAGTAAACCTTCTTTTTGTGGATGTAAATATCCGACCGCCAACAATGCTAACTCGCAAGGAATTTCTCTTTCCGATCCTTCGATTTCTTCAAAATTGGATCGACCAGTTGCTTCGTTGATTACCCATTTTAGGTTGACTAATTTTACTGCTTTGAGATTTCCTTTTTTATCACCAATAAATTCTTTGGTCAAAATGGCCCACTCTCGCTCACAACCTTCCTCGTGCGAAGAAGTTGTTTTTAACAACATTGGAGCAGCTGTCCAAGGAATATCAGTTGGTCTTTTTTTAGGTGGTTGTACTAAAATTTCTAATTGTAAAATTGATTTCGCTCCATGTCGATTGGAAGTTCCGATACAATCTGAACCAGTATCACCGCCTCCGATCACTAAAACATTTTTTCCAGAAGCTAGCAATTCTTCTTTTCTGGAAATGGTGTCTCCTGCAACCCTCTTGTTATTTTGTTCTAAAAATTCCATCGCGAAATGAACGCCTTTTAAGTCTTCTCCTTTTACATTTAATTTTCGAGGAACAGTTGACCCTCCGCATAAAACGATGGCATCAAATTCATCTATCAATTTTTTGACTGGAATATTTTCACCGACATTGGCATTCACTTCGAAGCGAATGCCTTCTGCTTCCATGATTTGCAAGCGTCGGTCAATCACCCATTTTTCTAATTTAAAATCTGGAATTCCGTAGCGAAGCAATCCACCAATTCGAGAGTTCTTTTCATATACTGTTACCGAATGTCCTTCTTGATTCAATTGTGCTGCTGCTGCCAAACCTGCTGGACCAGAACCAACAACTGCTACTTTTTTCCCAGAACGAATCACGGGTGGATTTGGTTGAATAAACCCTTCTTCAAACGCTTTTTCAATAATGTTTTTTTCAATCAACTCAATAGCTACGGGAGTTTGGTTGATTCCTAGAACACATTTTGACTCGCAGGGCGCGGGGCAAATTCTTCCTGTAAATTCTGGAAAATTATTGGTCGCACTTAAAATATGATCTGCTTCTTCCCAATCTTCTTGATAAACTGCATCATTAAAATCAGGAATCACATTTCCCAAAGGACAACCTGAAAGACAAAAAGGAACACCACAATCCATACATCGACTCGCTTGTGTTTTGACTTTTTCATCAGAAAAATCTTTATAAATTTCTTGGTAATCTTTTACCCGAATGGCTACTTTTCGGGATTTTGGTAACTCTCTTTTATATTTTAAAAAACCTTGTGGATCTGCCATAATTATTTTTGTAAAACAACTTTTATATCAGCGACTTGCTTTCAGCCAGCCTCTGATTCTTTAATTAATTTCTGTGGAAAAATTAGAGGTTAGCTAGAAGCCAATCGCTAATAACGATCTTAGCCAATTAGAACTTCTTCCTTTTTCTGTTCGAGTATTCTTTTATAATCTCTCGGGATGACTTTTATAAAAGTATGTTTTTGTTGCTCCCAGTCATTGAGAATTTTCAAAGCCTTCTTGCTACTCGTATATAAAAAATGTTCTCTTAACAATACTCTTACATTTTCAAAATCTTCTTCTTCCAACGGATCTAAGTCTACCAATTCTGGATTGTATTGATTTTCAAAATCGCCCCAATCATTAAAAACATATGCAATTCCACCGCTCATTCCAGCTGCGAAATTTTTACCCGTTTTTCCCAAAACTATAATTCGACCTCCCGTCATGTACTCACAACCATGATCTCCAATTCCTTCGACGACTGCATAAACACCTGAATTTCTGACAGCAAATCTTTCGCCAGCCAAACCTTTGATAAATGCTTTTCCAGATGTCGCGCCGTAAAAAGCAACGTTTCCAATAATGATATTTTCGCCTGCTTCAAAGGGTGCATCTCGATCTGGTGTAACAATTAATTTTGCACCCGACAATCCTTTTCCAAAATAATCATTCGACTCTCCTTCCAAGGTAAAACTCAAACCTTGCACGGCAAACGCTCCAAAACTTTGTCCAGCGGAACCTCTAAATCTAAAACTATAGGTGTCTTCAGGCAACCCTTGCAAACCATACCGTTTAGAAATTTCATTGGACAAAAGTGTTCCCACCGCACGATCTGTATTTTTTACAAAAAAGGTAGTTGCGAAGCTTTTTCCTTTTTCCAATCCTTTTCCAATTGCACTTAAAAGTTTCCAATCCAAAATTCTTTTTAATCCATGATCTTGTTCAACTTGCTTAAATTGTCCTACTGAATCATCAACAGGTTCTTTAAAAAGTATTGGACTCAAATCCAATGATTTATATTTCCAATTGGAAATTCCTTTTTTCGTTTTTAGTAATTCGACTTTTCCGACCATCTCTTCGACGGTTCGAAAACCAAGTTGCGCCATGTACTTTCGTAAGTCCTCTGCTAAGAAAGTAAAGAAATTAATAATGTGTTCTGGCTTGGCGGTAAAGCGTTTACGTAAATCTGGGTTTTGTGTAGCAATCCCGACGGGGCAAGTATTCATGTGACATTTTCGCATCATGATGCAACCTTCTACGACCAACGCTGCTGTGGCGACTCCCCATTCTTCCGCACCTAAAAGTGTGGCGATGGCTAAGTCTCGACCAGTTCGGATTTGTCCATCGGTTTGTAAAACTACTCGATCTCGTAATTTATTTTTGACCAAAGTTTGATGTGATTCCGCAAGTCCAAGTTCCCACGGTAAGCCTGCATGACGAACTGAAGTCAAAGGTGAAGCACCTGTTCCTCCATCATGTCCAGAAATCAAAATAGCATCTGCATGTGCTTTGGCGACACCCGATGCGATAATTCCTACGCCCGTTTTCGAAACTAATTTTACATTAATTCGAGCAGCTCGATTCGCATTTTTTAAATCAAAAATAAGCTGCGCTAAATCTTCGATAGAATAAATATCATGATGTGGTGGTGGTGAAATTAATCCAACTCCAGGTGTAGAATTTCTCACTCGACCAATCCAATCATCTACTTTATGTCCAGGTAATTGTCCCCCTTCTCCAGGTTTTGCCCCTTGCGCCATTTTGATTTGCAACTCATCTGCGTTCGTCAAATAGTGACTCGTCACGCCAAATCTTCCTGAAGCAACTTGCTTAATTGCGGAGCGTTCCCAGTCGCCATTTTTCTTTTTTTCAAAACGACTGACATCTTCGCCACCTTCTCCACTATTACTTTTTCCACCAATTCGATTCATGGCAATAGCCAAAGTGGAATGTGCTTCATGTGAAATCGAACCGAACGACATTGCTCCTGTGGCGAAGCGTTTAAAAATTTCTTCAACAGGTTCGACTTCTTCGATTGCGATGGATTCACTTTTTCTAAAATCTAACAATCCACGAAGGGTACATGCTTTTTCCGCTCGATCATCTATTAATTTTGCGTATTTTTTAAAGGCATTCTGATCTCCTTTTCGAGTAGCAAATTGCAATAAGTGAATGGTTTGTGGATTGAATAAATGGAACTCTCCATCTTCCCGCCAAGCATATACTCCACCGTTTTCTAAGGCATTATTTTTAGGTGATTTTTCTGGATAAGCTTTCGCAAATTTTTCTAAAACTTCTCTCGCAATTCCATCAAATCCTAATCCTTGCAATCTTGAAACTGTGCCTGAAAAACATTGGTCGATTACTTTGGAATGAATTCCCAAAGCTTCAAAAATTTGTGCGCCTTTATAAGATTGTAACGTCGAAATTCCATTTTTCGACATGATCTTTAGTAAGCCTTTTCCGATGGCTTTGATATATTTTTGATGTAAATTTTCTTTGGAAAATTCTTCTTCGAAAAAATTATTTTCTACTAAATCATCAATAGTAAAAAATGCCATGTACGGACTTATTGCATCTGCTCCATAGCCAATCAAAGTAGCAAAATGATGCGTTTCCCAAATATCTCCACCTTCGATAACTAGGGAAGTTTTAGTTCGCAATCCTTCTCTAATTAGATGATGATGAATAGCACCTGTTGCCAAAAGTGTTGGAATCGGAGCTAAATTTGTGCTTACCGAACAGTCGGATAAAACCAAAATATTTGCTCCATTTCGAATCAAATCTTCTGCGACTGCACAGATGTGATCGATGGCTGCTTTGAGTCTTCCTTTTTGTCCATCAGGTTTAAAAACCAACTCGATGATGCCAGTTTTATAATCATCATGACGCAAATGTTTGATTTTTAATAACTCCTCAATCGTCAATAATGGTTGCTCTAAATGAATTGACTTTGCATGATTCACATCTAATTTTAAAATGTTTTTTTGATCACCAAGCTTTGTAAACAGGGACATAACACTATATTCACGGATTGGGTCAATTGGCGGATTTGTCACTTGTGCAAACAGTTGTTTAAAGTAATTCGCTAAGTGCTGAGGTTGTTGTGAAAGGATTGCTAAAGGAGTATCCGTTCCCATCGAACCAATCGGTTCCTTTCCAATTCTGACCATTGGGCCGAGGATAAATTTTAAATCTTCTTTGGTGTAACCATACAATTTTTGCAATTGACGCAGATTGTTTTGACTCATAAATTGAGTGCCCTTTTTGTAGCTTGGAATATCTTGAAGTTCTAATTTATTTTTATCTAACCAATCTCTAAAAGGCAATCTTTGACACACGACATTTTTTAATTCTTCATCTCCAATAATTCGATTTTCATCCAAATCTGCAATCAACATTTTCCCTGGTTGCAATCTTCCCTTCGAAATAATCGTCGAAGGATCAACTGGCAAAGCTCCTGCTTCTGACGCTACGATCAACACATCATCTTCCGTCAAACAATACCTCGACGGTCGCAATCCATTTCGATCTAAAGTTGCTCCAACTAGGATGCCATCGGTGAAACAAATCGACGCTGGGCCATCCCAAGGTTCAATCAAATTTTCATGATAATCGTAAAATGCTTTTTTAAAATCTTGCATCTGATCATCGTGTTGCCACGCTTCAGGAATCATCATCATCAAGGCATGTGGTAAGGACTTTCCACTTAAAACTAGGAACTCTAAAACGTTATCAAAATTTCCAGAATCAGATAAACCAGTTCCACAAATTGGTCTCAATTTTTCCAATTCATCTTCCGTAAAAATCTCCGATACCAACTGCGCTTCTCGGGATTTCCACCAATTAATATTCCCTTGAATTGTATTGATTTCTCCATTGTGAGCGATGTATCGAAATGGTTGAGCGAGTTTCCATTTTGGAACTGTGTTCGTGCTAAATCGAGAATGGATCGTTGCAATGGCTGACTTAAAAGAGATGTCATGCAAATCTGGAAAATAAGGTCGTAATTGAAAAGTAGTTAACTGACCTTTGTAAATAATCGTCTTGTAAGAAAAAGAAGAGATATAAAAAATCCCTTCACATTGAGGATAGGTGAGGTGCAAATTATGAGTTGCATATTTTCTTAAAACATATAACTTCCGTTCCAAATCTTTTGGCGCTAACTCTTCCATTGGTTTTAAAAAAACTTGTTCCATGCGTGGTTCCGAAGCGACGGCTGACTCACCTAACTCTTCATTATCGGTTGGAATTTTTCGA
The DNA here is from genome assembly GCA_045104975.1 of Saprospiraceae bacterium. GTDB lineage: Bacteria > Bacteroidota > Bacteroidia > Chitinophagales > Saprospiraceae > CAJQQY01. Next base: position 24,292 of record JBGCCY010000116.1, read on the forward strand.
TAGCCGAGGAGTTCAAAACCCATTTCATCGATATAGTCATTGAGTAAGACACGACATTGATTGCGTAAGTTTTTTTCTTTTGGAAAAAAAATAACGCCAACTCCATACTTCCCAAACTCAGGTAAATTAAATCCTAACTCTTGACATTTTTTGACAAAAAACTCATGAGGAGTTTGCAATAAAATACCTGCACCATCTCCTGTATTTGGTTCACTTCCACATGCGCCACGGTGTTCCATATTTTGCAACATAACCAATGCGTCTTCCACAAGTTGATGCGTTTTTTCACCTTTGAGATTTGCAATGAGTCCAGTTCCGCAGGAATCTTTTTCGAGTTGTGGAATGTATAAACCTTTTTGACGGTCGGGGTTTTCTCCTTCCATTTTCTATTATTTTATTTGGATAAATAAAAATTTGGCACGTCGATTCAAAACCGTAAAATTATTACTATTTATAATGTGTTTTGGAAACATCATAACAATAACCCTACATTTGAATGCCAAATGATTTCTTTAAAAATATGGTAAGTTGAAAATTTTTTGAATCTATAGTTTGTATATAATTCTGCTCTTTAAGTTAAGTTGAAACTTAAAAGTCAAAATTTTTTGGAAGGTATTATTATGGTTAGAGTTTTTGCTTAAAATCAAATATTGCCATTTGTTTAATAAAATGCAAATTCGATTGTCGTTTATTTACGATTTGCAAGGAGACATTGAGGAATGGTTAATACTGAAATATCAGATGAGGTCAATAAAAAATTTTGAGCGGCTTTAATTAGATCAATCATTATACACTTATTTAGAATATTGAATTTTTTGATCTTCCAAACCAAAGCAAAGTGCTGCTCTTTTTAGTCCAAAAATTCTTCCATCCCGTGCTTCATAATTTGCGAATAGATCACCATTTTTTCTAAAAGCTTGTTGAATACCTTCTTCTTTTCCCATTTCTAAATTAAGGATTTTAAAAATCTCGCCGGTGGAATACCATTTTTTTTGAACCCCATGTGCTTTTCCTAAATGGTAATTAAGGTGAGATATTAAAATATGGGTGGAGTCAGGTGACCATGATTTTTTTTCTCCCTGTAATTTTCCAAGGTGATAATTTGCTGAATGTTTGACTTCTCCATCTGGATACCAATCCGTTGCTATATTTTGTTTTTTTCCATCCAAGATTCCAATTTTTTGCATTAGCATACTATCTTGAAAATAGGTTACTGCATATCCTGAAAACTGTTTCTCATTTAAATACCAGAGTGAAGTTTTGTTATTATAATCCAACTTAGACTTGTCTAAAGTAACTGCAGGGATTTCCAATGGAGTGATCTCTTCAGTCATTGAGTTTCCGATTTCTTTGCTCCCATTTTCCAAGCAACTTATTATTAGTAAACTTAGTATTGCAAAAAATATATTTTTATACATCTTATCTATTTATGCTAGTAGGAATTATTCCTAAGTTGAAGGTTGATTTAAAAAGTAATTTTAGATCGGCTATTTTGAATTAGTTTTTCTAAAAAAATAATCACACCTCAAAGGGTACAATTATTTTTAAAGAATAACTTTTCCAATTATTCGCCTTTTAGTAACGGTCAAACAATAACTTCCCGATTTGGACGGAATCTTTTTCCCTCGTTTTTCATTTTAAATCAGTCAAAGTATCAACAATTATCCTTCTTTAAAATAAAAACTGAGAACAAAATATCCTCGTCTAAATCGGGAATTTATTATTAGGCCGTTACTTAACATTCTACTCTTAAATATGCTCTCACTCCTATTGGAGATATTTGATTCGGATTACATTATTGTATTTGGTGTTCCTTTCAAGTCAACTCCAAATAAAAGAATATATGATCCTACATAAAATTCATTAATGATGTGGTAGTGATAAAAAGTTTCTCCATTACTATGTTGAGTGGAAGAAGTATGACCTCCTGATGCATCTAAATCTGCTGGATGATCTCCTGTTGAATTACATTTTCTACCATAAATCAAAAATCCATCTTGTAGAATTCCAACTAAACTTTCATCATCATGCGATAAGGTTGTATTTTCAGTTACGTCTGAAGATTCCAAATGATAATGGTAACCAGTCGGCCCCATATGACCACCAGCATAATCAAATCCTGATGCTACTTGTTCCGACAACGAAATATTTGGCCCTTCCTCATCATTGAATATTGGCGCACCTGAAACTGCAATACCTATTGCACCTAATCCAGTCGCTGAAGTACTTGAAGCTATTTGCGGGTCAGCAGGAACTGTAACTGTATAACTTCCAGATGTAATAGCTCCTGGCGACATTTGACCAGCATCTGCTATAACAGGGTCAATGTATAAACTATTAGTCGTTGCCCAATAAGGAGAAGTATGATCAGGAAGTGCATTAGATTCGATCGTTATCTCATCTCCACTAAACGAAACTGTAACTGCATTACTATTGAATTCATCAAACGCAGAAACAGGCGTACCTGTAGATGAAGATCCGCCAGTATCATCTGTATCAGTATTGTCTGCCACATATCCAGCAGGTTGATCACAAGCAGATTCACTCACATCAGGATTTCCTAGTCCATCACCATCAGCATCTTCATACCAAGTAGATTCTGCACAAGCACCATCATCATCGTCTTTACAGGAAGTCAAAAATATTGCAGAAGCAAAGATTGCAAATAGAAAGAATTTTAAATAATTCATTTTTTTAGAAAGTTTTTAATTTGTTATGAAAAGTAATTTTAGATTCCTGTTTCAAAGACTCTATTGGCTAAAATTGATTTTTATATTTTTTACCTTGCCTGATTAAATTAAAGACAATCATCTTTTTAAAAGACCTACTTTTAGGTTATCATATAATAATAAAAAAAATAGGAAAGGAAATAGTTTAGTACCGGTCAAACAATAACTTCCCGATTTGGACGGAATCTTTTGTCCTCGTATAAATCAGGAATTTAGTAGTAGACCAGTACTAAATGAAAAAATAGTTTGACCAGAAAGAATTTTTTAAAATCTAAAAAAAGAAATCCCAAATTTTTGCTTGAACAAAAATTCGGGATTATTTATTTTTAAAAACTAAAAAACTATTTTAAAATCATCTACCACCATCGTTTTTAACTAATCGTCCAGATTTGATTAAATCAGATTTTTTAAAAATCGAATAGGTATAAATGCCGTCTGCTAATTCAGGTAAGCGAATTTTATGCTCGGTAAAAATATCTTCGACATGTATTGTTTCTTGATAAACTAATCTACCTAAAGCATCAAAAATAGTTAAGTTAAATTTCCCTTCACTTAATCCAGTAAGGTAAAAATCAGTATTATTAGTTATTGGATTTGGGAAAAATGCTATTCTATCTTCGCCATTGATTTGAATAGTTTTGATTTCGGAATAAGAAAATGTTTCATCATTATCGACCATCAACAATCGATAATAAGAAAGTCCTCTTAAAGGATTTTTATCTTCTACTTGGTAATTAGATAAACTCCAAGTATCACCTTGAGCATTTACTTTTTCTATTTCCTCAAAAAATAATCCATCCTTACTTCGTTGAACACTAAAATGATTTGAATTAATTTCACTTCCAGTTTTCCAATCAAGCAATACATCTTCTTTTTCATTGAGTCTTGCAGTAAATGAAATTAACTCCACCGGCAAAGGAGTAGGAAGTAAATTAGTGAACAACCAAGTAGCACGTATTGGAATTTCTATTGTCGTGCCACCTAGCACCAAATCAAGATCATCGTCTCCATCAATATCAGCCACAGCATGACTAGAAAAATAACCTCCAATTAATGAGTCAGAAACAATGAAACTATTAGCGCCTTGATTTTCATAAATATTTCCAACTATACTGTTGTTGAGCAATCCTCCTTCGCCAGTACCTAATACAAATACATCAAAGTCTCCATCATTATCAAAATCATTAAACGAAGCTTCTCCAAGAGATACATCTGAAAATACTGTATTGGGTAAAAGAGTAAAAATTCCAGTTCCATCATTTAGATAAAGTTCTGTTTCAATGTCAGATGAAGTTAAATTTCCACAAATCAAAACATCTAAGTCACCATCATTATCAGAGTCACCTATGGCAATATCTCCACCAGCAAAATTATTAAAAGTAGTATTATTAACGAGACTGAATACTCCTGAACCATTGTTAGTATATAAGCCTGTAAACTGGTTACCGCTGGAATTCAAGCCTGCCATAATTACATCCAAATCGTTATCATCATCAAAATCAAAAAGTTCAATTGTTCCATTGTGTATTGCTTCGAGAGCAGAAGCATTAACTTCTGAAAATGTTCCTGCCCCATCATTGTCATAAATTTTCACTATTGGATTACCTGAACTATTTGAACCGATCATGATTACATCATCATCTCCATCGTTATCAATATCTCCAAATTCAAAATCTGCCCCTTCAGTTGGTTCAAATGGTGTATTGGCTACCATGCTAAAGTTCCCAGAACCATCATTCAAGTATAGATTAGAGGATAAAACTGGGGAACTATTCGATCCTGAAATTAACAGATCCAAGTCACCGTCATCATCTACATCGTTTAAACCAATTTTACTTCGATAAACATCTTCTATTACATTCTCAAGAATTTCGCTAAAATTTCCATTACCATCATTTCGATAAAGTGTAGTTCGAATCGGTCCTCCTTTTCCTGTTATGATCAAGTCATTATCTCCATCATTATCAATATCGCCAAATTCCATATCACCTACATCTGCATCTTGAAATAGTGGTACTGGAGAAGTAAGTTCTAAATCGATGTTTTGTGCATTACTTACTCCTAAAGAAAGAAACGATAGAAGTAATACAATTATCTTTTTCATGTTTGTAGTTTAAATGATTTATAAAATTTTGGCTTTGCGGTTAATCAATTGGAGTAGCTAAACAATCAAGCTACCATCTTTGAAGACACCTCAAACTTCATAAATCTCAACCATTTTAGCTTCACGCCTATGCATGAAAAGAATATATTCATAGGTAAACGTGAAGAAAAGTAAGGACGGTGGCTAAAAATTGGGAAGGATTAATTCTTTAATATTTCAAGATTATTGTTATCCAGTAAAATTCGAAATGCAAACATTAATCATCTCGAATTTTACATTTCGTACCTCACAGAACGAAAGCCAATATTTTATTTAACTTTTCTACCTACACCTGCCTGTCGACAAGCAAGTTTAATCCCTAGCGGGATAATTTCAGCGTAAAAAAATCTCGTTAGGGATTAGATCTGAGTAGAAATAATAGAATCAAGATTATTGTCGTGCCGTTAGCTACGGAATGCAATAAAGAAATCCCGAATTTTTGACTAATCAAAAATTCGGGATCATTTATGTTGTTTTAGGGTACTTAATTACTCAAGTTTCTAAATATATAGATTTAGTAATTTACATTTTTACCATTTTTTTGACACCTATATTTTTATTCTTTTGATCCCAAAATTGGACAAAATATACACCTGATGAATACTGGGAAATATCCACTCTTTCTTGCGAATGAATATTATTATAGGTTCCCAAAATTTGACCATTGACATCTATGATATTAAATGAATAAACATCTAAATCACCTTTTAAACTAAAATGATCGAAGGCAGGTGAAGGAAAGAGCTCTATATTTTGGACATTAAAAATCTCCTCTGAAGAAGTAGATATGTCTTCTTCCACGCCTCCATTATCACTTAAAACATTCCAATACCCTATAAATGCACCTGGAAGAATTTCATCTACTTGCCAATACAATGTATCGGTCATCGTACACATAATTCCTTCCGTATTGTTGGTGATTATGATCGTTGCTTTCATAGAATCTGTTATTGGAATAGAATGATCGAAATACGAATTCGACTGATCATTAAACCCACCTGAAGTATTGTCTTGATGAATAATATCACCTGAAAAAGTAGTCACCTCCCATTGAACTATATTCTCATCTCCTGAAGGAATAAGAAAGAAACCTGCATGATACAATTGAATATAGGTGGTGTCTGAAGAGGAGATTTGGACACCTACTGAGGAGCATTGTCCATTGGAAATAAAATTGGCTAAAACAAAAAGAAGTAGTAGAGATACTTTTCTCATATTTAAAAAGTTTTTTAAAATTTAATACAATGAAGTTTTATTAAAATAAGCTCCACAAATATCACCTATATCAGCCAAAAATGCTTCACGCCTACGCGTGAAAATATTAATTTCATTGAAAAACCTAGGAAAGTGTTGTAAAACAACTATTGATTGGAAAGTTTTATCGCTTTCATGATTAAAGAAATTTTCTTGTATTTAGATTCTTTTAAATCAAAAGCACTATACATTCTTCTTAAGCAAGAGCCTATTCCATCTACGGTCAAAAAAGCTTCTTTGGCAATATCCTTATTCGAAATCACGGGATCGTCTAATAAAATATTGAGCACCTTCCAGTCAGTCTCGTTTATTTTTCGATCGATCGAATCTTCGATTTTGGTTCTGTCTAATTGAAATTTACTAGAAGGTAAATCAGCTGAAGATTTTACAGATTTTTTTAGTTGTTCGATCTCCTCTAATAATACTTCTTTCTCCTTTCGTTGAGCCATAATATTTGATCTAGCGTAAAAAATAATGAAGAAAATTAGAAGTGATCCAACTAAAAGAATAGAGTAAGTTTTTTTGAGTTGATTTAATTTTAATTGAGCTTGAGCATTCTCATTTTCAAGTTGATTTTGATGGAGTTTATCGTCAAATTCATTTTGAATCGCATCTTTAATAATAGCGATATTATTTTTTTCAATTTGTAGACTATCATTGTAGGTTACATATTTTTCATGCATCTGGAGCGAAAGACTGTATTTATTTTGAGATTTATAACACTTATATAATAGGTTGTATAAGTTTGCTTTTAATTCGTTCGGAGTATTTTCTTTAACTAATTTCAGAACTTCCTCTGCTTTACTCGTTGCAATCTTAATGTTATCTTCAAAAGCCAACTCTGCTTTAAAGGTTAACCGTTCAACAATTTTTGAATTATTCATTATTTCATAATCGATCTCCAAACTTTGATCAACATGGCTTAGGGCTTTATCTTTTTGATTGATTTCTAGATAAGATTTGGCCAGTAGAAAATAAGAATCTGCTGCTGAAAATTTGTTATTACTATTTAATAAAATCTTCAATGCTTTTTCTCCCGTTTCTATAGCTTGATCATATTTTTTTTGTTTAAAAGATACAGATCCGATATAATATAAAGGAAGACCAACTTTTTTATCAAGATCAAGTTTTTTGTAAATATCGATAGCCTTATTCAGATATTCTATGGCTAAATCGTAATTGTCAATAAAATAATAAATGATTCCTAGGTTAACTAAGATCCGAGCTTCCCCCTTTTTTGAATCCTTCTCTCTAAATATTTCCAGCGTTAAAGTAAAGTACCTAACTGCATCTTGATATTTATCTTGCTCTCCATAAATATTTCCCATATTGGAATACACAGAAGCTAGATGTAAGGCGTCTCCGAATTTTTCCAAGATTGCGATGGATTGATTTAAAGATTCAATTGCTTTGGATAAATCTCCTTTCAAATAATAGGCATACGATCTTTCATTGAAAGCATTGGCCATTTCACTTTTTTCATCCCTATCTTTAGCTAGATCATAGTGGTAATCTGTCAAAATCAATACAGAGTCAGGCTGAGCAAAAGTATTGTTTATATAATATTTATTTATGGCTTTAAATCGTACAGAATCAGGTTCAGCAGCATTCGTCCAAATCTGTCTTAAAGAATCAAGATTGACTTGCGCCTTACTTTGAAAGGTAAGCGATAGGATAAAAAGGAATAATAGACAAATTTTTATGATTACTTTACTGCTAATTGTCATCTAAAAGTTGATTTACTATTTGTTCTATTTTACAGATTTTATTAAAAATAATAATTCCAAGGGAGGTTTTTTACAAAGTATCAAAAGTAGTTTAGTTTTGATGAATTATTATTTTTTTTCGTAATAATCTCTTTTATTTTCTCAAATAATTATTTGATATTAATCCAACTTGAATGCATAACCATCGTCATTTTATAATTTATAAACCTCAAGGCTATCTCTCGCAGTTTGTCAATAATCAAAATAAGCGAAAAAATAAAAAGCTATTGGGAACACTTCATGCATTCCCAACTGGCATTATGGCTATAGGTCGATTAGACGAAAACTCGGAAGGACTATTATTCTTGACCACAGATGGAAAAGTAAGTGAACAAGTACGAAGCAAAAAAATTGAAAAAGAATATTATGTTCAACTTGATGGAGAAATTACTCAGGAGGCAATTGAACAATTAAAACAAGGTGTGGAAATAAGTGTCAACAAAAAAAAGTATTTGACTTTACCTTGCGAAGCAAAGCATTTGTCCCCTATTCCAATTTTTACTCCCCCCTTACGGAAAAGAAGTGAAAGTCATGGGCCAACAAGTTGGATATCTATCACGATCAGGGAGGGAAAATTTAGACAAGTTAGAAAAATGAGTGCAGCAGTTGGATTCCCCACTATCAGATTGGTTCGAGTACGGATTGGTAAAATACATCTTGAAAGTATGTTGCCAGCCGAAGTCATTGAAGTAAATCAATTTAAACTTTAATGAATAATTAATTTTCTTACACTTGTATTTTGATTAACATCCACGACTTGAACTAAGAAAATCCCTGTACCTATATTCTCTTTGTTTATATTAATTTCTTGCGATGCGATATTATTTAAATGCATTACTTTCTGTCCCATCAGATTATAAACTGCTATTTCCTGAGTTTGGAATAAAAAATTATTTAATTTAAGAATAGCCGAATTCGATGTAGGATTTGGGAAAATTTGCCACTCCGGTTTTTGATTAAATACGTTTTTGTTAGAAGTATTAAAGTTTTCTAAATTTACGTTTAACAAGACTGCCTCCCATTTTTGTGAAGGATGGAAAGATTGTGTTTTACCTGTTAGATATAAATTATGATCGTGAAGATGAATATCAAGAATCTGATCATCTAATGTACCTCCCCAAGTCTTATACCACTCTATATTACCTGAAGGGTCCAATTTTAATAGTGCCATTTCAAATCCTCCATTCCCATAACTTGCTGTATTTCCTCCTATGTAAATTGAACCATCATCATCAATAGTGATTGCCCTTGCAGATTCCGTATCGTTTTCTCCACCCCAAGTGGTGTACCATATTTGGTTTAAATCCTTATCAAACTTAGCAACAAAAATATCCCAATTATTTGGCGAGGTGGTAGTATAACCAGTTGTGTATAAATAGGTTCCATCTGTCGTCATACCAAGTGCATTTTCTGCATTAACCCATTGATCCTGTCTACCATATTTTACACTATCAACAAAATTTCCATTCGTTTTATCAAACTTTGCTAACAATGCTCTTCCGTTCCATCCAAGTAATGGTGAACCATCATACAATCCTGAAATATAAATAAATGAATCGTCTACAACAATATGCCCATCTTGGTGATCATCTTTAGCAGTCATACTTCCCCAGTTGGTTTGCCAAATAACACTTCCGTCAAACCCTATTTTCATCAAAAGAACATCCATCTCTGTTCCATTCCCCTTGGTCCAACCAGTTAGAATAATTTCATCTGTTTCGACAGAAATCCCATCAACCTCTTCATAGCCATAACCTCCATCCCAAGTAAATTCCCATCCTGTTTCACCAGTATTTACATCTGTCGTAAAAACCAACACATCACAACTGTCAATACCTATAGTCTTACAAGTTCTTCCTCCTAAGTAAACTACATTGTCCGTAACTTTAAGGTGATAAGATTGTTGGGCAAAAACTCCGATGGCAGCAGTATCCAACCAAATGGTATTTCCTTCCTCATCCAACTTAAACACCATCGCATCCATATATTCAAAAAAACCAGGCCTATCTTTATTTACTCCCCAAAATAAGTTTCCATTTTGATCAGATCCGATTGCCCATGCCTCAGCATTTCCATTCACTAATGGGCTAGAATCTATTATCTCCCACTCTGTAATTAAGGTATCCTGGGAATAGGTTAAATTCGAAATAAGAAGAATTGAAAAAGAGATGGTAAGCAAATGTTTAATATTCATTTTTTATTCTTTTTATCAGGACAACTTAAATTTGAAAATCCCCTACTTCGATGATTTTAAATATCTAGTAACAAAAGTTGGTTGGTAAAATAAAATTTCAGTTTAAACTCAGAATCTGATTCGTAAGTACATTGTTATAAAAATAGGTAAGGATCAATTTTACAGTTCACCTATAATTATATCTGATCCAGAATAGGAATTATCTGCTAATTCATACCAATGTCTTATTCTAGGAACCTTGACTCCTTTAATAGAAATTGATCCATCAAAAAATAATCTTTCCCCTTTTGTCTTGTTTTCAGGAAAAACAATTTCCATCCCTTTAAATTCAAATTCCGTTTTTGAAATATAAATGATCCAGTTTTTTGAAAACATTTCTTGTTTTAATTCAATCGGAATTTTATAGCAATCTTGATTATTATAAATGCTACTTTCAACTTCCCCAAACTGATTAATTGATTCTGTATTTAATGACATGGGTAATCCATACAGCATTTTATAAAAATCTTTATACCGAGTATTCCTTTCTGGATTTAATCGATATTTTTCTATCAACTCTGGTGCTATTTCTTCCTTATCATCTAGATAAACTTTCGAAATTCCATTCTTATCAATCACATGTTTTGACAAATGGTTTTCTCTATTTCTAATCAATTCAAATGATTGATCCATATTATTCATTTTCACAATTGAATACCTTGATGGGTTTCCAGTTCTGGGTTCTTGAATATGAATGTTCATTTCCAGTTCTTTCCATTTATCATTTGGATCATGAGTAAGAATACTTTTGCTTAAAACTTCATTTCCATCTAAGCTGATTTCTTCATTGCTCAAAGCACAAGAGAATGAAACCAAGATTATCAAACATCCAATAGATTTTTTCATGAAATGTATTTTGATTTATAAAAACATTGAAGTTAATTTTCTAAGAACCTTTTTTTATAAAATCTATTATTATCGCTCCAAGTACTTCTTCATTTACTTTATCAATTGGATGTGGAAAATTTTCTATGATTTCTAATCTTCCGTTTGGAATTAAATCAGCAGCAACTTTTGATTCTTCCAAACTTACCATTCTATCTTTACTGCCAATCCCAATTAAGGTTTTATGTTTTATTTCTGCTAATTCTTGTTCCGTTATTTTTTTTCCACTTCCTAATCCATACATCATTTTTGCAGTTCTGTTTACTACTTCTTTCCAATCGTTCTTGTTATGAATTGATTCCAATTTACTGGCAAAAGCAGGAACTTTCTCTGCTATCTTTTCAGGATCCAACATCCTTATTTCTTTTTCTGCCGATTCTTCTGTCCAGTCGAATTTAGTTCCTAAAGTAATTATTTTATCAACTAACATTGGATTTACTTTGGCTACAGTCAAGCCAACATATCCTCCCATGCTGTAACCAAATATATGAATCTTACTAATATTGTTGTCGTTCAAATATTTGATTACATTTTCGGCAAACAACTTCATGGTAAAATCTTTGGTCGATTCCTTACTTCCATGTCCTTCAAAATCAAGATCATGTACTTCAAAATCATTGGAGAGTTTTCCCTTTAAACTTTTAAATTGATCTTTTGTGCCTAATGCTCCATGTAATAAAATTAAATTGGGTTTCATTTAGTTTTGAATTTTGTTTTTTTATAAATTCTAACTTTTGTAAATGTATTGTTTTAATTTTTTTCTAAAATCGACGGCTTGTATAAATGCAATATTCATATTTCATCAATTGGTTGATACCAACTAGGAACAGCTTGAGTGAAATTATCAAACCATTCAAATATTCTTTCTGTTTGATTTAGTAGAATCTTTACTTGTTTCTCTCCAAAAGGTATCGCCCAAGGAATCGATCCTAGTTGATTTACGCCAATATATAAAGCCAAAAGATTAAAAAAATCAGGAGGTACATTATTATTAAAGTATCCATTAATTTGACCATTAGCAAACCAAACACTTTCCTCCGCCGTCCACGTAATTCTGTTAAACTCCTCCCAAGGATCTCCAAAATCTAATCGATTAAAATCAATAATCGCTAATTCTTTTTGGGGAGTCACTAACATATTCCCAACATGAAAATCTCCATGATGAAAACTTTGTGGCCTATTCTTAAGGAGTGTTCTGTGGGTTTCAATATAGGCTATTAGTTCAGCTGATTTCTTAATTGCGATTCCACAATTTTTATATTTTTCTATTTTAGTATTTATTTTTTTGTTGTAAAACTCGTTCCATCCAATTCGGTTTTCAGGACTTTTTATTTGATGAATTTCTTTTAAAATTAATCCCGCTTGAAGTCCTAATTCATATTGTTCTTTTTCTGAAAAATTATTTAATTCCTTTTTGATTTCTATTCCATCAATCCATGAAAATATACGAAATGTATTTTTTCCTTGATTACATATTCCTGAATCAATAAGCTTTGAAGTCAAAATATCTTTTTCATTTAATTCTCCTAAAGCACTATATAAAATACTTTCTTTTTCAAAACTTAAGCTATCTGAAATTCTCAATAAAAATTGAGTTCCATTATCACTTTTAATGTAATATTTAAGATCATCAGACCATCCTTCTTTTATTGGTTTTATAATTCCCCAACTATTGGAAGATGGTATGTCTAGAAAAATTTCTTCCATTTTTATTATATCATGTTATGAAACCTTTACTCCCCATTGTTCTACCTTTCTTTTGCATAATCCAAAAAAATAGAACAATGAGAATCTCCATAATAGTGCGTCCATAAATTATTAATCAGTTCTTAATTTACAGGTTTTTCATTTTTGGGATTACCTTTTAACTTTTCTATTTTTGATAGATTTGGTTTTATTTTTTTTAAACTCTTTTCAGTAAAAGGATGCATAATCTTAAAAATAGTATTTACTGGCTTTCCATTCATTTTCCCAGGAATCCACTTTGGCATTTTGTAAATAGTTTCTTCAATAGCTGACTTCCACAATTTTCCTCCATCAATATTTCTAATCGCTCCATCTTTAGTTACCATAAAACTAATGATGGAAATTTTTTCTGATTTTTTTGGAGCGACCGGAAAGTTTAAAGTTGCTTGCAAATAGTCTGTTAAATTTTTTGATAAGCATATTTCCATTTCTTCTTTTGAAGTAGAGTTATTGCAATCACCAAACATCGGAGGTGTTGAAATAGGAATAGCGTAATAGAAATCATTTCTACTAAACATAGTGGTAATCTCGTATTTTTCTTCTTTAGGAACTTTAAAATTTACCCTCATATCATTTTTAGAAACAATAGGTTTTCCGTCCTTTGCTGCAGGAATCATTTTAGGGATTTTTCTTACGATATCCTTGGCTATGCTACTACAGTCTTCATCGAAAGTTTTAAGGACCACAATGTTTTCTATTTGACCAGAAGTGGTTACGGTATATTCTAAATCAACGTATCCTTCTTTAAAACTCTCTTTCAATTTTTCAGGATACTCCAAATATTTATCGATGTGTTCTTGGGATTTTTGCATATTGCACGCTAACCGATCTCCTAAATTTTCAATATGCTCACAACCAGGAAAACTCGGAAATGCTTTTTCTCTAGTTGGTGAAATAAATTCAGAAAACTCCTTTGCTTTTTTCTTATCTATTTTATTAGAATTCTCGCAAGTAAAAATAAAAGAAACTAAAACTCCTAAAAAACAGATTAACTTAAATTGTTGCATATTCAATATTGATTATTTTTATTTTTATTTACCATTAAGGATTCTTTTTGTTTGTCTGACTAGGTTGACATATAATTCTTCTCTTTCTATTTCATCCATTTTTAATACTGGAATGTTTGCTCTGTTCATCGTTTGATAGTGATTTAATTCTTCCACAACTTCATACAAACATGGTTTTAGAATGACAGATAAAATGACAGCACCATCATTTTCAGAAGCTTTTAATAGTGATGGTAACTCATCTGAAATAATAAAATCTGAAGCTAAAAAATCAGCACTTAACAATAATATGATAACTTTAGTTTGACTAATTGCTGTTTGAATTTCATCTTTCCAATCTTGCCCAGGCAGTATTTTATCTTTATCCCAAAAATTAATTCGTCCATCAAATGGCTTAAAATGTTTTCTAATTTCGTCTAGGTATTCTTTATCCATAGGGCTGCAACTCACAAAGACTTTATCTCTAACTTGATTGGATGAGTTAGAGAAATTTTGCCTTGCCAAAGCTGGTAGCGTATTCAATTCTTGATTAAGATAAAAAAGTAGTTTTTCGAAATATTTATCTTTAAGATTAGCAGCATCTTTTTGATCTATTAAGTTTTTATTTAGTTCAGATTTCTCATTGATCAAGTTTTCAATATGATCTAAAAAAATTGCCTTGAATTCAGGAGAGTAAAAATCTTTCAACCTTTCTTTCAATAATTTAAACTGTTCAATAGCTCTAGTTGTCGTAGTATATTTCAAGAACCGATTACAAAAATAGGTGGCTTCGTCTCTTATTATTTTTTCTTTATTCATCCTTTGCTAATTGTTTTATTCAACTTTTAATGAAGTTAACCCTCCATGCCCTTTTCCATCTTTGACTAAATCATTTGCAGGAGTACTAGGGTCAGCAGTCCAAGAACCATCAATGATAAATTTATAAAAATATCGTCCTTTGGGAAGTTCTATCTTACACTCCCACCCTTTTTCAGTTTTATATAAAGCAGTACCAAACATATTCCAATTATTAAAATCTCCCACAAGAGATACCTTTGAGGCATTGTGATATCCATCTAATTGGAATGTTGTATTTCCTGTCTTTTGAGGAATGGGGAATTATATTTTTTCCTTGGAAGCGGATTTTCTTCTTGAGCAATCTTGTAGCTCAAGTAGGCTATCAATTTCGCATTATATTCCTGATCTTTTGACGGGACATATTCATAAACATCCATGTTAGTATGATGTATCGCCGTCATATAATCTAAGGGGTCTTGAATAAACTGAAAAGCAGGTACATTAAAATGATCAAATAATTCATGGTCCGTCTGGTTAGCATTTTGGATGGTAAGCGTTTTACTTTTTTCAAAAGGTTCCAAATACTCAGAAAAGTAGGAAGCAATTTCTTGATTGCCATTCAAGTAGATACCTCTAATCATTCCTGCTCCATTATCTAAATTTAAGTAAGCTGTAATTTTTTTATTTTCTGATTTGGTTTTCCCACTTTCAAAATCACCCACGAACTCATTTACATATTTTCGGGAACCAGCAAATACTTGTTCTTCACCTCCCCAAAGGATTAGTCGGATAGTCCGTTTTGGTTTTACTCCTATATTCTGAATTACTCTTAATACTTCCATCATCACGGCACAATTAGATGCATTGTCTACTGCACCTGTTCCCGCATGCCAACTATCCAAATGAGCCCCTATGATAACCAATTCATCTTTTAATTTCTCATCAGTACCTTCGATCTCCGCGATTAGATTGACATTGTATTTTGGATTTTCGAAAAATTTAGTTTTTAAATTCAACTTAATTTTAGGTGTCAATCCCAAGTCTACCAACCTAACTATCCGTCCAAAATGTTCATTGCTCAACACGAAAGATGCAATAGGTTTCAAGTCTTCTTTTTTAGTGAAAGAAGGTACGGTTCTATTCCCGTCAGCATGCAAAATACCATAAGGAAAATTACTAGGTTCAATGACGGCAATAACTCCCTGCGCTTCACAGAAAGTAAAAAATTCTGTTCTCCTCTTTTTAATCCGAGCACGCATTCCAAAAACATCAACCGTTGACCTCCTACTATGATAACCAATAATTAAATCATTAGGGTCAGGATTTGCGGCAGCCTTGGTCAAGGTATTTTCATCAAGACGGGTGGACATTTTATTTTCAATATTCGAAACAGGTCGGTAATAACCTTTGACTAAAACTATTTTGTTTTTTAAATTTCCTTCCAGCTCATAAATTTCATCAAATGAATTTATTAGAACGGGAGTTCCTTCTTGTACTCCATTGGTTGATTTTGAAAATGCCAAAGGATAGGCATTTAATGGAGCGTAACTAGGTTCAGATAATTGAAGATTAAAATCTTCAATAGCCCAACCTATGTGATTTTCATCAAAAGATTGAAGTTCTACATTTTTAATTCCCCAATCTTCTAACTGCTTTTTTATCCATAGAACGGATTCATAATATTTAGGAGTACCTAGCAATCTTGGCCCATATACATCAGACAAATAACTTACTGAACGCATAATGCTTTCTTCCAAAGAATCATTTTCTATTTTCATTAATACACTCTTATCCTCGCTAATCATGGATTCATCAAGGATAAGCTCCATGTTACAATGTGGGCAAATTCCAGCCTGTGTAAAGGTTAAAGTATCACATTCCAAATTGCATGGTGTACAAACAAATTGTCCCATTCCACTCATTGGGAATAATAAAAACAATAAAATAATTTTGTAGATCATTGGTAAGTTTTTATTTAAAATTTAATGAAATCGCAGAGCCAGAATATTATCCCCCCCAATAAGGTTAAGATAAAAATTATTGGTCTCATTGATTTTAGAGCATGTTTAAATTTTTACCGTCCTAAAAATCAACGCTTTATGAATCTTACCTCCAATTTAATTTTTATTTAGCTTGCTAAACTTCAAATGAAATTGTTAGCAAGAACCACAAAATCATTGACTTTCAGTTAGTTAAAAGTTTAAACATGCTCTTAATAATTAAAAAAATAATTTTTCGAAGACTAATTTTTTTGTGTCCAATGTCAGGTTATGAAAAAACTAAAATATGATTTTTTAAAAACCAAATTTAGTTATAAAGATGTTTTGTCAATAAATGTACTTTTAAATTAACATTTGTAAGTCTATTGTTATTAAATTTAATATATGCCTTAGAAATCGACAGGATAGAAATTAGTTTTTATTTTATTTAGTTTGGCGAGTTGTTTATTTATACTTTTTTGATCGTTATCATTTCATATTTTGTTTCAGAAATATGATTTGATTCT
This sequence comes from Saprospiraceae bacterium, assembly GCA_045104975.1. GTDB lineage: Bacteria > Bacteroidota > Bacteroidia > Chitinophagales > Saprospiraceae > CAJQQY01. Next base: position 41,338 of record JBGCCY010000116.1, read on the forward strand.
TTGTCTTCAAACTTATAAATCAAATCAGTTTGATTGACCACCACCAAATTTTTCTTATTCGAAATTATAGCGTTTAGTATTTCTAATTTTTTGCCGGTTTTTTGAATACAAATTGTGATCAAGGTATTTGGATTTGATTCTTCTATCAGTCGATTTAAAAAACTGACTTCTTTTTCTCTTTCCTTTTTGCCAAAGTGAAACATGCTATCTAAAAGGATAAATTCAAATTTGTCGAAATCCGAATAACTATATATGTCATCCACAAATCCTTTTATTGACAAATTTTCTTTCTCTGCAATTTTATTTAACTGTTCAATTCCTACTTCAGAATTATCAATTCCTGTAACTGAAAATCCTAATTTTGCTAAAGGAATTGAATCTCTTCCTTGGCCACATCCTAAATCTAGGAGTTCTCCTTTTCTATCTAATTTAGAATAAAAGTTCATCAATTCGGGGTAAGGATTCCCAAATAGATTTTCTGTTTGATAATATTTATCATATTCGTTTTTCATTTTTATTTCATTCTGTTGGCAGTAGTTTTTATTTCGCCATCACTAAATTCCATGGAGTATCTTTCTTCTTTATGGTCAAAGATGATTTCAAAAGGCTCAGGTTTAATTTTTAGAGAGGTCGGAAACCAAATTTCCTTAATTTCATAATTAGGCAATAAAAATAATCCTTCTTGATCGCCATTAGTTCCAAATCTTTTTGGGTCGCCTTTCCAAAATTCAGTTCCATATTTTTCTTGAAGTATGCTATTGGTTTCTGCTACATCTTTGGTTGGCATTCCAATTTCATTTACACAAAGAACATTTGAGATATTAAAATCAGTATCACTAAAATTATTCAATTCATGTCTAACTATAAATTCTGCAATATTTCCACTTCCATCATAAAAATAAAAAGAGTCAGCATCCCAACTTTCAAACCTTTGAGTTTTACTTCCTTTCCCTAAATCAATAATAGGAATTCGTTTTTCCATCCAATTCATCGCCTCGGAAAGTTTGTTGGCAGGTATTAAAAAACAATAATGATATTTATGCTCTCTTTTAGATGCTTCAAAAGTTAATTCACTCCATCCAACTTTTATCGTAAATAAATTTGGCTTGTTTTCTATGACTTCAAACCCTAAGATTTCAGCGTAGAAATTCTTTTCTAATTCAAGTTTATTGGTAAACAACTTCAATTTTCTGATTCTCATTTTTTCCTTTTTTCTTAATTACGGCTAATGTTGGTTTGTGAAAAAATTAGCATTGGTAATTTATTTTTACAAAGGTTTCATCATTGGAATTACTTTTGTGTTTTTTCTTTGTAATTGTATTGTTATTAGAATAATAATTACCTTAAAAAAATTGACAAAGTAGTTGCTGAAAAGTGCACATGAACCAGGAGATCCAGCGCGAGCGGTCCGAATCGAAGAAATGAATTTTCTTTTTATCAGCCGAACTTGAATAACGATTTTTTGTATACTGATTTTGTTGACTTGATAATTTTTTACCAATATGTTATCAGCTCATCAGTTAATTCTAATTTACATTCTCCTATAATATCAGGTTCCTCATTGGGATTTCCACTAAATTTAATTGAGTATAAATTTTCATTGATTTTTGTTATTTCTAGTTTAGCATTCTTAAAGGATAGATGCATAAATTTATAAAAATGGCTATCATAGTTTTCTTCCCATTCTTCGTAAACATCATCTTCTTCTGGAACCTCTAATTGGATATGTGTATGTTGCCTTAAATCTTTATATGTTTTTGTCAAGATTTCCAAAGTTGGCCCCCATTCGTAACCTACTTTTTTCTCATGAGTAAGAATCTCACTTCGTCCTCGTACCCAGAAATTTACAAGATAAAAATCTTCTTTAGGAGTCATTGAAAAACGACCAACCCCTAATTCAAATTCTTCGATAACAGAATTATCTTTATTTACTTGCTGAAGTTTTCCAATTGGTGGTCCATTGCTTTCTTCAATATTCATTTTATCTTTTTTAGTTACACCCAACTTAAATATATTCGTACTAAGCACACATATATATCTTTTGCAATAATCTCACTCAATACAAATATAATATTTATAACTCACTCCTAATCAACAATTTACAATGGTAAAACAAAAAAGCAAACTCCAAATCCTCACCAATCAATTCCCCTTCAACGAATTCCGAATCACCGACCGAATACTCTTCTTTTGAATCTTACTCTCCACCCAAGGAATCAAATCCAGATATAAAAGTGCTCGTCTCGAATGCGGATCTTTTTGCAATTTATCAAGTTTCATTCTGAAGGTCAAAAACATTTCTCGATGACCGATATTTCGATGTTTGATTAATTTTTTCAAAAACTTTAACGTCTCTTTTTGCACTTCATTCAACTCTTTCATCTTTTCTAAAAAACGATAGGTGGAAGGGGCTAAATAATCGAGTAGTTCATAATTCTCCAATTCATAATGTCCGATCAATTGTAGCAATCGAGCATAGCCTTGCAAGTCTTCTCGCAACTGTCCGACTTGCATATTGATGATTTCGTTGACATAATCAATCATTGTATGATAGTCTTCGTTCCCAAAATATTGGAAAGCAATTTTATAATAAAAAACTAAAATACGATGTGGATCAAGATGAGATTCATGAATTTTTATTTGCTTTAAAACTTCAGGAACATATTCAATTCCTTGCTTAAAAGTTCCCTCCAAATAATGCTTATTTAACTTTGCAGTCGAATGATATAGGAAATAAATAATCTCCGAAACAGGTTTCATTTCATTGCCAAATTCCTTTTCAAATTTTTCAAAATGCTTAATCGATCGATCAAAATCTTTGACTCTTTTTAAATTAAAAAGGCAAGTCAATAAATAATGTTGACCACGCATATACAGATCAGGTTCTTCCTTTTTCATCTCAGGATGTTGCTCAAAAATGTCCACCCATTTTCTGGAATCAACCAAACACTTATCAAAATTCAATAAAATATAATAATACCAAACATAACATTGATGCAGATAAACTTGCTCAAAGAAACTCAAGTCATCGAGTTTGATTTCTTTTAATTTCTTGGAAAACAATTCTCTTACAACAAGTGCATCTCGTTCATTTTTCACGTGTCCATATTGAATATAAAAACCATGAATTTCAATTTTCAGATTGGTCAACTTACAGGAATTGTTGATGATCTTACTTCGAGTGTAAGATGCTTCTACAAGAGATTCTACTTTGTTCGAAGTCTGGCGACTACGGGTAATGTGTCGCTCCTCGATAACTTTTTGAAACTCTAAGATTTCCAATTGCAAGATGTCTTGATGATTATCTTCTGCAATTTGTTGAATACGATCCAATAATTTCAAACTTTGAATATAAAGTCCTTTTCCATACAAGATTCTCGCAAAATCAATTTGCTCCCGAATCTGAATATCTACATTTTTTTGAATATGAATAAGGCGAAGACTAATCAAAATTTGTTTGTATAAATGGCGCTTTAGATTGGCGAGTTGCGCTTTTTTTATAGAAGGTATTTTTTTAAAAACAACAGCATCATCCCAAGTATCCATCTTATCCACCACATCAAACAATTGCACAAACTTAACATCCGACTTACTCTGCAATCGATTCACATAAAGTTTGAAATTCCGTTTCTCAGCCTTAGTCAAAGAATTAATTAAACTAATTAACTGATCATCTTGATTCGTGGGGGCAACATTACTCTTACTCATAATTTACTGACTACCAATTACTTACGTAAATATTTTTTGATTGAAAGTCGTATTTTTTTTTATTTATTGAAAGTACAAATGGTTTCTTGACAATAGATTTGCTTTTTTAATTGAGACAAAAACATCGGTTTAGGTTAAATAAACTATTGAATTATTTGACTCAATTAATGAGAAAAAACAAGTAACGAAGATAGAAATTTCAAAACAAAAAATGAATCCAACTCTATTCTAAAAATGTTTTTTGTTCCAACTTTTTATCTAAAAACAAATTAAAATGAAAAAAATCGAAGCCATTATTCGAACTCAAAAATTTGATTCAGTCAGGGATGCGCTAGCCTTGATAGGGGTGAAATTTTTCACTTTAAAAGAAGTCAAAGGATACGGCTTACAAAAAGGAAAAACTTTAAAATATCGAGGAAGTTCCTATGGCTCAGATTATATTGCTCGGCTCCAATTGGATATCATCACGACCGAAGAAAAGGTAAGTCAAATTATAGAGACCATCACAACTTCTGGACGAACTGGCGAGGTTGGAGATGGAAAAATTATTGTTTTCGATATCGAAACGACTGTCAGAATTCGAAATGGAGAAAAAGGGCCACACGCCATATAACCATAGCGTCAATACTTTATTGAATCTGTCTTAACCAAATTCCAAACAACTTTTTTTTTAAAAATCAAACCACAATCTTATCGAGGTTGTGCCTAAAAATTTAACCACAAATTAATTTTTACAAAAATGAACGAAGCGATATTTACAACTAATAATTTATGGTTGCTGGTAGCAACATGTTTAGTTTTTGTCATGCACTTAGGTTTTGCATCTTTGGAAGCAGGATTTGTCCAAAGAAAAAACACAGTCAATATTTTATTTAAAAATTGTATGATTGTTTCTATCGGATTGCTCACTTACTATGCCGTGGGATTTAATTTGATGTACCCAGGAGCAGATTATGCTGGAAGTTATTTTGGTTTTGCTGGCTTTGGAATTTCTATGCCGGAAGGAGCTGCGGGAGCGATAGATTATAATAATGGAACTTACACTTATTATACAGATTTTATTTTCCAAGCTATGTTTGCAGCGACTTGTTGTACGATAGTTTCAGGAGCCGTTGCCGAGCGAATTAAGTTAATGCCATTTTTAGTTTTTTGTATTTTATTTGTTTCTATCTCCTATCCAATTACTGGAATGTGGCAATGGGGAGGCGGTTGGTTAGCGGAAGCAGGTTTTCATGATTTTGCAGGATCTTCACTAGTACATGCTGTTGGGGGTTGGGGAGCATTGGCAGCAATTATTTTACTTGGAGCTCGAGAAGGAAAATATACTTCAGAAGGGATTAATCCAATCCTAGGACACAATATGCCATTGGCTGCCATTGGAGTTTTCTTACTTTGGTTTGGATGGTTTGGTTTCAATGGAGGATCCGTTTTATCAGCAGATCCAGTTGGCGTTTCTTTAGTTTTTGTGACGACATCTTTAGCTGCAGCGGGAGGAGCTGTTGCCGCATTTTTTGTGAGTCACCTTTTATTTAAGACGCATGATTTATCAATGGTCTTGAATGGAATTCTGGGTGGCTTGGTAGGAATTACAGCTGGAGCAGATTTGATGTCTCCAGGTGAAGCGATTATTATTGGTGGAATTGCAGGAGCCATTATTCCAATTTCAGTAGTTTTTATTGATACAAAATTAAAATTAGATGATCCTGTAGGAGCTACTTCAGTTCATTTAGTTTGCGGATTTTGGGGAACTTTAGCGGTAGGATTATTTGGATCGAAAGCAGGAATCGAACAATTATGGATTCAATTATATAGCACTTTAGCAGTTGGTGCTTTTACTTTCACATTTGCTTTTGTGGTCATTTATGTCCTAAAAGTAACCGTTGGCATTAGAGTATCTAAAGCAGATGAAGAGAAAGGACTAGATATCTCAGAACATGATATGGATGCCTACCATGAATCAGAAAAAATGGAAAATTACAATCTTGCTGTAAAATAAATAGTATTGTAAAATAGCTGGCAGGTACTTTCTGTCTACCGATGCTAAACTACTTTATTGATTAACGGTGGATGGTTAACTCGAATTATTAATCGAACTAACCATCCATCGTTATCAATTTTATCAAAAATATACTCTAAGCAAAACATAGAATACCTTTTTTATTTTTTCTAAAAAAATTTAATCAAAGTATTACTTCTTCGAAATATGAAAATTCTTAATTAAAAAAACAATACAACACTTCCTTCGTATCAATAGATTATCATGATTATTCCAAGTTTTTTTGCTTAAGAAACAAGGTTTCTACTCTGGTGGGAACAACATTTCAACAACATTTAAAACATTGATAATCAACGACTTAACACTAAGTCAATCTATTTGAGAGTCGTATAGTTTTTATTTTTTAGAAATATAAAAAAAGCAAAACATCTTAGTTTTGCACTGTCTTTTAATCAAATAATTATTACCAAACCAAAAAAAATTAAATTTATAATGGCAAAATCTAAATTAGAATACTTGTGGTTAGATGGATACAAACCAACACAAAACATCAGAAGTAAAACTAAAGTAGTTAATGATTTTGATGGAAAATTGGAATCATGCCCAGTATGGTCTTTTGATGGAAGTTCAACTCAACAAGCGGAAGGAGGTTCTTCTGATTGTTTATTAAAACCAGTTGCAATTTATCCAGACCCAGCTCGTGATGATGGATTTTTAGTAATGACAGAAGTTTTAAATGCTGATGGAACTGCCCACGTATCAAATAGTAGAGCTAACATTGATGACGATGATAATGATTTTTGGTTCGGATTTGAGCAGGAGTATTTTATCATGGATGTAAAAACTCAATTGCCTTTAGGATTCCCTATTGGAGGTTACCCTGGTCCACAAGGAATGTACTACTGCTCAGTAGGTGGAAAAAATACTTGGGGAAGAAAGTTTGTAGAAGAGCATGCTGATTTATGTATTGCTGCTGGATTGAACTTCGAAGGGATCAACCAAGAGGTTGCTGCTGGACAATGGGAATTCCAATTGTTTGCCAAAGGAGCTAAAAAAGCAGGAGATGAAATCTGGGTAGCAAGATATTTATTAGATAGATTAACGGAGAAATATCACTACTATATTGAATACCATCCAAAGCCTGTTGCAGGAGATTGGAACGGTTCAGGGATGCATGCGAATTTTTCTAACACGACTTTAAGAACTTGTGGTTCTAAAGAAGTATACGAAGCAATTTGTGAAGCATTCCGACCAGTAACTAAAGAGCATATTGAAGTATATGGAGCATATAATGATATGCGTTTGACTGGAAAACATGAAACTGCTTCAATTGATGATTTCTCCTACGGAATTTCTGATCGTGGAGCATCTATTCGAATTCCAATTATTACAGTAGAGAATGGGTGGAAAGGATGGTTAGAAGATCGTCGTCCTGCCTCAAATGGTGATCCATACAAAATTGCTGGACGAATTGTTACCACAGTAAAAAGTGCTAAACTACCTGTAGAAGCATAACAATATATTTGCGAGCTTATAAAACCTCTCGCATTAAAGAAATGGTTTTCCCCGATTCTTCGGGGTTAATCTATATTTGGTTTTATTTGGTTAGGGCTAAGACTGTTCGATGAATATCGAACAGTCTTACTTTTTTTGGGGAACATCTTCGCCGCTTCCAAAACATATTCTATTTTTACAAAAAAATAAAATATGACTGATTCACTTTTTCAATCCTTACCTCCTACTCCATCCCATTCAAATTCTGGAGCAATCTTATCAAGGTTTATCGTTGCCATTGGTTTTCGATATCAATTGGCGACCAAAGATTTGACACCAAACGAAACTGAATTTCGTCCGATAGAAGGCAGTATGAATATGATTGAATTATTGGATCATATTTATAAGGTCTTAACTTGGGCATATAAGGCATTTGATAAAAATGCTCCAACTGATTATCCTTTGGAAACCTTGGAAAATTATCGAGAGGGGACGTTGGAGGTTTGTGAAGCGTTTAGAAAAAGACTGCTAGAAATGACCAATGAAGAAATTGAACAAACCGAAGTATATTTAAAAAGAATTGATACTACTTTTTCATTTTGGTATTTAATCAATGGCCCCATCTCAGATGTTTTAACTCATATCGGTCAAATCAATAGTTGGCGAAGAATGGCTGGAAATCCTGTGGAACGAATTAGTCCATTTACAGGTGAATCGTTTTAGATTTAATTTTTGGTTCTAAATGATCTTTTTGTTTTTAAATATTTTGAAATAATTCGGGAATTAAGCCACGTAAAATCATGTTGAACCTAATTTTTGACGCTGACTTTTTATGAATTCTTATATTTTATTTTCCTTCGGAAAATATCATTCAGTTAGGAAACATAAAAAATCAGCGACCAAAATCAACAACACTTCATCCAAAATTTCTTTTACTATTTTTACATAAATCGAGATTAATATTTTTTGAAACAAAACTTTATGAAAAATCTTTCCCCACTTTTTATCCTTCTCATTTTTTTGAGTAGTTGTCAAACTGATTCTTCTAAAGATAATTTTCCAGAGGAAGAAGAAAATAAAAAATATCCTAACGAATGGTTTTATGCTCAACGTGCTTTTCCGCGAGGAGAAATCAATAAAGCCGCTTACCAAAATGCCCTTCAATATCGACAACAAGTCCAGTCTAAAATGCGAGGTTCTGGACAGTTGGAAGAATGGGAATTCGAAGGACCAACAAATATCGGCGGTAGAATTACAGATTTAGAAATGCCATCTAATTCCCTCGAAACTATTTATGCAGCATCTGCTTCTGGAGGAATTTTTAAATCTGAAAACACAGGACAAACTTGGACACCCATTTTTGATGATGCCATGAGTTTATCGATTGGAGATATGGAAATGGCTCCTTCTGATAATGAAATAATTTATGTAGGTACTGGCGAACCAAATGCAGGTGGTGGATCACTTGCTTATGATGGGGTGGGTATTTACAAAACCTTAGATGGTGGAAATAATTGGCAACATCTCGGTTTGGAAAATATCGGAAGTGTTGGAAAAATAGAAGTTTCGCCAAATGATCCTGAAGTAGCTTTTGTTGCTGCCATGGGAGACTTATTTGGAAAAAACCCAGAACGTGGAGTTTTTCGAACTACCAATGGAGGAACTAGTTGGGAGCAAGTTTTATTTGTTTCTGATTCGACTGGTTTTGTGGATTTAGCCATGCATCCAACTAATCCTAATATTATTTTTGCCGCCGCTTGGGAGCGAATTCGTCGACCTGAATACCGAAGATATACTGGAGCAAGTTCTGGTATTTATCGAACAGTTGACGGAGGCGAAAACTGGGAACTTTTGACCAACGGACTTCCAACTTTACCTGAGGACAAAGGAAGAATTGGTTTAGCGATTTCGCCTTCCGATCCTAATTACGTATATGCTTACATTGTAAATTCAGATGGAGATTTGTCTGGAATTTTTCGTTCTACAGATGGAGGTGATAATTGGGGAATCATGCATAAAAATGGGATTAATGAGCCTTCATTTATGTGGTGGTTTGGAAAAATGTATGTGCATCCTGAATCACCCAATACATTGATAGTTCTAAGTTTACATGTTCATTACATACAAAATATTGAAACAGATCCAGAATGGCAAACTCGATTTCAAGGAGCACATGTTGATCAACATGCCATTTTTATTCACCCACTAGATCCTGATTTTTTTCTCGCAGGAAATGATGGAGGAGTTTATTTAAGCCAAAATCGTGGCTTTTCTTATAATAAATTAGATGGGCTTCCCATAACTCAATTTTATCGAACATCCACGGATTTTCAAAATCCAGAACAAGTTTATGGAGGTACACAAGATAATGGAACGATGAGAACGTTGTCTGGCAATTTAGATGATTTTGAAATTATTTTAGGAGGTGATGGTTTTTTTCCATTAATAGATCCTGAGAATAGTGATCTGGTTTATGCAGAATTTCAATATGGAAATTTAAGACGATCCGTAGACGGAGGAAATAATTTTTTCAATGCCACGAATGGTTTTTCCCCTGACAGAGTTAACTGGAATACGCCTGTAATTTTTGATCCCAACGATTCTGACATTTTATATATGGGCGGAAATCGACTGTATAAATCTACCAATAATGCATTTTCTTGGAGTCCAATAAGTGAAGATTTAAGTGATGGTGGTGGCAATGGAAATTTAGCTTTTGGAACAATTACGACTATTAGTGTTTCTCCTTTTGATAGTGAAAACATCATGGTCGGAACTGACGATGGGAATGTTTGGATAACTGAAAATGGAGGAACAGATTGGAATAATGTTTCTGATGGATTGCCAAAATTTTGGATCACTCAGGTGGAATTAGACCCTGTGGAATTAGGCGTAGCTTATGTTACTATTTCTGGTTTTAGATTTTATGATGAAACTGCACATGTTTTTAAAACAACAGATTCAGGAAATTCATGGGAACCTATTTCAGGGGAATTGCCCAATATTCCAGTCAATGACATTATCATTAATCCAACCAATCATGATTTATATATTGCTACAGATATTGGTGTTTTCAAATCAATTAATGATGGGAACTCTTGGGGAATTTTAGGAACAGGTTTGCCCAATGTAGTGGTGACAGATTTGAGTTATCATGAACCAACCAATACTTTATTAGCAGGAACTTTTGGACGCTCCATGTATTCTGTGGAGGTGGATATTGATGTAGCCAATAATAATTTAGAAATAAGTAATTTCGATATTGTTGTTTTCCCAAATCCATTTTCTGACAATTCTAACATTACATTTACAATTCCAACTTCAGAATTTATTGAAATAAATATTATTAATACAACTGGTCAAATTCTTGAAAAAGTTGTTTCCCAAGAATTGACAAAAGGAAAGCATCAATTTTCTTTTGGAAAAAAAGAATGGTCGGCTGGAATTTATTTTTTACAAATAATGAATAAGAATGGAGGTATAATTAAAACAGAGAAGATTATAAAAAGATAGACGGAGATTTTCTTTTCAAAAAGAAAGAGGTATTAGCACATCAAGCGCTAACACCTCTTTTTTTTTTGGAAGATAATTACGCTTGTGGCTCGCTTGCTTCTTCCTCAGGTTCTTCCGCAATTCCCATCATACTATTAGGTATAAAAGAAAGTAAAATCAATAATCCTAGGATTCCAGTTACCAAACTCCAAATCAAACTTGACTGAAAAGATGGTGGTTTAGATTTTACAATTAAGACTGCATCGTTACTCACTTGCACTCCACTACTAGTTAGAATATTTCGAACTTCACCAAAGGATTCATTGTCATACATTCCATTCACATCCATAATCAATTGTAAAGAATTTTCATCAAAATTTTTGTCTTTGATAATTACATGAGCAACTAATTGAGGATTTAAAGTATCCATCTCGCTAATCTGTTTCAAAGAATAAACAGGATAAGATGCATCTAAAATGGCACCTGTATCTTCATTTTGAGTAGCAACGTAATTTCCGTCACCGAGTGTTAAATCTTTTAATTTTAAATATCTAGGAATTTCATTTTTTGGCAGAGCAACTAATTCTTCGATGCTCATTGCTTCTGTTTTATTAGCCGTAGAAGTGTACATTAAATCTTTAAAATTGCTGCTAAAAAAAACGAAACAGCCGACTATTCCTATGACTCTATAAATAAATCCGAAGTGTTTGAAAATTTTAAAAATAGGAGAAAGAAACGATAAGGCTTTCATAATTTTGTTTGTTAAAAGTTAAAAAAGTTGGTTTAAAAATAATAGCGAAACTACAGTTAAAAAATATATTAATTTATTTTTCATTTATCTATGTCAATAATTCTAAAAAAGTAAATGGGCATTAAATCATAATTTAAACTATGGGTTATTCCTAAATTTATCTTTCCCTTCCTATATTTGCCGCATGGAAAATGCAAACGAATTAAGTGGATTATTGAATCTAGAAAAAATTGAAGAAAATATTTTTAGAGGTAATAATTATCAAGCTCCTTGGGGTGCTGTTTTTGGTGGACAAGTTTTAGCTCAAGCACTTCATGCTGCTTATCAAACCGTTCCAGAGGATCGATATGCACATTCGATGCATGCTTATTTTATTTTACGTGGAGATGTTTCTCAACCCATTATTTATGATGTTGATCGAATTCGAGATGGTGGAAGTTTTACGACTCGACGAGTAGTGGCTATTCAAAAAGGAAGACCTATTTTTAATTTTTCAGCCTCTTTTCAATTAAAGCAAGAAGGATTTGATCATCAAATTGTTATGCCTGATGTACCAAATCCTGAATCCTTGTTGACCGATCAAGAATTAGCTAAAACTTGGGAAGGGAAGATTCCGGAGACATTTAGTCGTTATCGTACCAATCGTCCAATTGAATTTCGACCGGTGGAAAAGATCCATCCTTTTGCGCAAGAAGCTAATCGACCATTTCGTCACGTTTGGTTTAAGGCTAAAGGAAAAATGACAGATTCGGTGGCATTACATCAAACTTTTTTGGCTTATGCTTCGGATTACAATTTATTGGGGACTGCTCTATTACCACATCGACAAGATATTAAATTTGGGGAAATCCAATTGGCTAGTTTAGATCATGGTATGTGGTTTCATCGAGAATTTAGAATGGATGAATGGTTGCTTTATGCTTTGGATAGTCCAAGTAGTTCTAACTCGAGAGGATTTACGAGAGGGAATATTTTTTCGAGAGATGGCAAATTAGTAGCATCGGTGGTGCAAGAAGGAATGATTCGGAAGATGAGGAAAAAGGATTGATGGGGCGTTTTAAATAATCAACATTGGAAACATCAAAAGTACTCACAATACATTTACATTTCATTAAAACAAGAACCAACCAATGAAAAACCTATTTTACTTTTCATTCTCTTTCTTTTTTTTAATTAGTTGCTCTTCAAAGAAAACCATCATCGATAATCCAAATGATGATGGTCTAATCGAAATTGTTTTTTTGCATGTTAATGATGTTTACGAAATTGCTCCTTTGCCAGGTGATGATAAGGGTGGAATGGCCAGAGTCGCCACTTTGAAAAAACAGCTTTTGGCAAAAAATAAAAACACCCTCGCTATCCTGCCAGGTGATTTTGTAAGTCCTTCTGTAATCGGCACTTTGAAAGATGAGAATGGAAATAGAATCAAAGGGGCGCATATGGTTGACGTGATGAATGAAGCAGGAATTGACATTGTAACTTTTGGCAATCATGAATTTGATTTGGGAGAAGAGGATTTGCAAAAAAGGATTGACGAATCTGAATTTCAATGGGTCAGTTCAAATGTTCTTCAAAATACCAAGAAAAGAGTAAAGCCGTTTTATAAAAACAAAAATGAGAAGCGAAAGAAAAAAGAAAAAATACCAGAAACTATTATTCAAACTTTTACTGACGAAGATGGAACTTCCGTAACGGTTGGTTTTTTTGGGGTGACATTAGATGTAAAACAACAATCTTATCTTACTTACGAAGATCCTATCCAACGATCCAAAGCTATGGTGAAAGAGTTAGATGCAGAAGTAGATTTGATTTTCCCAATTACTCATTTGGAGATTGAAGAAGATTTAAAATTAGCTAAAGCCATTCCTCGTTTCCCACTAGTAATGGGCGGACACGATCATAATCACATGAGGTTTTTAGTGGGTTCTACCGTAGTTGCCAAAGCAGATGCTAATGCAAAAACTGCTTATGTACATACCGTAAAATATGACACCAATGAAAAAACGTACACCGTATATTCTGAACTAGTGACTTTGGATAATAATTTTGCTTTAGATCCAACAGTTGATAAGCGAGTTAAATATTGGACGAAGATTGCTGAAAATGATATGAAAAAACAAGGGTTTTTAGCAACTGAAGTGGTTACCATTCTTGATGATCCATTAGATGGAACGGAAAGTACAGTCAGAAGTGGGCAATGTCCAATGGGTGCTATGGTTGTGGAATCTATAGCTTATGCATGCGATAATAAAATTGATGCAGCTATCTTGAATAGTGGTTCTATTCGTATTGACGACATGCTTACTGGCAATATGACCCAATATGATATTATTAGAATTTTGCCTTATTCAGGGGAAATTATTGAGGTAGAGATGACGGGTGTTTTGTTGAAAAAATTATTAGAATCGAGTTTGGAAAATAAAGGAGAAGGTGCCTATTTACAATTAATGGGAATTGAGGTGGACGAAGCATCTTTAATCTTTAAGATTGGTGGAGAGCTTTTAAGAACGAATCAAAATTATTTGATTGGCATGAATGCTTTTCTGTTGGAAGGTTATGATTTCAGCTTTTTCACCAAGGATAATGAAGGGATTATTAAAGTGATTGAACCAGGTCAAGATGATCTGTTAAAAAAAGATTTGAGGAAAGCGATGATTGAATATTTGAAAAAGAAGAAATAGAATTGGAAGTGACTGTTAAACTGTTTTCGCTTCGCTAATTGTTAAACTGTTTTCCCAATAAACTCATTCTAAATTCCATAATGGGAATAGGAGTTTAACAATTAGCGAAGCGAAAACAATTCAGCAATCAAAATTAAAATCATCGCGTCAAAGTTACATCACCTTTATAAATGATTTTCAGCCCATCCGAAAATTCAATTTCTGCAAAGTAAACATATACGCCTGGGTTCATTTTTTCGCCTTTAAAATTCCCATCCCAACCATAAGAATTATCATTTGGATAAAAATCTTTAGCTTCATATAACTGTTCACCCCACCTACTAAATATTTTAAAATTATTAATTTTCTCCACACCTTTTCCTGCATAAATCATAAATACTTGATTGTCTGAATTTCCATCAGGAGCAAAAGCATTTGGAATATAAACGTATCTATTTTTTTCTACAAAGATTGTGATTTGATCTGTAGCAGTACATCCATCCTCATTGATTAAAGTAGCTGCCATCAGAGCAGTTTGGGTTGGAGTCACAATTGGGAAATAACAATTCCCTAAGGTATCGCAATTTGAATAATTGGTGGATGACTCCCAAATGATAGTGTCAAAAACTCCAGTCATTTGAGGATCTAACATTACGCTATCTCCTAATTCAATATAAATATTATCTCCTAAATCAATGCTTAAGAGATCTGGTTGACTCATCGTAATCATAGTTGATAATTCACAACCATTTGCATCTTGAATCAAAATATCATAATTACCGATTGGTAGATTACTAAAAATATTTGAGGTTGAAAATGGATCTCCGTTTAAGGAATATAAATAAGGAGGAAGTCCTCCATCAATGGATGGAATCATGATCATCCCTTGATCATCTCCATGGCAAGGTGATTCTAAAATTTCCAAATTAATATTTTGAGGAACATTTTGACTTTGAGAGACTTGCATTTCATCAGTCGCCGTACATCCATTTTCTATATTTGTCACCAACAAATTATAGATCCCTAAACCATCAACCATCGGATTTAAATCGGTAGGTGAATTGATCGTAACATTTGGATTAGGAGATGTCCAAAGGTATTCGAAGTTTATTCCTGAACTTGTATTTTCACTTCCAAGCATTGCTTCTGTTTCATTGCAACCCAATTCAATATCGAATCCTGCATCTGCATTTGGCGAAACAATATTTTGAAAAACAGTTATTGGAGCAGTCGTTTCACAACCGTTCAAAGTATCTAAAACGATTATTTCATAAAATCCAGGTTGATTAATCATTGCTTGATTAGTATCTCCTCCTGATTGAATGCCTCCAGATGTCGTAGTGAACCAATGATAAACAATGGAAGAAGAATTGGACGAATTACTTCCATCCAATAATATCTCAGTATTGAGACAAGTTAAGATTTCTGGTGTGATAATTTCAGCAGATGGATAAGCAGTATTATCATTTAAGAATACCGTATCAATTGAAAAACATCCTGTCTGAATATTCAAAACTTGGAGATAATAACTGCCTTGTTCTGTCGCTTCGAAAGAAGTATTCGTCTCCCCTAAAATTGCTCCATTATCATCCAACCATTGATATTCAATTTCATTACCTATTGAAGAATTACTTCCATCTAAAACCAAAGAAGTATTGTTGCAATCTAAATTTCCAAAAGCTTCAATTTGCGAAATAGGAGGAGTATTATTTTCCAAAATCATGACACTTGAACTAGCTGAAATACAATTATTGGAGGTATCTAAAACCGTCAAGAAATATTCTCCTGGCTGACAAGTTTCTGGTGAAATTGCTGTTGAAACAAATCCGTTTGAGCTTGTCCATGAATAGGTGAAATTAATTCCTTGACTAGTATTATTTCCACCTAGAATGATACAGGTTTGATTACAAGTTAGTTCTTGTGATGCACCGGCATCTGCCATCGGAAATGAAATATTTTGAGTAACGATCAAACTGTCCATTGAAGAGCAACTTGAATTTTCTATCGTCAAATAATAAACTCCTGGAGCATTTACTTCAGGTGTTAAAGTATTAAATCCATTGACAATATTACCATTATTCGTTGTCCAAGTTGTATTTCCAAAAACCGTGGAATTACTTCCATCTAAATTAATCAAGGTAATTTCACAATCTAAATGATCATCTTCACCTGCTTCTGCATTTGGTTGTAAATTCACATTTACAAAAATAGATGCAGAAAAATCACATTGAATTTCTGTGAATGAATAGATCAATTCATGTTGTCCTTCACCTGCCACATTTGGATCAAAAACATCATTGACAATTCCATTTCCTGACCAAGTTCCTATGCCTGAACCATCACTTCCATTCGCCATAACTTGCAATGGAATCGAAGGAGATAAATTGGTTAAACAAATATCCTCTATCGGAACAATATCCAAGTCAATATTAGGGCAATCATTGGCAGAACAAGTAGCCATTGAAGTAGTATTTCCACAAATGGTATTTCCAACTGCAGTTATCTCAAGCATAATTTCTTGTCCCGGAAATAAATTGTTATAAACTATGGAATTTCCATTTTGAACGCCATTAATCCCTGACAATTCATTAATTGTATAATCCGTTGCACCTGCAATATCATCCCATGAAAATGTAATAGATTCAGGTGTAGATTCACAAGTAATATTTGGTGTTGCTAATGCTGGATCGACTTGTATATTTTGAGAAAAAATAGCTGACTGGCAACCATTTTCTTCCACCGTAAGTGTAATGTTATAATCCCCAGCAGTTGACCAATTTACTACATAAGGTCCTGAACTATTTCCCGAAATAATATTCCCTCCATTAAAAAACCAAACATAAGAAGCATTAGAAGTACCTGTTCCTAAATAAGTAATCGTTGCATTATCGCTAACACAAATCAAATCATCTACATTAAATTCTGCCGTTGGAGTTTCAAAAATCTGGATGGTCACTACATCAATATAAAAGCAATTACTTTCTTCATAGCCTAAAGTAATATCATGCACTCCTACCCCAGCAACATTTGGATCAAAAAGTCCAGTTGCACCATCAATAATTCCATTACCCGTCCAAGTCATATTTCCTGAATTATTTCCTCCTGAAGTGGTGGCCGTAAAATTAAACGTTGGAGAATTTGGAGTCAAACAAATTGGATCTATATGATCAATTATAACATCTATACTTGGACAATCATCAGCTGTACAAGAAGCCTGAACAGTAGTTGGGCCACAAGCATTATTGCCAAAAGCAGTCACCTCTATGATCACTTCTTCGCCATTAGACAAACCAGAAACCATATAAGTATTCCCGATGATCATTCCTCCATTTCCACTTAGATCATCGACTTGATAACTAGTCGCTCCATTTACATCATTCCAAGTGAACGTTACTGTACTGGTGGTTGAAGAACAATTAATTACAGGATTTGGAATGGGGTTTTCCACGACCACACTCTCCAAAGTTTGTGTTGAAACACAACCATTTTCTTCTACCGTAAGTGTAATGTTATAATTTCCAGCAATTACCCAATCAATTTCAAAAGGACCAGAATCATTTCCTGATATTATATTTCCTCCATCAAAATCCCAAGTAAAAGTTGCATTTGAACTTGCTGTTCCGGCATAGGTAATCGTCGAAGAAGAATCTATACAAATGATCGGATCAACTGAAAATGTTGAAGTTGGAATTGGGAAAAGTGAAACATCCATACATTCTTGAGTACTTCCACATTCATTAATCGCTTCCACACAAACTTGCCCTCCATTTGAATTCCCCCAATCAATCTCTATACAATCTGAATTTTGGCCAGTAAAATTTGCATCACTTGGAATCGTCCAATGAAACGAATCGACCATAGTTATATTAGTGATGCAATAAGTAAGCATCGTATTTTGACAAGTCGAATCACTTCCAGAAAGAATTGGTATCGCTGGTGGGTTATTTATGGTAACTGAAATTGAAGCCGAAGAATTTGCACTACAATTTAGTTGACCTTGATCAATCAAACTGATTATGGAAATGGTTGATGTTGCATTTGGAGTAATCGAAATCACTTCTCCATCTACCAAATTAGGATGCATCGACCCATCACTAAGTTCTACATCAAAAGGGCCAATTCCTGAAAATTGAAATTCAATATTTATACTTTCTCCTTGACAAATAATAGTATCATTTGAAATGAGTGCTGAAATTGAAGGTGGATCATTTAATTGAGTTTGACCTTCGATGGTACAACCGTTGGCATCCGTAATTGTAATGTTATAAATTCCATCACAAACATTTATCAAAGAATCATTTGTACCTAAATTATTTCCCCAAAGAAAATCATAAGGAGCCGTTCCACCTGTCACCTCTACTGCGATGATTCCATCACACGCTCCATTACATGTAATTTCTGTATTGGAAAAAGTAAGATTTAAGGCAGCAGGGTCTTGGAGAATTATAGTTTCTACCGTTAAGCAACCATCTGTATCTGAAACCGTTACTTGATAAGTACCAGCTGTTAATCCGCCGATGCTATCAGTCATTTCCCCATTCTCCCAAAGGAAAGAAAACGGAGCAGTTCCAGCCAAAGGAGTTACGTTTATCCATCCATTATTATCGGTTGAACAAAGAGGATTTAAGGAATCAATATTAATTTGAATACTTCCAAAGACGACAGAAATGCAACTCGAATCAGCACCACAATTATTTTCAACCACCAAACAAATATCACCTCCTTGCACACTCCCCCAATCTAGCGTAATCATTTCCGTTCCATCACCTGATTGAATCATTGTACCAGTTGGAGTTGTCCATTGGTAATTGGTAATATCATTAGATGGAGGAATAGAATAGTTTGTAATTGTAGTGTTACAAACATTGGTTGGCCCGGATATGATTGGTTCCTGTGGTGGAGAATTTATAAAAATACTTCTACAAATTGTATCACTTGTTGCACAACTATTAATGGCAGATACACAAATTTCACCAGATGAAATTCCTGACCATTCAACTTCTACCATAGGTGAATTTTGCCCATTTAAAATTACTCCATTGGTTACAAACCAATCATAACTATTCGTATTTGGATCTAATGAACTGATCTGATAATTTGTTGTATCGCCTGAACAGATAGTATCAAGTCCCGTAAAAGTTGGAGTAGTCGGATTGAGCGTAGCTAAATCAACCACAATCGAAATAGAATCATAACAAATCAATCCAGAAGCAACATCTAAGCTAGTCACTATTAATTTATAAATTCCAGTATCGCAAACGGTTGGAGTTAATGTTGATCCATTTTGAATAGAACCTCCAGTTACAGCAATCCATTCATGTGCTATTGCAGGACCAGAAGTTGAATTGGAACCATCTAAAATAATGCAATCTCCGACACATGCAATAGTTTCATTAGAAGCAATTGCATTAGCTTCTAAAATAGAAATCTCCATTTCATCTGTCACTTGACAAATAGACGAAACTAAAATATCATCAATCGCAAAGTCATTTCCAAAAGGAGATGTATTATCATTTATGATACAAAACTCTACAGATGTTTCTGCTCCAGAATTCCAAATAGTAGAAATTTCTGTCCACAAACAATTAGTCAAAGGAATAGTAGATGTATCACCAATCGAGTTTCCATTGGCCGTAAAAAATAATTCAGGAGGATTGGTTCCTCCAACCATAGTTGCCCAAAGAGAAAAATAATAATCTGTATTGGCTGAAATATTTATAGTTTGACACCAAATATTTTGATTGGGAATATCTGCTCCATCTACGATCATCATATTTCCCATTCCAGTTGTGTGATCGTCACAATCGCTAAATAAATTAAAATAATCTGTAGGAGTATCTGAAATTAAATAATTTCCAACATCCGCAACTCCCGTGGAATAATCAGTTGTAAACCCTGTATCACCATTTTCAAAATCACCATTCACTACAAGATTTTGATCGTCGATTGATTCGACTGTCAAAGTGTAAGTTCCTGGGAAATTCGCTAATGGGTTTAGGATAGAAGAGTCACTTACATTACTTCCTGGAGACCAAAAATAATTTATCGCGTTTCCAGCAAAAGATCCATTTAATTGCACAGGAAAATCATCTACACAAACCAAAGTATCATTCCCTGCATCAGCCGTTACATTACATGCGAAAAAATTGGAAGAAAGAATAGAAGGAAAGATTAACCTTTCAGGATTATCAATAGAATATTGCCCCCTACCTATAAAAGTTAGAATTAGAAAAAATAATAGCAGAAAGGTTTGTTGTCTGTTCATGGGTGTCTTTTCGATAATAATCAAAGACTCTGACACAATTTAGTTTACCAAAAACTAGAATTATGATAGTTTTTGGCGAATTAAAATTTGCCTTAATCGATATTTGAAAAATTAGGTCTGAGATTCTTAAAAAAGAAAGGTTTAATATAAACTGCTTCAATTAGTCCAACACCTACAAAAATAAGCGTTTTTGACCTAAGAATCTATACCTAAACTAATTTATTTAGGGCTAAACGGTAATATAAATTTTGAATGTAAATTAAGTTTAGAAGTAAACTTTTTCTCTTTGATAAAAGGGGAATCAGGCTTATAGCTTATACAAAACTACAGATTAATTTCTATTTTTTATGTATTAAGGATTAAAATCAATTGTTAAGATTTTACTTTAGGACGTAACATTTAGCTGAAAAGTAACTTGATTTTTGATTTAAACTAAGGAATGAGAATCTAATAAATCTTCATTCCTAATGTTTACTGATCGCAGATAATTTGATTTAAAACTTAAATTGTTTGTATATATATTTTGAATAATGAATATCGAACGATACGCTAAGGATTTAAAAAATTACCATAAAAAACGCCTTCATGATTCATGAAAGTGCCATCCCTTCTATTCAAATCCAATTTTCCTCCCTCAAAATTTGTTGCGGGTAATCCCAACTCCTGATAAATACACGCCGTCGCAGCAAAGTCCCAAATACTCCCGCCCCCGATTTCTTTTTTCGGAAACTTCAACATACACGCAGGACCATTTTCCAAAACAAGAATACCATTCAATACTGCACCTGCTCCAGCAATTTCTTTTATTCCATTCAACTTCTCTCCATTTTTATTTAGCAAGTTTTTTATTTCAGCTGCACGAGGTGTATCCTTTAGCTTTCGATCTGTCACATAGGTTAAATGATCATTGGTATGCTTAATTTTCCAAGGACGACCATTCTTAAATGCTCCTTTTCCTTTGATCGCATGGTACAATGTATCTGTGCTGGGATCGAACACTACCCCAATGTACGGTGTCCCGTCTTTTGCGATTAAAGCAATTGATACAGAAAACCCAGGTTGTTTATTGATAAAGGCAAGTGTTCCATCCATCGGGTCAATGCACCAAAAAAAATCTTTTTCGAATCGACTCCCATCATCTTCTGTTTCTTCCGATAAAAGTGCTAATCCAAATTTCTCGCAGGTAGGAAGTAGATAAAAGAGAATTGCTGTTTCACATGCTATATCTACTGCCGTTACGACTTGTGAAGCATAGCTTGTCCCTCCCTTCTTTTTTTCTACAGAAACTACTTCATTCATATGCTGTTGAATGACTTTTCCAGCGGAAAGAGCTGCCTTTATCGCTATCCTATTAAGTTGAGATAAATCCATTTCTATAGACTATTAATTACTTCTGTTGTTATACGTTCACTATAGCTATTAATTTTCCAATGACCGGGACTCCATCCTTTTAGAAAGCGATGAAAGTCCGCCCAGGCTACTCGATATAAAGATCGCCATTCTTTTTCTAGCGCTTCATTTCTTTCCTCTAATTCATTTTGTAAACACTCAAAATAAGTATCAAGGATTTTGGCTTCCAAACGTTCACACTCATTTTCGTTCAAACAACTTCCTATAAAATAAGCCACATCTTTCATTCCACACCCACCACCTACATACTGAAAATCTACCCCTGCAACTTGTCCATCTTTAGCGAAACAGAAGTTTGCCAGTTTGGCATCCCCATGAACAAATGTTTTGAACCTGCAGGTATTCAGTTTTTTATCAATGATAGGAGCTGCTGCTTTCAACCTTTGATCGTCCAATATAGCTAATTCCTGAGGTCTAGTTTCTAAATGCCAATAGGTTCCTACGGTCCATAGTCCATCTGGAATTTGCCCCAAGTAACTTGCATGAAATTGTGCCAACCATGCCAAACACTCAGCTATTTCTTCCCATATAACACTCCTTTTGCGTAAAGGATAGCCAGCTTTATCCAAGTCCTCCAGCAACATAAGTACCTCCTCCTCGTGCGTTTCAATCGCTAGACATTGGGGCAAACGGGCAGCGCTGTTTTTGCTGTAGGTATCATACCATTTAGTTTCTACTTGGTATGACTTAATCTTTCGTTGATGACCAATATCAGTATTCCATCCACGAGGGTGATTTATATATATAGGCAACTGAACATGCTTTACTACTACACTTTCGATAGAAGCATCCTCCAATC
>JBGCCY010000117.1:0-9566 GCA_045104975.1 Saprospiraceae bacterium
TAAGACCATTTTTTAACTTTAAAAACCTGTCCCAATAAATAAGGGATTCAAAATTTATTTATTATGAAATATTTATTCTCAACCATAGTAGTTCTTCTTTTGGCCCTGTCGGTCAACGCACAAAATGATGCCATTTCAAAATACTTTGACCAATACCTTGATGACGATAATTTCACCGTAGTTTATGTCAGCGGTAAAATGTTTGACATGATTGCCAAAGTTGATATCGATGAATTAAAAGAAGAAGAAGCTCAAGCAATTATGGACGTTGCAAAAGACATCAAAGGACTTCGAGTTTTAGTAACTGATGTTGAGCCAAAACAATATTATAAGCAAGCTCGAAAATTGATCAATACAGATGATGGCTATGAAGTTTTATTAACTGTCCGAGACAAAGGCGACAACGTCAACTTTTGGATCAAAGAAAAAGATAATGTCATCGAAGAATTATTTCTTTTAGTAGGAAGCGAAGACGAATTTGTTTTAGTAAGTTTTCTAGGAAAATTAGATCTAAACAAGATCGCCAAGTTAGCTGACACAATAGAAATGACTGGAGCTGAACATCTTAAAAAAATCGGTACTCAAGTCGAAAAAGATGTAGAAAAAAGTTCGAACTAAGACTTTGGGAAAAGGGTATTGAATATTGTAAAAATCACAATACTCAATACCCAAAATCTCATTTCTCCAAAAAATCCATCACTAAAAAACCCTGTTATGAAAAATCTACTGCTCATCATATTACTATTTTCATTTTCCATTTCAGCACATGCTCAAAACCGTAGTATCAAGAATTTTTATCATAAATATAAAAAGGAAGAAGGTACTCGTAACTTTGTATTACCAGGTTTTTTAATTTGGTTCGGTACAGGTATAGCGAATGAAATGACTGATGATGAGGAGGCAAAAATCTTTTTGAAATTTGCTAAGAAATTCAAGACTATGCGTTTCTTAGTACAAGAAGATAATAATACCATTTCACGGGAAGATTATAATCAATTAGTTGCAGGAGCAAAAAAAAGCAACTATGAAGAATTAATTTCTGTCAAAGAAAAAGGGAAAACTTTCCATATTATGGGAAGAGGAAAAAAAGATAAATTGAAAAATTTATTGATCCTTGTTTCCGCTGAAGACACTTTTGTGATGATGAGCATGAGAACAAAAATCAGAACAAAAGATCTTAACCGACTGATTAATGATTTAATGGAATTAGAAAAAGTTAGAGAAAAACTAAAGAAGAAAGAAGAGGAAGAAAAAGCTCCTCCTCCACCTACCGAGAAAAAGAAACCAATTAGGGCTTAACCCCATTCCCCTAGGGGAATGATTTAGGGAATTCATCAAAAAATTTAAAAACCATCTTCCTCTGAAAGTAATTATTTTCTTATTTAAAGAAATAATTACTAGAACGTTCCCTTTCAGGGGACGGGGGCGGGTAAATCTACTACCATCATGAAAAAAATAATAATCGCAATCGCAATACTTGCTTTACCATTCCTTGCTTCAAGCCAACACGAGTCAATTGAAAATTTCTACAACAAATATGTTGACAATGAAAAAATTTCAGACATCTCACTTAACGGTTGGATTTTAAGTATGGCTTCTAAAATGTCTGAAGAAGACGGAACTGAGATTCTACAAAAAATTACTAAACTAAGAATCATGTTAGCAGAGGAAAAGAATATCGTCTCTAAATCTGATGTGAAAAAATTAATGAGAGATGTTAGAAATAATGATTTTGAAGATTTGATGACTGTTCGAGATGAAGGAACTCGTGTCAATTTTATGATTCGGGAAGAAGGTGAAAACATCACCAATGTTTTAGTAATCATCCATGGCGATGGAGATTTTATAATGTTAAGCTTAGAAGGAAATTTAAATTTTGAAGATTTAAAACAATTGGACTTTGATGTCGAAGGAGGAGATATTTTCAAAAAACTACCAAAAGATAGAGCCTGATAATAGTTAAAAGTAAATGGTGAGTGGTTAATACCATGATTTGGAAACTTTATGATATTCAACATTCACTGTTAAGCATTAACCATTAAAAAAGAATTGATTAGTTGATAAATTTAAAGGTCTGATGACGAAAGTTGTCGGACTTTTTTTATGTTTACAAGAACAAAATTTTTCAATTAAAACCAATTCAAATGAGAAAGTTATTTCTACTGCTTCCTTTAATTTTTGTTTCTACTTTTCTTTTTTCTCAAAACCCTTATTCTCCAACCCCTGGGGATGACAGGTTAGCTGATTTTGAAAAAAGGAAAACACTTTTGGAAAACTCCATGATTGCTAATATTCCTTTTGAATCAATGGGACCAACCGTTTTTAGTGGACGAGTGGTTGACGTAGAAGTCTCTCCTACCGATCCAACTCACTTTTATGTGGCATACGCTTCAGGTGGACTTTGGAAAACAATCAATAATGGAACGACCTTCTTTCCCATTTTTGATCACGAAGCAGTGATGACTATTGGAGACATTGCAGTTGATTGGACGAACAATATTATTTGGGTGGGGACTGGTGAAAATAATAGTTCTCGTTCTAGTTATTCAGGTGTTGGAATTTATAAAAGTTCAGACGATGGAAAAACTTGGGAACATAAAGGATTACCAGAATCTCATCATATTGGTCGAATCGTCTTGCATCCAACTGATAAAAATACAGCATGGGTCGCAGCACTCGGACATCTTTATTCTCCGAACAAGGATCGTGGAATTTATAAAACTTCCAATGGTGGAAATACTTGGGAACAAACTCTTTTTGTTGATGAAAATTCGGGAGGAATTGATTTAGTTATTAGTCAAAAAGATCCTAATAAAATTTATGCAGCGACTTGGCATCGACAACGAAGAGCTTGGAATTTTATAGAATCAGGAGATGGCTCTGGAATTTATTTGAGTACAGATGGAGGGAAAAATTGGAAAAATATTTCTTCTGAAAAAACTAATTTCCCACAAGGACTTGGTGCAGGAAGAATTGGTTTAGCACTTCATGAAAAAAATGGAAATGAAGTTTTGTATGCCTTAGTTGACAACTATGATAGACGTCCAGAGGAAGAAAAAGACGAAGATGAAGGAATCACCAAAGATGATTTAAGAAACATGTCTAAAGATGATTTTCTTAAATTAAAAGAAGATGATGTTAAAGATTTTTTATCCGACAACCGTTTTCCAAAAAAATATTCTGCAAAGAAAATCACCAAAATGGTGGAGAATGGAAAGATCAAACCAAATGCATTAGTTGAATATTTAGAAGATGCAAATACCTTGTTATTTGATACGCCGGTAGTTGGTGCAGAGGTTTATAAATTAACCAATGGAAAAACTAAATGGGAAAAAACCCACGAAGGATTTCTCGATCAAGTCTATAATTCTTATGGATACTATTTTGGAAACATTCGAGTTTCGCCCAACGATCCAGATAAAATTTACCTCATTGGTTTTCGAATTATCAAATCAGATGATGGTGGTAAAACATTTAAATTAATTGGCGATGATAATGTTCATGTCGATCATCATGCACTTTGGGTTAACCCAAATCGAGACGGTCATCTTATTTTAGGAAACGATGGTGGAATCAATATTTCTTATGATGACGGAGAAGAATGGATTAAGTGCAACTCCCCTGCCCTTGGTCAATTTTATTATCTCGCACTCGACAATGCTGAACCGTATAATATTTATGGAGGTCTTCAAGACAATGGTGTTTGGGTTGGTTCGAGTGAAGGTTATGATGTAAAAAGTAAGGGTTGGAACAACTCAGGGCAATATCATTATAAGTCAATTATGGGTGGTGATGGAATGCAGGTAGCTATTGACTTACGAGATAATAACACGGTGTACACGGGATACCAATATGGTAATTATTTTCGCATCAATCAGAAATCTGGACAACGAAAATACATCACTCCAAAACATGAATTAGGCGAAAGACCACTTCGTTGGAATTGGCAATCACCGATTCATTTGTCGATTCACAATCAGGATATTTTATATATGGGTTCCAATAAATTATTCCGAAGTATGGATCAAGGAAATGATTTTAAAGCTATCTCAGAAGACTTGACTAAAGGTGGACAAAAAGGAGATGTTGCCTATGGAACTTTGACCGCAATTCACGAATCACCGCTTCGATTTGGTTTGATTTATACAGGTAGTGATGATGGTTTAGTTCACTTGACAAAAGACGGAGGAAACACTTGGGAAAAAATTCAAGGACTCCCAAAAGATCTTTGGATAACCAGAATTCAAGCATCAAAATATGATGAAGCAACTGTTTATATTTCTATGAATGGATATCGGTGGGATAACTTTGAATCTCATATTTATCAATCAACTGACTATGGAAAAACCTGGAAAAGACTTGGCCTTGATTTACCAACAGAACCAGTTAATGTCATCAAAGAAGATCCAAAAAATGAAGATATAATTTATGTTGGAACCGATCATGGATTGTATGTTTCCTTTAATCAAGGAGGTAAATTTATGCTGATGAATAAAGATTTACCAGCGGTTTCTGTTCATGATGTGGTCGTTCATCCTAAAGCAAATGATTTAGTGGTTGCAACACATGGTCGTTCTTTTTACAAAACAAATGTGGAACATCTTCAAGCATTGGATGATGAACTTTTCGCCAAGACACTTCATATTTTTGATGTTAAAAAAACAAGTTATTCTAACCGTTGGGGAAGTAAATTTAGTCCTTGGAGAGATGCTTTTGAACCAGAAGTTAGTATTCCATTTTTCACAAAAACTAAAGGACGTGCAAACCTTGTTATAAAAAATGAGGATGGAGAAACTTTAAAATCTTTTTCTCATGATGCGAATCAAGGTATCAATTATGTCGAATATAATTTAGCCATTGATGACACAAAGCGGGGCATTTATGAGAAATCTCTCAACCAAAAGAAAAAGGATAAAAAAGCGAAATCAATCAAATTCAAAAAAACTGATACCAAGAAAACTTACCTCCGTCCGGGAACTTATACTTTGGAAATTTCTAAAGATGGGAAAATGGAAAAGACCGAGTTTGAAGTTTTTAAAAAGTAAATCAGTTTTCAGAAAGCAGTAGGCAGTAGGCAGTAAGCACTTAGTTGTTGCCTACTGCCTACTGAAAGCTGAAAGCTACTTCTGAATCATCACCTTTCCAGTATAAACAGATTTTTCAGTTTCAACATTATAGTAATACATTCCCGTAGGATAATCATTCACATCGATTTGCAACAAACCATTTCCAATAATCAAATTTTTCATTTCTGAAAATAGAATAACTCGTCCCATCACATCAGTTAATTGAACTGATTTAGGCTGACCTATTTTTTCATCCATTTTAATCATAATAAATTCTGAAGCAGGATTGGGATAAATTTCCAACGCATCAGAGAATACTGGCATTTTTGTTCCATTAATAAAATCGAATGACAATTCATCTAGAAATAAAACACTTCCCAAAGGAATATACTCATCGTTACTGACAACATTTCCCGAAACAATTCCAATATTAACCGAGTCTGGAATTTCATTAAAAGTCAATGGAAATGAAAAAGGAAAATAGGAAGAAGACTCCCCTAACAGAAACCCATATTCAGCTACAATTTCAGATTCCTCCGTCGCTGAATTATATTTTGTAAAGGATAAAAAGATAGTAGCGGAATCGTTTTCGACAGGGGCATATTTATACCAACCTGAAATAAATTGTGGCGTAGTATTTAGTCCAAAAGCTGGATTTTCAGAAAAGAATTTATTAGAAGAAATAAATCCGATAGTATCAATTACATCACTATCAAAATCATAGGTTTCAACATTTTCAATCCTAATCGCAGAGGAACCAGCATAAGCATCTGAAGTTTCAGTAGCCATTGGTGTCAAACCAAAATATGCTTGAAATGGATTAAAAGAATAAAAATTATCTACCTCATCATATTCTATGCTCTCCCAAATTTCGAAGTCACCATTTGGAATTTCCTCTGTTGTTCCAGTCAATATTATATCATCAATTTCCAAAAAACCTCCCAGTATCGGTACATCAGGATCAGAAGAAAAAGCAAGAAATTGAACAGAATCAGGAACTCCAAGCATCGGCGGAACATCGAAAGTAACTTGCTCATATGAATTTTGAGTTCCCGTAATACTATACTGAGCAACACCATTTACGGTTCCATCTTTTGAAAAAATAAAAGCAACCAGTCCTGCATCTCCAGCTGGGATTTCATATCTTAAACTTACTCGAATAGAATCTGGAGTAGAATTTATTGGAACACCTCCACCTAAATCACCTTCCAAATTTCCTAAACTAATCAGACCTGGAATAATTGCATCGACTCCTTGAGTTGCTTCCAAGCGAACTGCACTTCCACTCACTCCATCAACACGAGTTACAGCATAATCTGCTTCTACCACATAACAATAAATATTAGTCGTTACAAATGGAGGTAACCTCTCGAATAATTCATAATTCGTCCAATTATCCATATTTCCATTTGGAATAATTTGAGCTTGTAAATATTGAAAGGAAAAGAATAAGAAAAAGAGAAGAGTGTAACTAGTTGACTTCATTGTAAATTTAGTTTATTAAGATAAAAAATTCAACCACTAGACAATTCAACTTTGAAACTCCCCTACCTTTCTGCAAAAAATAAAAAAATGGATATTTAAAAGTTTGTATTTAATAATATCCACTTTTTAAATTATCTTTCGTTTCAGCTTATTATTAAAACACAAAATTTGTCTTAGAACTATAAAACAAAATTGTCCATGAAAAAAATGGGGTTTCTATTTTTAATGATTTTTTCTTTTTCTTTTTGTAAAAATGAAAAACCAAAAGAACCTACTTCACCTTCAACTCCTCCTCAAGAAGCAGCTACTGAAAATATTCCTGTCGCACCAACTGATGCTTTTATCAAAAAATACCAAGGCAAAATTGGCGATAAATATCCCATTGAATTAGTTTTGATTAATTGGTCCAATGGTAATTTAGGAGGTTACTATTTTTATTCGGATCAAGTCAAAACGGATAAAAAAGGAAATCAAATTCCGCAAAAAATTGAGTTATCTGGCGAATTAAATTTAGATGAAACCTTCAGTATGGATGAGTTTGCTGGAGATGATTTTACAGGGAAATTTACCGGAAGTCTTGCTGAACTTTCCAACATCAAAGGGAATTGGAGCAATGCAGATAGCTCTACATCAATGAATTATATATTAACAGAAATATCAATAAAAGATACCACAGGTTGGACTGGTGCTTGGTATCGAAATGAAGCACAGAGTCCAGGCATGTTGATCTTGGGAAATGTAACTGACAAAACTGTTGATTTTGGATTAGAGATTTTCAATGGTGGGCATAGTGGTCTCTTGGAAGGTACGGCTAAATTAAATGGAGGAATCGCTACTTTTGAAAATCCAATTTTTGATAATTTGGAAACTTGTTTTTTAGTTTTTCAAAAACATGATAGCCTTGTTTTAATAGATCAAAAATCAAGTAACTGGGCCTGTGGTTTTGGAATGCGAGCACATGCGAATGGAAAATATGAAAATTATTTTTCCCACAAAGAACCTGAATTATCCTACGGGAAAAAAAATAGTATTTTTCAAACCAAGGATCAACGTGCGCTTTTTATAAAACTTGTGGGAGATAGATATGAAGATTTCGCATTCAATATGCAGGATATTGTTGCTTTTCCCAAAAACGAAAAAGATGACTTTGATGCAACTGTCTTTGCTGGGAATGTAATTGGCTTGGCTTCAACCAATGAGGCAATTATCATGAAAAATGGCAAGGGGATATTCTGGGCAGCAGTCATTATTTATGATGAAATAACTGATCAATTTCAAGTGAAATATTTTACGAATGATGAGCAAAGGAAAGAAGATCTTCCGCAAACGATTGAAGATTGGCGAGATTCATTTTCGGAGTATGAGATAGTTTTATAAAACTCTTCTCTGTGGCACAGTTCAATACCGTGTCAAAGATTTATAAAAGAAAAGATCATTTCCATTTTCCTGAAAATTGAATTCTGTTTTTCAGAATATCCGTGACACGGTTTCAAACCCTACCGTATGCACACTTATGGGCGATATAATTTTTTGCCACAAATTAACACGAATTACTCGAATTTTTGACGATAACAATCTGAATCCCTAATTGAATCTGACCAATCAGATTTTGCGAAATTCTATGAAAGTCAAAACAGTAAAGATTTCGTAGAATTTCGCCAATTTCAACTTGTTGAAATTCATTCGTGAATTAAACTATGTGTAATGTTTTCCAGAAATTGGTGTTAATTCGTGGCAAAAAAATCACTTCCTATAAGTGTGCATACGGTAGAGTTTCAAACCTTGTCACGGATAATTATAAAAATTTTATCCTTTGATAAAATCATCATACAATAAATACTTCACTCTAATTTTTTTAAAATCATTCAAATCTTCTTGCCAACTCTTTCTAATCTCTTCCTCACTTTTTCCATTAATTATTTGCCATCGTAAAGTGGCACTTCCAGCTAAAGTATCAAAGAATTTATTTTCTAAAAAGAAGTCCTTTTTGTTATCAAAGTTTTTATAAAAATGCATTAAATATCTCAAATTCAACCTGCCCATTTCTTGAAATTCTTCCAAGTCTAATTTCGTTAAATCATAACCATTACATTCCTCTCCATCAAATTTTGGATACTTCGCCCCAGGCATGGGGCTGGGTGTAAAAGTGAAATCACCTTGTTTAAAATCAGGATGTCCATAAATTTGAAATTGCTTATCCGTTCCTCGACCAGCACTCACAATTGTTCCTTCAAAAAAGCAAAGGGAAGGATATAAATAGATCGAACGATTATTGGGCAAATTGGGAGAAGGTTTAATTGGGAGTTCATAAAATGTTTTATGATCGTAATTTTCACATTTTACAACAATCAAATTACATTTTACTCCACCTTTCAACCAACCTTCAGTATTGACCATCTGAGCGTACTCACCTACCGTCATACCATGCACCACAGGAACTTGATGTAATCCCACAAATGACTGATATTCTTTTTTTAAAACTGGCCCATCAACAAAATGTCCATTCGGGTTCGGTCGATCCAATACCATAAAATCAATATTATTCTCCGCACATGCTTCCATCACATAACTCATGGAAGAAATGTAGGTATAAAATCGAGCACCCACATCTTGAATATCAAAAACAACGATATCGATTCCCTTCAAATGTTCGACACTTGGTTTTTTATTTTTTCCATAAAGAGAAATTAAAGGGATACCTGTTTTGGCATCTTTTCCATCTTTTACTTTTTCACCAGCATCAGCTTCACCACGAAAACCATGTTCGGGTGCAAATATTTTTTTGATAGAAATTCCTTTTTGTAACAAGGTATCTACAAGATGTGTTTCTCCAATAGTTGAAGTTTGATTGACAAGTAAAGCGACATTTTTACCTTTCAATATTGAAAGATATTCGCCCATTTGAGTTGCCCCTACTTGAACACTCAAATCAACCGTGGGTTCTTCTATAACTTCTTCAATTGGCTCATTACCAGTTTTTAAATCTTTCTTCTCTTCTTCACATTTTGTCGCAGT
>JBGCCY010000118.1:0-8394 GCA_045104975.1 Saprospiraceae bacterium
AATCCTGCGATCTTTTCCATTTTTCGGGACGAGCACTACTTTTTAAAACATGATAAATCGTAGGAACCGAACCATTGTGCAAGTAGGGAGCAGTCGCCCAAATTCCATCCAAAGGTGGCGCAATATATCCACGCTCAGGCTCGAACCAAGATCGAGGTTCCGATTGTGCAAACCAACTTTTATTGTACCAATCCACGATTTTACTATCCGCTCCATAGCTGGCATATAGTGGGTCTGTTCCTATTTTTTTAATCGAAACAACTTTGTTCGGGTAGGTTTCCCGTTCACCATAAGTACCATGGCAACCTTTACATTTTTTTTGAAAAACTTGCTTGCCTTGCGCTGCTAAATCCAAATCAATTTTGCCTGGATACTTCGGAGGCTCAATTGAGTTAATCCATGCGGCGATGTGAACGAATTTCTCTTGAGCGACTCTCGCTGCGGTGCTATCTTTGATTCCTAAGACCGAAGCTTGAAATAATAATTTGGTAAAATCACCGCGACCAACTGCGGTGTAGTACAATGCATTTTTCTTCTGCATATGCCAAAGCGCAGGAATGTCACTAGCTAAATTATATTCATGTACATCATATTGTGGTTCATCGGTGTAACTCAAATCTACAGGATCTCGATAACGCATGCAGGCTTCCGCAATTCGAGCGGCAGGATTTACGCCAGGATTTTCGGTATGAATGTAAGGTGCCATGAGTTTGAAATAATTGCCAAAGTCATCGAAGGCAGCAATGGTGAGCGAGTCCTTTTTATATTTTTTGCGTACTCGCCAATTCATTAATTTGGCAGGAACGGTTAAGTTGGTTTGGTTGTCATTGAGTGAGTTTCCAAGACCTAAAATTACTTCGCCATTTACTTTTCCAGCATGGCAACTAAAGCAAGTTCCATTCATCACTTCGACTCCTTGCACCGTTTCAAAAACAGCAAAACCATATTCCGATGCTAGTCCTGATTTTCGAGCGAATTTCTCTCGATTGCGTTCGACTCGTTTTTTCATTAAGTCATATGGAATTCCCGAACCTAAATATGCACCATGAGTCAAGTAGTAAAAACCGCTGTCGGGATCACCGGTAAGATTTTGAGGATAGGGTGATATGACTTTTGTTTTCCAATCAGTATTTTCGACGATAGGAGGTAAGTCATATTTTTTTTGGCAAGCAAAAAATAAAACGAGGAAGGAGGTGAAAAATATATATTGCTTTTTCATAAAAGGTGAAACAAGGAATTTGAAATTAGGTTCTTTAATTTCTGAAAGTTTTTTCTCTTCCCAAAGGATTTGTCCTAGAACCAAGTTAATTAAAATGATGAATGAGAAAATGAATTTTTGTGATTTTAAAGAAAAGAGTTTTTTCGAAAAAGAGGATTGGTTTGGTTTTTGAAAATATTGAAAATAACCACGCCAACCAAAAAAGTACTATTTCAAGTAGTATTTAAATTTTCCAAAAAAACTTAAATTATTTTTCAATGAAAACTCTATTTACTTTTCTATTAAGTCTTATTTTTTTATTCCCATCTTTTGGGGTTAGCGATTATAAATCTAATGATGATTTATATATTTGGGCTATTTCAGGATTAAATTTACGTTCTCAACCTGATGCTAAATCTAGTAAAATAGTTAATATTCCCTATGGCGAAAAAGTGACTGTAATTGATAATCAAATCAATGCACATAAGTTTAGCTACACGATGAGTCGTAGCAACTCAGCGTCTTGGGAAATAGATGGATTTTGGGTGCAAGTTAAATATGGTAATGAAGAAGGTTATGTTTTTGATGGCTACTTAGGTAAGTTTCCAACGATAACCAAAAGTGCAGAGACTATACCTTACTTAACTTTAGAAACATTAAAACTCTATGGAAAAGAAAATTGGGGAGGCCTTAAAAATGAGAAAAAAGAAACCATGTTAGACTTTGATGATAATGCTAGAGATTCTGACAAAGGACATTCTTCGAGCTATTTGCTTACTTTTAAAAATGGTTCTTCTTATGAAACTGTTGATGAAAGTTTCTCAGGATATCTTAACCTTAAGATTAAAGATATTAGTTTGGAGGAAGGCTATCTTTTTTTGAATGCTTTGATGGGGATAGAATATAAGCAGAAAATGAATAAAGGAAATGAGAGCTTTGGAGGAAGTATTCAACTTTCTAGTGTTGGGGAGAATGAAATTACTTTTTTTGGAAGTGGGATGAATATTACTTTGAAGAAAGTAGAAGGAGGGATTTTGATTCAATCAGCAGGAGGATGTTAGTTTTGTAACGCTGTCGCTAATATCTTTACAAAAATATGAAGAGCCATCAATCATTATTTGATTGATGGCTTTTTACATTTTTATTTCCCAGACAATGCTAAGGTTAATCCCAAAATAGATAATACTACAACTTTACTCCACTTCGTAATTTTCCAAAATTTTGAACTATTCACATAACCAGTCAGTTGACTTGCCAAAATGGAAATCATACTAAAAATTACTAAAGCCTGCACCATAAAAATTAATCCAAGAATAATCATTTGAACTGTAATGTTAATTCCATTTGGGCTGATAAATTGCGGAAGAAAGGCGATAAAAAATAAAGAGACTTTTGGATTTAAGACATTCATCAAAAATCCTTTTCTAATCAATGGAAATAGTTGGAATTTTTTTTCTGTTGACTTTTTTCCCAAAGCAACTTCCATTGGTTTTTCTTTGGTAGCCATAAACGCTAAGTAAAATAAATAGACTGCGCCTAAATATTTTATGACAGAAAATGCAAGAGCTGATTTTTGGATGACGATGGAAAGTCCTGTCGCGGCGGCTAAGGTATGAATTAAAACGCCTGTGCAAAGTCCGATGGAAATGGCAATTCCATTTTTTTGACCTTTGGTGATACTTTCGGTTAAAACAAAAATATTGTCAGGTCCCGGCATAAAAGTTAATAAAACAGAAGCCAATAAAAAGGAAAGAATAAGTTCGATTTGCATGTAGCGTTTTTTTCTCAAAATTAGTAAAAATTATTACTGTAAAAAAAAGAAAGACTGTTGATATTCTATGGGGAACAGTCTTTCCTTTTTAATTGATTAAATTTACCAAGCAAAAGTGTAATCAAAAAATAAAAAATGATGAATCAAATTTACGACACATTTCGTCCTTCTGGTTTTGGAACAATTAGTTCTTACCTTATGACGGAAGATCCGCAAGGCTTAATTGATTTTTTAAAAAAAGCATTTTATGCAGAAGAGATTGATCGAACGGTTGATGAAGAAAGTGGAGTGATTAGAAATTGCATTATGAAAATTGGGGATTCTTGTTTTATGTTGGGGCAAGCTGCTGGGGATTTTGTAGGCATGCGTACGGCATTTTATTTATACACAGATGATCCTGATGCCTTGCAAAAAAATGCCATTGAGAATGGAGCAACCGAAATTTTTCCACCTTCCGATATGGATTATGGAGATCGACAAGGAGGTGTAATGGATCCTGCGGGGAATTATTGGTGGATCTCGAAAAGGTTGGTGGAGGAAAATTACTAGTTATGGTAATAAGTTTGTAACACGACATTTACAAATTATTAAAAAGGGAAAAATATGTACGTAGGACATTATGCAGCAAGTCTCGCTTTGAAGAAATATGACAAAAAACTATCTCTTGGTTGGTTATTTATCGGAGCACAACTTGTTGATATTTTCTTTTTCTCATTTGTATTGCTTGGAGTCGAACGACTGAATGTGGTGGAACATTATACTGCGACGAATCATTTTCACTTAGAGTATATGCCATTTACTCATAGTTTATTATCTACTTTTTTGTGGGCAGGAGTAGGCTATATTTTTGGAAAAGTATTTTGGAAAAAAAGACCAGAGGTAGCTTGGGTGATGGCGACGGTAATTGCTTCGCATTGGTTTTTTGACTTGCCGGTGCATACACCTGATTTACCAATCTGGAGTGACGAATCAACTAAGTTAGGTTTTGGATTATGGAACTATAAATATATTGCATTTGGATTGGAGGCCATTCTGTTGGCAATAGGAACTTGGGTTTATATGAATGCTATAAAAACAACATCCAAAAAGAAGAGAAATGGAATTGTCATTTTTGTAATTGTATTGTTATTAATTCATGCTTCTCAAGTTTTTGCAGAACCTGTACCTGCATTTTTAGATAAAACTATTTTAAGTCTTTCGGGAATTGGATCATATTTTTTGTTTGCGTTGGTGGCGCATAAAATTGATTCGATGGAGTAATATTTTGGTTAAAGAATATTTTCGAACGAAAGAATAGAGCTAAATTATACTTACTTAAAATTGATTTTAACCACAGATAAAATAGAGAACTCCATTCTCTCTGTGTTCCTCCTCTGTTTTCTCTATGGCTAAAATAGTTTTGCCTGAATTTATTAACATTTTATAAATACTCCTGCCGGCCTATAAAATGATTTTATATTTTTGCGAATAAGAAATACATTTTTTTGGAAAATTTTCATTAAAAGTCAATGAATTATTAGACTTCATTAAAATATGGTCTATTTTTTTTTTGGAAAAATTTAAAAAATGTTTTTCTGTGAAACTGTAGCTTAGATTATCTATAAACTACTTTCCAAAGGCTAATATAAAAAAAAAAAAAACTCAATCATTTAAAACAAACACTTTTATGAAAAGATTAATTTTTCTTGCCATAGTTGGCATTCTATTTTTCCCAAATATTATTCAAAGCCAATGTGCTCCAACCATCCTCGGTTATACCAATGTAGGGGAACTCAATGGGCATAATTATTATCTTTCAATTGATAATGCAAAGCCGACAGATGCGCAAGCCGCAGCGGAGGCACTTGGAGGATATTTAGCTGTCATTGATGATACAGCCGAAGATGATTTTATTTTTCAAAATATAAATGAATTAACCTACATCGGATTAAACGATGCAACGATTGAAGGAACTTTTGAATGGTTCAATGGTGATCCTGTTGGATATACGAATATTGATCCTTGTGGTTTTTGTGCAAGTAATTCTGAGAACCAGGATTATGTGGTAAAAGAACCTTGGGGAGCAGGAGGATGGAGTTTTTCTAACTTTTGGAATGCTCGTAAATATCTTGTTGAGATTCCTTGTGGTGTTACTCCACCAACTGGTCTGCAAGTGAATTGTGATTTGAATATTGATCCAAATGATTTGCAAGTAGAAGCTTCTGACCCTTCGGGAAATATTGTGAATTGGACAACACCAACTGCGACGACTGATTGCCCTGGTGGAATTGTTTCTATTGAGCAGGTTAGCGGTCCATCTTCTGGAAGTTTTGTTACTGCATGGATTGATTATTATATTGTTTATATCATTACAGATGCTTGTGGAAATGAAAAAGAGTGTTATTACGAACTCGAAGTAAATGGACTTTATGGTGGGATCAATTGTCCTGATGATATAACAGTTGATGCTACTTCTGCGGATGGAGCCGTTGTCAATTTTGGTCTTCCAACTATTTCTCCAACGACTTGTATACCTGGAGCACCAGTTCAAGTTTCAGGTCCAGCGAGTGGAAGTGTTTTTCCAATAGGGACAACTGAAATTGATTTTGTTTCCTTTTTTGGAGGATCGACTACTTATTGCCAAAATGGAATTTCTTGTAGTTTTACGATTACTGTCAATCCTATGAATACAGGTGGAGGATGTCCAGGAGATTTTTCAGGATTTACAACGCTAGGAGAATTTGGTGATAGCAAATATTATATTTCCAATGATGTTTCTAGACCAACAGATGCGCAAGCCGTTGCGGAATCGAATGGTGGATATTTAGCCACGATTAGTTCGCAAGAGGAGAATGATTTTATCCAACAAAACATTTCTGAGATGACTTACATTGGGTTGAATGATTACGATGCGGAAGGAAATTTGGAATGGTTTAATGGAGAAGCGTTTACGTTTGACAATATAAATCCTTGTGGTTTTTGTAATGAAAATTCAGCTGATATGGATTTTGTGATCATGGCACCTTGGAATGGAGAGTGGAGTTTTTCTAATTTTTATAATAATAGAAAATACATCATGGAAGTTCCTTGTGGTGGAGGTAGTGGAAATGATGAGTGTAGTTTTCAGGTAACGTTTGATGCTTCAGGTAATGGAACATATTTGCCGTTGAGTGAATTTAAAGAAGTCGATGGTGGTTATCAAATGATCAGTTCTAATTTATTGTCTACACCAGATCTTGAAATAATTAATCATTTGAGAGACAAGGCAGATGGTTCAGAAGTTTCTGCTACTGTTCAACAATTAGTGCTTAGTCCTAACTTGGGAAATCAAGGGAATTATTGGGACAAAGAAAATAACGTATTCTATTCTGCCAAAATAGTTGGGAATGATGTGATTAATTTGGTAAAATATGATGCTGCAGGAACTGAAGTATGGTCTTCTGATTTAGATATGACTGGCTTTGATTTATATAGTCCTATGCAATTAAAATCGTTAGATGATGAAATTATTATCGTAAGTAATAGCGGGCCAAACGATTTCTTAGTAGCTGCAAAAACAGACTTGAGTGGAAATCTTATTTGGAAAAAAGCACTAGATGTAAATACTGACACAGGAACAATTGGGAATGTATATGGAGAGAGTATTGATGGCAATTACTATATTAATTACTTTGATGGTGGACCATTTGTAGCTAAGGTAGATCAACAAGGTAATCTAGGCTGGGTGATTAACAATGGAACGGGTGACCCTCCCTCTGAAAAGCGAGATATTATTGGAGAAAGTG
Organism: Saprospiraceae bacterium; assembly: GCA_045104975.1. Classification (GTDB taxonomy): domain Bacteria; phylum Bacteroidota; class Bacteroidia; order Chitinophagales; family Saprospiraceae; genus CAJQQY01. The sequence goes on from JBGCCY010000118.1 coordinate 6,734, forward strand.
GAGACGGTAGTCGATTCTATCTTAGAAGAAATAGTAATAATTCATTCCAAGGCTTTCTTTCTGCTTATGATACTAATACTGGAGATTTAAGTTGGAGCTTTGCTGCGGGAGCATCTTTTGCGGGGAATGCTTACCGATCTTTTATTGTCAATGCGATTCCTACTAACGATGGTGGTGTGGTAATTTTTTATCGATACCATTTAGGTTTTGCACCTGCGACATTTATTCATCTGCACGAGCGTTTTGATGCAGATGGGAATTTGGTTTGGTCGAGAGAGACGCCTGCGGAAGTTTTAAATTTTATTAATGATGAATCTATCGCTGCGGAAGATGGCGGATTTATTTTTGGAAAATCATTTTCGCAAAATCCAGATTGGACTATTTTAAGCATGACTTCTGATGGGTTTTTTGAGCCAGATTGTGGTGGATCTCCAAACCTACCTGATTTAACTTTGGAAAATTTGGAAAATCTAACAACGAGTACTACCGTTGGAGCAATTGAAAATTTTGAATTTGATTTATTAAATATAGGAACAGCACCAGCCAATAATACCTACTCAATAGTTGCATTTATTTCAACTGATACAGTATTAAGTACTGATGATATTCCAGCAGGAACTATTCAAACTGCCAATACGGTGGTTGGAACAGATCCTAATATAGCTGGCGCTATCACCGTTCCAAATCTTCCAGATGGAAATTATTATATGCTTTTAGTGGCTGATCCATTTGGAGCGATCATAGAATCTGACGAAAATAACAATACTCTTACGGCTGCATTTGAAATTACATCTGACGGTGGAGGAGGCTGCCCAACTTCGTTGCCAGGATATATTTCAATAGGAGAATTTAATGGATCTGCTTATTTCCTTTCTAATGATGCGGCCAAACCTGTGGATGCCCAAGCTGCTGCTGAAGCACTTGGTGGAAATCTTGCAACAATTAATTCTCAAGCAGAAAATGATTTTATTTTTCCTAACCTTGGAGAGTTAGTTTATATAGGATTGAATGATTATGGAACAGAAGGTACTTTGGAATGGTCGAGTGGAGAACCAGTTAATTTTACCAACTTTGACATCTGTGGTTTTTGCAATGAAAATTCTGATAATATGGATTTTGTTGTGATGCATAGTTGGAATGGTGCATGGAGTTGGAGTAACTTTTTTAACTCCCGTAAATACATTGTTGAGATTCCTTGTGGTTCAACTGTAACTAATCCAAATGTCAATAATTCTTTGATCGCTCAAGTGCCTAATCAACTTGATTTAGAACAATTAATGATTGAAAAATTACATCCAAATCCTGCGATGGATTTTATCTACACGACGATCCAAAGTTCCATCGAACAAGAAGTAGAATTGCAAATTTTTGATGCAAGAGGTGCTTTGATGAAAAACGAAATCTTACTTTTGGAACAAGGTAAAAATGTAACTCGAATTTCTATTTCAGATTTGCCTGGAGGATTTTATTCAGTTTATATTCCTACTGCGCAAGGGAAGAATTCAACTAAACGATTTGTTAAGGTGAGAGATTAGTTTTTTTTAGAATAATTAAATTCCAATAAACGGAGTATCATTTTTAATTGATACTCCGTTTTTTTATTTTATTTACCTAATAAATATGAACAAGAACTTATATTCGTAATTTACTGTCGAAATTTT